>NZ_JBMKJI010000036.1:0-38098 GCF_049237025.1 Enterobacter cloacae complex sp. SYL001 | reverse complement strand
TAACGCTTGCGTACTACGACCGAAAAACCCAGAGTGTGCTCCGGATAGACTGAAAAGTGTTACCTATGTTCCCGGTCTGATCTGTTACCTATGTATCCGGTCATACACTACGCTTACCCGGCCTACGGTGTCTGGCTTTTGTAGGCCGGGTAAGGCGAAGCCGCCACCCGGCACAACAGGCATCAGAGCTTATCGAGCAACTTTTTCACGTCCTTACCAGACTGAGACTCTTTATTGCGGTCCGCCCAGTCATTCAGCCGACGTTTCGCTTCATCCTGAAGGTGCTTACGCAGGATCTGATCGACCTGCAAACTGTAATTGAGTTCCTGCCATTTTCCGTACACGCGCAGCGGTATCGGCGTCTCTTTCAGGAACTCGACAAGCTGGCCTTCCCCTTCCCAGCCAGCCTTCACGCGGACGTTGAAGCGGGTGTCAACCGTCTCTTTCACCAGATCCAGCGCGCCGTTTCCGGTCAGCGCCAGCAGGGACGAGATTCCCTGCATCTCGTCGAGCGAGAGCTGACCGTTGTCGAGGGCAAGCTCGCTGGTAAAGCTGTCGAGACGGGTTGCGCTATCGTAGTTTTCATTCGCCTTCACGCTGCTGCTGCGCTCTACCGCCTGCTGCACCAGTTGCTGGAAGTTCAGCCCTTCCATGCGCGAATCTTTTAGCTCAACGTGCGCCTGCCCCTTCCAGCTACGACGGAAGGCGTCCGCATCAATCTTCGTGCCGGAGAAATCCCCGGCCAGCGACAGCTGCCCCGTGAGGGAAATCGGGTAATTAAAGGCTTTCAGGATGGTGCCAATCTCAACGTTTTCCAGACGCGGCTGGAACGCGGCGCTGGCAACGTCTTTACGTACGTCCAGCGTGCCCGGCAGGGAGAGATTTCCTGCCCCCATTTTTCCGCTGAGCTCAGAGATGACCAGCAGGCCGTTGTGGTTGAACATCTGGCTGTTGACGTCAGTAAAATCAATCCCACGCCAGCGCACGCTGTTCGCTTTCAGCAGAATGTCGGCGGTAAATCCGCGCAGACCATTGTAGTCAGGCAGATCGAGACTGGAGGAGATCACCGGACGCGACTGCGTGACCTGGCTTTGCCCTACCTGCGCGACACCCTCATCGGTCGCATTCACCGTTTGGGCCGCGAGCAGGTTCTCAAGGTTCAGCTTGTCGAATTGCAGATCCAACACCCACTTCGGTTTCTCATCAAGCGTGACGCTCGCCTGCCCCTTCAGGGAACTGTCGTTGGCCTGGAGGTTGAGCGCGTTCAGTTCGAGCTGTTTGCGCTCTTCGTGCCACACCGCCTGCATCGTGCCCTGGCCGGCGATCCCCTTCGCGGGTAAATCCGCGCCGGTCAGCTGCCAGTTGACCTGCTGAACGTCCGCCGTCAGCTGGTGCGGGTAGTCAGAGGCGTTCACGTTCGCATTCATCGACAGGTTGAGATCGCGCTGATTACGGTTGATCCGCCCGGAGAACTCCATGGTCGCGTGATGGTTGGCGTCCTGCTCCATCCTGAGGTTGATATTGCGGACGGTGATCTGTTCGTCATCCTCATGCTGGAAAACCAGCACGCTGTCAGCGACTTTCAGATTACCAATATCGAAAGACCAGCCGGTGTCAGACGGAACGTCAGGCAAAGTATTTTCACGCGGTGCGACCGGAGCATTCGCCTGACGAACGGCTTCGGTTTGTGGCGTAAGCTGAATCACCGCCCCTTTCAGCATCACCTGTTCAACCTGGAGCTGATGGGATAAGAGCGGGATGAGCGCGACATCAAGACGCATGTTATCCGCCGTAACAAGCGGCTGCGCGGCGCCCGGCGCGGTGAGCGACATACGTCCGGAGAGAATGCTGAGCTGCGGCCAGACGTGCCAGCGCAGCGGCCCGTCCAGCTTGAGTTCATACCCGCTGCGCGCTTCAACCTGCCGCACCATATAGGCCCGGAAGTCATTCGGGTTAACCAGCAGCACCAACGCTGAAAGGCCAGCCACCAGCACCACCAGCAAAATCATCAGCGTTGTCAGAACTCTTCTCATGGCTTCCTCAGTGAACTCACAGATCAGTCTTTATCGATACGGCTGGCAACCGCACCCTGCTGGTCGCGATATTTTGCGTCCTGACGGCGGTTATAAGGACGGTCTGCCGGGCCGGTCAGCGGTTCGAAGCTCAACGCACCGATCATCATTCCCGGGCGAAGCGCCAGCGGCAGTTTACCGGCGTTAAAGAACTCCAGCACGATACGGCCAGACCAGCCCGGATCGATACGGTGCGCGGTGACGTGCACCATCAGGCCCAGACGCGCCAGAGAAGAGCGTCCGTCAAGCCAGCCGACCAGATCCGCAGGCAGCGTGACCGATTCAAAGGTCACCGCCAGCGCCAGTTCGCCAGGATGGAGATAAAACGCCTCTCCTTCTTCGATGACGATTTCGTCACTCATGACGCGATCCAGCGCCGCACTGACTTCGTCTTTCGGCCCGCTGAGGTCGATAAACGGTGCCGTGTGGCCGCTGAAGGTGCGGAACTTATTCCCCAGACGTACATCGACGGTCACGCCGTTAATACGCTCAACCGGCGGACGCGGGGTGATAGACAGGCGGCCTTCATCCAGCCAGGCTTCTATATCGCGGTCACAAAGACGCATGGCACTTTCTCCTTTCGTGCATCGCGCCCTGAATCCTTACGGCGTCAGGGCAAAACCAGGTTATCTCTGAACGGTACACAATTCACACGGCTTATTCAAAAAACTGACTGATTTTCGCTTTTAAGATATCAATGGCAATACGGTTTTTACCGCCGCGAGGCACAATAATATCGGCGTATTGTTTAGAAGGCTCAATAAATTGCAGGAACATCGGGCGAACGGTTTTCTGATACTGCGCCATTACGGAGTCCATGGAGCGACCGCGTTCGTTAACGTCGCGTTTAATACGCCGCATCAGGCAGATATCCAGCGGGGTATCGACGAAAATCGAGAAGTTCATTGATTCGCGCAGACGGGCGTCGGTGAGCAGCAAAATCCCTTCAAGGATAATCACCTTCTTGGGCTCAATGCGGATCGTTTCCTGGGTGCGGGTATGTTCCACGTAACTGTAGACGGGCAGCTCAATCGCCTCGCCGCGCTTCAGCGCTTCCAGATGCTGGAACAGCAGACTGTGATCCATCGCACTGGGGTGGTCGTAGTTGGTTTTTACGCGCTCTTCCATCGAAAGATGGGATTGATCTTTGTAATAGCTATCTTCGGGAATAACACCGATATGCTCATCACCCACTTGTTCACGCAGTTCGCGATAAAGCGTACTGGCAATAAGACTTTTACCTGAAGCCGATGCGCCGGCGATGCCTATGATGACGCACTGATGAGACTTATCAGTCATAAATTTAGCGACCTGATTAACCTGGATGTAAGGAAGGACGACGCCGGAGCGTCAAACGCGGCAATTATAGGGATTTCGGGGGCGTGATACCAGTCGAATGCGCAGGTTATGCGAGGCGGGCTGAAAAGCGCCGTTTCACGCCTTTAGCGAAATTTTTACGCACGGATTTTCACCATTTCATCCCCCTTCTTCGCAGAGTAACTATTTTATAAGTCTATGAAGTCAAAATCTGAGCACTCAGCATATGAATTGTAAAATGTTTGTACTAGCATAAACCAAATTAATGATTTCACGCGTCCGGAGCTGGCTCCTGACAACACGGCGTCCCTGGATAGAGCGGTAATGAATAAACAATACCAGCGGGTTTTGGTTACTACCCCACATCCTTTACTGCGGCTTGTCTGTCTGGGTCTGGTCACGTTCATCTTCACCTTATTTTCCCTTGAGCTGACTCGCTTCGGTTCGCTGCTGGCGCCATTGTGGTTCCCGACCTCCATTATGATGGTGGCGTTTTACCGCCATGCGGGAAAAATGTGGCCCGGCATCGCCCTCGCCTGCTCCTTTGGCAATATTTTTGCCTCGTGGATGCTCTTTTCATGGGAATCAATCAACTTAACCTACACGGCAATCAATATTATTGAGGCCTGTGTTGGTGCGGTGTTGCTGCGTAAGCTGCTCCCCTGGTATAACCCGCTGCAAAACCTCAACGACTGGATACGCCTTGCCCTCGGCAGCGCCCTGGTGCCGCCGCTGGTGGGCGGCATTCTGGTTCATTTTCTGGTGCCAGGCGCGGAGCCGCTGCGTAATTTTCTGTTTTGGGTACTTTCAGAAGCCATTGGCGCGCTGGCGCTTGTACCGTTAGGTCTGCTGTTTAAACCGCATTACCTGCTGCGCCACCGCAACCCGAGACTGCTGCTGGAAACGCTGGTGACCCTGGTCGTTACGCTGGTTCTTAGCTGGACGGCAATCACCTGGCTGCCGTGGCCGTTCACCTGCATCATCGTTTTGCTGATGTGGAGCGCGGTACGCCTGCCGCGAATGGAAGCATTCCTGATTTTTTTATTCACCATCATGATGGTGTCCTTGATGATGGCGCGAAACCCGCCCTCCATGACACCTTCAAACATGATGGTGACCTTCAACGCGCCATGGCTTCCCTTTCTGATGATGCTGCTCCCCGCCAACATTATGACGATGGTGATGTATGCCTTCCGGGCCGAGCGTAAACATATTACTGAAAGCGAAGAACGTTTTCGTAATGCGATGGAATATTCCGCGATTGGTATGGCGCTGGTGGGCATTGAGGGCCAGTGGCTTCAGGCCAACAAGGCGCTGTGCAATTTCCTCGGTTACAGTCAGTCTGAGCTTCAGTCGCTCACGTTCCAGCAGTTAACCTGGCCGGAAGATTTAAATACCGACCTGGAGCAGTTGCAACAGCTGATTAACGGGGAGATCAACAGCTACAGCCTCGAAAAACGCTACTACACCCGCAGCGGCGAGGTGGTGTGGGCGCTGCTGGCCGTTTCCGTTGTGCGCCATGCAGACGGCACGCCGCTCTACTTTATTGCCCAGATTGAAGACATCAACGACCTGAAACAGACCGAGTGGGTGAATAAGCGTCTGATGGAGCGTATCACCCTCGCGAACGAAGCCGGCGGCATCGGGATCTGGGAGTGGGATCTCGAGCCGGACGTGATCAGCTGGGATAAACGGATGTTTGAGCTGTACGAGATCCCCCCGCACATTAAACCCACCTGGCAGCTCTGGCATGCGGCCATGGTGCCTGAAGATCGTGCGCACGCCGAACAGGTACTGCGTGAGTCACTCCAGGCCAGGGTGCCTTTCAAGCTGGAATTTCGCATTCGCGTCAAGGATGGCATTCGCCACATTCGTTCGCTGGCGAACCGGGTGCTGAACAAACAGGGCGAAGTGGAGCGGCTGTTAGGGATCAATATGGATATGACCGAGGTGAAGCAGTTGAACGAGGCGCTGTTCCATGAAAAAGAGCGCCTGCATATCACCCTCGACTCCATCGGCGAAGCGGTGCTGTGCACCGATATCGACATGAACATCACCTTTATGAACCCGGTCGCCGAGAAGATGAGCGGCTGGTCGCAAAGCGAAGCGCTGGGTCAGCCCGTTCTGAAGGTGCTGCACATTACCTTCGGCGAGAACGGCCCGTTAATGGAAAACATCCACAGCGGCGATATGTCCCGTACCGATATCGAACAGGATGTGGTGCTTAACTGCCGGAATGGCGGCAGTTTCGACATTCATTACAGCATTACCCCGCTCAGCACCCTGGAGGGGCACGCTATCGGCTCGGTGCTGGTGATTCAGGATGTCACCGAGTCGCGCAAAATGCTGCGCCAGCTGAGCTACAGCGCTTCCCATGACGCCCTTACCCACCTGGCGAACCGCGTCAGTTTTGAAAACCATCTTAAGCGCCTGTTGCAGACGGTACAGGAGACCCATCAGCGTCACGCGCTGGTCTTTATCGATCTTGACCGTTTTAAGGCGGTGAACGATACCGCAGGCCACGCGGCGGGCGACGCGCTCCTGCGCGAACTCTCTTCGCTGATGCTGACCATGCTGCGCTCCAGCGACGTGCTGGCGCGTCTGGGCGGCGACGAGTTTGGCCTGCTGCTGCCGGACTGCAACGTCGAAAGCGCACGCTATATTGCGGGCCGGTTGATCGACGCCATCAACAACTATCATTTTTCCTGGGAAGGACGCCTGCACCGCATCGGCGCCAGCGCGGGGATCACGTTGATTGACGACGCTAATTATCAGACAGCGGAAGTGATGTCTCAGGCCGATATCGCCTGTTACGCCTCGAAAAACAGCGGGCGCGGTGTGGTCACCGTCTATGAACCCCAGCAGGAGCGGATCCACAGCACGCGCAGCATGATGTCGCTGGATGAGCAGTGGCACATGATCAAAGATAATCATCTGCTGATGATCGCCCGCAGCGTCGCCTCACCGCGCATTCCCGAGAGCAGTAGCTTCTGGCTGATTTCCCTGCGGTTGTGGACCAGCCAGGGGGAAGTGCTGGAAGAGCATGCCTTCCGCGCCGGGCTGGCGGAGCCGGAGCTGCTGCACGCCCTTGACCGACGTATATTCAGCGAATTTTTCCGTACCTATGCCGCACAGGTGGCGGCCAAAGGGATGGGCGTCGCGCTGCCGCTCTCAGAAGCGGGTTTAGCCAGCGTCACGCTGGTGGATGAGCTGCTCGACCTGATCACCAGAGGTCCGCTGCCGGCGCGGCTGCTGCATCTGGCGATCGCCGTTGATGTGCTGAGCAATACGGATGAAAACGTGCAGCAGGGTCTGCAAAAGCTTCGTCAGGCTGGCTGTCGCGTGGTGCTGACCCGGGTTGGACGCGATATGAACGTCTTCAGCCAGCTCAGCGCCAACACCGCTGATTATTTGCTGCTGGATGCAGACGTGGTAACCAACGTCCACGGCAATCTGATGGATGAGATGATGGTGACCATCATTCAGGGCCACGCCCAGCGTCTGGGCATAAAAACCATTGCCGGGCCATGCCATCAGTCGATCATGATGAATACGCTGTCGGGCATCGGCATTGACTTTATTTACGGCGACACCATCGGGGAAGCGCAGCCGCTCGATCTACTGCTGAATACCAGCTATTTCGCCATCAACTGACGGCGACCAGCCGTCGGTGTACCAGATATGTAACAGCGCATACGAGCGCCACGGCTGCCAGCGCTCGGCATAGCGACGGATCTGCGCGGGCGTCATACCGGCAAAGCGCTGTTTAATGAGATAATCATCCTGCAGGAAAACATCCTTCGCCTGCCAGCCGCGCAAGGCCAGATAATTTGCGGTCCAGCGCCCGATGCCGGGGCGCTGCTGTAGCGCCTTCATCCCGGCCTCGACGTTCGCAGGCGGGAACAGCGGGAATTCACCGTCCACCACCGACTGCGCCAGATGAATCAACGACTCCGCACGCTTGAGCGGCATCCCAAGGGCTTTCAACGCCAGCGGATCCACCGCGGCCAGTACCTCTGGCGGAGGAAAACAGAGGTAGCCCGGCGCGTCCTGGATGGGTTCACTGCACAGCGCCACCACTCTTGACGCCAGTTTTGCCGCCATCGCCACGCTCACCAGTTGCCCGAGAATGGCGCGCACGCCCTGCTCGTAGGCATCCATCGCGCCCGGCAAACGTAACCCCGGCCGCGCCGCGCCGAGGTCGCCCAGGGTCTGCGCAATTCTTAGCGGGTCGCAATCAAGATCGAACAGGCGGGCAATGCGGTCCAGGCAAATATCCGCCACCGGGATCAGGCCAGGGCTGAGCGACACCGCCAGCGTATGGGTTGCGCTGTCTGGCACAACCCGAAATATGCCCTGATGCTCCGCATAGCCAAAACTGCGTTCGTAGTAATCCTCCGTAACGGTCTCAACCCCTGTGACCGCACGCGCGGCAAGAAAGCCAAACATCCACTGCCAGTCGTAGGGCGGTTGCCAGTTCAGAGTGTACATCGTCTCTCCTTTTGTATTTACCTCAGCATAAACCGAAAGATCGCGTTGCGCCTTGCTTTCATATTCCTGTTGTCGCCTGGCAGACATTTCGCTAAAGTCTCGCCCCTTCTCACCGGCATGGGGATTTATTGTGTTTATTGGATTCGACTACGGCACCGCAAACTGCTCGGTTGCGATAATGCAAAACGGACAACCACAGCTCCTGAAAATGGAAAACGGCAGTACGCTGTTGCCGTCAATGCTCTGTGCGCCCACGCGTGAAGCGGTGAGCGAGTGGCTGTTCCGCCATCATCAGGTTCCGGCCACGGCGGCGGAAACCCAGGCGCTGCTGCGCCGTGCGGTCAGCTTTAACCGCGAGGAAGATATCGACGTTACCCCTTCCAGCGTGCAGTTCGGCCTCTCTTCCCTCGGGCAGTACATTGAAGACCCGGAAGAGGTCTACTTCGTTAAATCGCCGAAATCCTTCCTCGGCGCCAGCGGCCTGAAGCCACAGCAGGTGGCGATGTTTGAAGATCTGGTCTGCGCGATGATGCTGCACATCCGCAATCAGGCGCAATCCCAGGTGCCGGATGCCATCACCCAGGCGGTGATTGGCCGTCCGATCAACTTCCAGGGGCTGGGCGGCGACGAAGCCAACCAGCAGGCGCAGGGGATCCTTGAGCGTGCAGCGCACCGGGCTGGCTTCCGTGACGTGGTGTTCCAGTATGAGCCGGTTGCGGCGGGACTGGATTTTGAAGCCACGCTGACGGAAGAGAAACGGGTGCTGGTGGTGGACATCGGCGGTGGTACGACGGACTGTTCATTACTGCTGATGGGTCCGCAGTGGCATCACCGTCGCGATCGTGAAAACAGCCTGCTGGGACACAGCGGCTGCCGCGTGGGCGGTAACGATCTGGATATCGCCCTGGCATTCAAGAGCCTGATGCCGCTGCTCGGCATGGGCGGTCAAACCGAGAAAGGCATCGCCCTGCCGATCCTGCCATGGTGGAATGCGATTGCCATCAACGACGTCCCTGCCCAGAGTGATTTTTACAGCACCGCGAATGGGCGTTTCCTTAACGATCTGGTGCGTGATGCGCAGGATGCAGAGAAGGTCGCGCTGCTGTATAAGGTGTGGCGTCAGCGTCTGAGCTACCGGGTGGTGCGCACCGCCGAAGAGAGCAAAATTGCCCTTTCCGATCGTCCTGAGCATGCGGTTACGCTACCGTTTATCAGTGACGATCTGGCTACGGCTATCACCCAGGAAGGGCTGGAAATGGCGCTGGCTCAGCCGCTACAGCGTATTCTGGAGCAGGTGCAGCTGGCGCTTGAGAATGGCAAAGAGAAACCGGACGTGATTTACCTGACCGGCGGTAGCGCCCGTTCACCGCTGATCAAGAAAGCGCTGGCGGAACAGCTGCCGGGGATCCCGATTGCCGGCGGCGATGACTTTGGCTCCGTTACGGCAGGACTGGCCCGCTGGGCGCAGGTGGTGTTTAGCTAATGGGGTTGTGCCGGGTGGCGGCTTCGCTTACCCGGCCTACGGTTCGAGGATCTTGTAGGCCGGGTAAGGCGAAGCCGCCACCCGGCGAAACAACGCACCACACTCAGACCATTCCTGACAGTCTTCCATATTTCCTCCATTTTTCCGCTGTGTTACCTGACTAAACTAGTATCATTCCCCGAAAGTGTTTCAGGACGAGAACGTATAACGATGAAAGGCAGTAACAAATCCCGCTGGGCAATCGCCGTTGGTCTGATTGTGGTGGTCCTGGCCGCCTGGTACTGGCACAGCCAGTCCGCGAACTCCACGGCACCTGCTGGCGCCAATAGCCCCTCACAACGTCCAACGGGCGGCGGGCGCCACGGTATGCGCGGCGCGGCGCTGGCACCGGTGCAGGCGGCAACGGCGGTGAATAAAGCGGTGCCTCGTTATCTCTCCGGGCTGGGAACCATCACCGCCGCCAACACCGTGACGGTACGTAGCCGCGTGGACGGTCAGCTGATGGCCATCCACTTCCAGGAAGGCCAGCAGGTGAAAGCCGGCGATCTGCTGGCGGAAATCGACCCAAGCCAGTTTAAGGTGGCCCTGGCGCAGGCGCAGGGGCAGCTCGCGAAAGACAAAGCCACCCTCGCCAATGCCCGCCGCGATTTAGCCCGCTATCAGCAGCTGGTAAAAACCAACCTCGTGTCGCGCCAGGAGCTGGATACCCAGCAGTCTCTGGTCAGTGAATCTCAGGGCACCATCAAGGCCGACGAAGCCGCGGTCGCCAGCGCCCAGCTCCAGCTCGACTGGAGCCGGATCACCGCGCCGATTGACGGCCGCGTGGGCCTGAAACAGGTTGATATCGGCAACCAAATCTCCAGCGGCGATACCACGGGCATCGTGGTGATCACCCAGACGCACCCTATCGATCTCGTCTTTACCCTGCCGGAAAGCGACATTGCGACGGTGATACAGGCGCAGAAGGCCGGAAAAGCGCTGGTGGTTGAAGCCTGGGATCGCACCAACAAGCAGAAGCTGAGCGAAGGTTCGCTGTTGAGCCTGGATAACCAGATCGATACCACCACCGGCACCATCAAGCTTAAAGCACGCTTCAACAATCAGGACGATGCCCTGTTCCCGAATCAGTTCGTCAATGCGCGAATGCTGGTCGCGACCGAAGAAAACGCCGTGGTTATCCCGACGGCGGCCCTGCAAATGGGCAGTGAAGGCAACTTTGTCTGGGTGCTGAACAGCGAAAACAAGGTTAGCAAACATCTGGTGAAAACCGGGATCCAGGACAGTCAGACGGTGGTGATCAGTGCCGGGCTGTCCGCTGGCGACCGCGTCGTAACCGACGGTATTGACCGTCTGACCGAAGGGGCGCAGGTCGAGGTGGTGGAAGCGCAAAATACAGGAGCAAAAGCCTGATGCAGGTGATGCCGCCGAGCTCTACAGGTGGGCCATCACGCCTGTTTATCTTACGTCCGGTTGCGACGACCCTGTTGATGGTGGCGATCCTGCTGGCCGGGATCATTGGCTACCGTTTTCTGCCCGTGTCGGCGCTGCCGGAAGTGGACTACCCGACCATTCAGGTTGTCACCCTCTATCCGGGCGCCAGTCCGGATGTGGTGACGTCCGCCATCACCGCCCCGCTGGAGCGTCAGTTTGGCCAGATGTCTGGCCTGAAGCAGATGTCCTCCCAGAGCTCCGGCGGCGCCTCGGTCGTCACGCTTCAGTTCCAGCTCACGCTGTCGCTGGACGTCGCCGAGCAGGAGGTGCAGGCCGCGATTAACGCTGCCACTAACCTGCTGCCGTCTGACCTGCCGAATCCACCGGTTTACAGCAAGGTGAACCCGGCAGACCCGCCGATCATGACGCTTGCCGTCACCTCCTCCGCCATGCCGATGACGCAGGTGGAAGACATGGTTGAAACCCGCGTGGCGCAGAAGATTTCGCAGGTGACCGGCGTGGGACTGGTGACGCTGGCGGGCGGTCAACGCCCCGCTGTGCGCGTTAAGCTCAATGCCCAGGCCATTGCCGCGCTGGGGTTAACCAGCGAAACCATTCGCACCGCCATCAGCAGCGCCAACGTTAACTCAGCGAAGGGCTCGCTGGACGGCCCAACCCGTGCGGTCACGCTCTCTGCCAACGACCAGATGCAGTCCGCCGATGAATACCGCCAGCTGATTGTGGCCTATCAAAACGGCGCACCGATCCGCCTGGGCGACGTGGCAACCGTCGAACAAGGCGCGGAAAACAGCTGGCTCGGGGCGTGGGCCAATAAGCAGCAGGCGATTGTCATGAACGTTCAGCGCCAGCCGGGCGCGAACATTATTGATACCGCCGACAGCATTCGCACCATGCTGCCGCAGCTGGTGGAAAGCCTGCCAAAATCGGTGAGCGTGAAAGTGCTTTCTGACCGCACCACGAATATTCGCGCCTCGGTGTCAGACACCCAGTTCGAGCTGATGCTGGCGATTGCGCTGGTGGTGATGATCATCTACCTGTTCCTGCGCAACGTTCCGGCAACCATCATTCCCGCCGTCGCCGTGCCGCTCTCGCTGGTCGGGACGTTTGCGGTGATGGTGTTCCTCGACTTTTCGATTAATAACCTGACGCTGATGGCGCTCACCATCGCCACCGGGTTCGTGGTGGACGATGCCATCGTGGTCATCGAGAACATCTCGCGCTATATCGAAAAAGGTGAAAAGCCCTTAGCCGCCGCGCTGAAGGGCGCAGGAGAAATTGGCTTTACCATCATCTCGCTCACCTTCTCGCTGATTGCGGTGCTGATCCCGCTGCTGTTTATGGGCGATATCGTCGGGCGGCTGTTCCGCGAGTTTGCCGTGACGCTGGCGGTCGCCATTCTGATCTCTGCCGTGGTGTCGCTGACGCTGACGCCGATGATGTGCGCCCGCATGCTGAGCCACGAATCTTTGCGCAAGCAAAACCGCTTCTCGCGCGCCTCCGAGCGGATGTTCGAGCGCATTATCGCCGCCTACGGCCGCGTGCTGGCGAAAGTCCTGAATCATCCCTGGGCGACGCTCGGCGTGGCGCTCGGCACCCTGGCGCTCAGCGTGATGCTGTGGATTTTCATTCCGAAAGGCTTCTTCCCGATTCAGGACAACGGCATTATTCAGGGCACGCTTCAGGCGCCGCAGACGGTCTCCTTCGCCAACATGGCGCAGCGCCAGCAGCAGGTGTCTGAGATCATCATGAAAGATCCGGCGGTGGAAAGCCTGACTGCCTACGTGGGCGTGGACGGCACCAACCCGTCGCTCAACAGCGCGCGCCTGCAAATTAACCTTAAACCGCTCGATGACCGCGACGATCGCGTCAACGCGGTAATTGAGCGCCTGCAAAGCGCGGTGGCGCGCGTGCCGGGCATTGAGCTGTATCTGCAACCGATCCAGGATTTAACCATTGATACGCAGGTGAGCCGCACGCAGTACCAGTTTACGCTCCAGGCCACCTCGCTTGATGCACTCAGCACCTGGGTGCCGCAGCTGGTGGATAAGCTGAAAGCACTGCCGCAGGTTTCTGACGTCAGCAGCGACTGGCAGGATAAAGGGCTGGCGGCGTACGTGAACGTCAACCGCGACACCGCCAGCCGTCTGGGCATTACCATGTCCGACGTGGATAACGCCCTGTATAACGCCTTTGGTCAGCGACTGATCTCCACCATTTACACCCAGGCCAACCAGTATCGCGTGGTGCTGGAACATAACACCGAGAACACGCCCGGGCTTGCCGCGCTGGACTCGATACGCCTGACCAGCAAAGACGGCGGGATTGTGCCGCTCAGCGCCATTGCCAGCGTGGAAGAGCGCCACACCCCGCTGTCGATTAACCATCTCGATCAGTTCCCGTCCACCACCATTTCGTTCAACGTGCCGGATGGGTATTCGCTGGGCGAAGCGGTGGAGGCCATTCTGGGCGCGGAGAAAGAACTCAGCTTCCCGTCCGATATTCAGACCCAGTTCCAGGGCAGTACGCTGGCGTTCCAGGCCGCGCTGGGCAGCACCGTCTGGCTGATTGTCGCGGCGGTGGTGGCGATGTATATCGTGCTTGGCGTGCTGTATGAGAGTTTCATCCACCCGATCACCATCCTCTCCACCCTGCCGACAGCGGGCGTGGGGGCGCTGCTGGCGCTGATGCTGGCGGGGAGCGAACTGGACGTGATTGCGATAATTGGCATCATCCTGCTTATCGGCATCGTGAAGAAAAACGCCATCATGATGATCGACTTTGCGCTGGCCGCCGAGCGCGAGCAGGGTATGGCGCCGCGCGAGGCCATTTACCAGGCCTGCCTGCTGCGTTTTCGCCCGATCCTGATGACCACTCTCGCCGCCCTGCTGGGCGCACTGCCGCTGATGCTGAGCACCGGCGTGGGGGCCGAACTGCGCCGTCCGCTGGGCATCGGCATGGTCGGCGGTCTGCTCGTGAGCCAGGTGCTGACGCTGTTTACCACGCCGGTTATCTACCTGCTGTTTGACCGTCTGGCCCTGTGGACAAAAAGCCGCTTCCCGAAACGTGAAGAGGAGGCGTAAGTGAAGTTTTTCGCCCTCTTCATTTACCGTCCTGTGGCGACGATTTTACTCTCCGTCGCTATCACCCTGTGCGGCGTGCTCGGCTTCCGGCTGCTGCCGGTGGCCCCGCTACCGCAGGTCGATTTCCCGGTGATCATGGTCAGCGCCTCGCTGCCGGGCGCATCGCCGGAAACCATGGCCTCATCGGTGGCGACGCCGCTTGAGCGATCGCTTGGGCGGATTGCCGGGGTTAACGAGATGACCTCCAGCAGTTCGCTGGGCAGCACGCGCATCATTCTGGAATTTAACTTCGACCGGGATATCAACGGTGCGGCGCGCGACGTGCAGGCCGCGATTAACGCCGCCCAAAGCCTGCTGCCGAGCGGCATGCCGAGCCGTCCAACCTACCGCAAGGCCAACCCGTCCGATGCGCCGATCATGATCCTGACGCTTACGTCAGAGACCTACTCCCAGGGCGAGCTGTACGATTTTGCCTCCACCCAGCTGGCGCAAACCATCGCCCAGATTGACGGCGTGGGCGACGTGGACGTCGGCGGCAGCTCCTTGCCCGCCGTGCGCGTGGGGCTGAATCCGCAGGCGCTGTTTAATCAGGGCGTGTCGCTTGACGACGTACGATCCGCTATCAGCAACGCCAACGTGCGTAAGCCGCAGGGTGCGATTGAGGACAGCAGCCACCGCTGGCAGATCCAGACCAACGACGAGCTGAAAACCGCCGCCGAGTATCAGCCGTTGATTATTCACTACAACAACGGCGCGGCGGTGCGCCTGAGCGACGTCGCCAGCGTCACCGATTCGGTGCAGGACGTGCGTAACGCCGGGATGACCAATGCCAAACCGGCGATTTTGCTGATGATCCGCAAGCTGCCGGAAGCCAACATCATTCAGACGGTGAACAGCATCCGCGCGCGGCTGCCGGAGCTTCAGGAAACCATTCCGGCGGCCATCGATCTACAGATTGCGCAGGACCGTTCCCCCACCATCCGCGCCTCGCTTGAAGAGGTAGAGCAAACGCTGATCATCTCCGTCGCGCTGGTAATTCTGGTGGTGTTCCTGTTCCTGCGCTCGGGGCGCGCCACGCTGATCCCGGCGGTAGCGGTCCCGGTATCGCTGATAGGCACCTTTGCCGCCATGTACCTGTGCGGGTTTAGCCTTAACAACCTGTCGCTGATGGCGCTGACGATTGCCACCGGGTTTGTGGTGGATGATGCCATCGTGGTGCTGGAAAATATCTCGCGTCATCTGGAAGCGGGCATGAAGCCGCTCCAGGCGGCGCTTCAGGGGACGCGCGAAGTGGGCTTCACGGTCCTGTCCATGAGCCTGTCGCTGGTGGCGGTGTTCCTGCCGCTGCTGCTAATGGGTGGCCTGCCGGGGCGACTGCTGCGCGAATTTGCCGTCACGCTCTCCGTCGCCATTGGTATCTCACTGGTGATTTCGCTGACGCTAACGCCGATGATGTGCGGCTGGATGCTAAAGCGCAGCCAACCGCACTCACAGCCGCGCAGGAAAGGCTTTGGCCACGTCCTGATGGCGATGCAGTCCGGCTACGGCAAATCGCTGAAATGGGTGCTGAACCACACGCGTATTGTCGGGCTGGTGCTTATCGCCACCATCGGGCTCAACGTCTGGATGTATATCACCATCCCGAAAACCTTCTTCCCGGAGCAGGATACCGGCGTGCTGATGGGCGGTATTCAGGCAGACCAGAGCATTTCGTTCCAGGCGATGCGCGGCAAGCTTCAGGACTTTATGAAAATCATCCGGGAAGATCCGGCCGTAGACAACGTTACCGGCTTTACCGGCGGCTCGCGCGTTAACAGCGGGATGATGTTTATTACCCTTAAGCCGCGCGGTGAACGTCACGAAACGGCGCAGCAGATCATTGACCGCTTGCGGGTGAAGCTCGCCAAAGAGCCGGGGGCGAACCTGTTTTTGATGGCCGTTCAGGATATCCGCGTCGGCGGACGACAGGCTAACGCCAGCTATCAGTACACCCTGCTCTCGGATGACTTAGCCGCCCTGCGCGAGTGGGAGCCGAAGATCCGTAAAGCGCTGGCCGCGCTGCCGCAGCTGGCGGACGTGAACTCCGACAGCCAGAACAACGGCGCGGAGATGGCGCTCACCTACGATCGTGAAACTATGGCCCGCCTGGGCATTAACGTGGAGGCGGCCAACAGCCTGCTTAACAACGCCTTCGGGCAGCGTGAAGTCTCCACCATCTATCAGCCGATGAACCAGTACAAGGTGGTGATGGAAGTCGATCCGCGCTACACCCAGGACATCAGCGCGCTGGACAAGATGTTTGTGATCAATGATGACGGCAAGGCGATCCCGCTGTCGTACTTCGCCAGCTGGCAGCCGTCGAACGCGCCGCTGTCGGTAAACCACCAGGGGCTTTCCGCCGCCTCGACCGTGTCGTTTAACCTGCCAACCGGCTCGTCGCTGTCTGAGGCCAGCGATGCCATTAACCGCGCCATGACCCAGCTTGGGGTGCCCTCCTCCGTGCGCGGCAGCTTTGCCGGTACGGCGCAGGTGTTCCAGGACACCATGAACTCGCAGGTCATTTTGATCCTGGCGGCCATTGCCACGGTGTACATCGTGCTGGGCGTGCTGTACGAAAGCTACGTGCATCCGTTGACCATTCTCTCCACGCTTCCCTCTGCGGGCGTGGGGGCGCTGCTGGCGCTGGAGCTGTTCGGTGCTCCATTCAGCCTCATCGCGCTCATTGGGATCATGCTATTAATAGGTATTGTGAAGAAAAACGCGATAATGATGGTTGACTTTGCCCTGGACGCCCAGCGCAACGGCAACCTGACGCCGGACGAGGCGATATTCCAGGCCTGTCTGCTGCGTTTTCGCCCGATCATGATGACTACGCTGGCCGCGCTGTTCGGCGCACTGCCGCTGGTCATATCCGGCGGTGACGGCTCTGAACTGCGCCAGCCGCTGGGGATCACGATCGTTGGCGGACTGGTGATGAGCCAGCTGCTGACGCTCTACACCACGCCGGTAGTCTATCTGTTCTTTGACCGCCTGCGGCTGCGTTTTTCGCGTAAAAAGAGAACCACGGTGGCCGAGTAAATGACCGACCTACCCAGTAACGTTCGCTGGCAATTGTGGATCGTCGCGTTCGGCTTCTTTATGCAGTCGCTGGACACGACCATCGTGAACACAGCCCTCCCCTCAATGGCGAAAAGCCTGGGGGAGAGCCCGCTACACATGCATATGGTGATTGTCGCCTACGTGCTGACGGTCGCCGTGATGCTGCCCGCCAGCGGCTGGCTGGCGGATAAAGTGGGCGTACGGAACATCTTCTTCACCGCCATTGTGCTGTTTACCACCGGCTCGCTGTTTTGCGCCCAGGCCAATACCCTCGACCAGCTGGTGATGGCGCGCGTGCTACAGGGCGTCGGCGGCGCGATGATGGTGCCCGTCGGGCGGTTAACGGTGATGAAAATTGTTCCGCGCGCGCAGTATATGGCGGCGATGACCTTCGTCACCCTGCCCGGTCAGGTCGGCCCGCTGCTGGGCCCGGCGCTGGGCGGTATTCTGGTGGAGTATGCCTCCTGGCACTGGATCTTCCTGATCAACCTGCCGGTCGGTATTATCGGCGCGATTGCCACCCTGACGCTGATGCCGAACTATAAAATGCAGACCCGGCGCTTTGATTTCTTTGGCTTCATCCTGCTGGCAGCTGGCATGGCGACGCTCACCCTGGCGCTCGACGGGCAAAAAGGGCTGGGGATCTCCTCCCTGTCGCTCGCCCTGCTGGTAGCGCTGGGTGTCACCGCCATTCTCTGGTATCTGTGGCATGCCAGAGGCAACGCTAACGCGCTGTTTAGCCTGAACCTGTTCAAGAATCCCACCTACCGTCTTGGTCTGTTCGGCAGCTTTGCCGGACGCATCGGCAGCGGCATGTTGCCGTTTATGACGCCGGTATTTTTACAGATTGGGATGGGCTTCTCGCCGTTCCATGCCGGGCTGATGATGATCCCGATGGTGCTCGGCAGCATGGGGATGAAGCGTATTGTGGTGCAGGTGGTAAACCGCTTTGGCTATCGCCGCGTGCTGGTGGCCGCCACGCTCGGGCTGGCGCTGGTTAGTCTGCTGTTTATGACCGTGGCGCTGCTGGGCTGGTACTACATCCTGCCGCTGGTGCTGTTCTGCCAGGGGATCATCAACTCCATGCGCTTCTCGTCGATGAACACCCTGACGCTGAAAGATCTGCCGGACGAACTGGCGAGCAGCGGTAACAGCCTGCTGTCGATGATCATGCAGCTCTCTATGAGCGTGGGGGTCACGGTCGCCGGATTGCTGCTCGGCATGTACGGTCAGCACCATCTCAGCGCCGACACCCCCGTCGCGCATCAGGTCTTTTTATACACCTACCTCAGCATGGCGGTAATTATCGCCCTGCCCGCTTTTATCTTTGCCAGAGTACCGAATGACACGACCAAAAACGTTGTGATCCGACGCGGCAAAAGGAGTGCACCATGAAATTCTGGCGTCCGGGGATCACCGGTAAGCTTTTTGTGGCGATTTTCGCCACCTGTATCGTCCTGCTGATTACCATGCACTGGGCGGTGCGGGTAAGCTTTGAGCGCGGCTTTATTGACTACATCAAGCACGGTAACGAACAGCGCTTACAGGGCTTAAGCGACGCGCTGGGGGAACAGTATAGCCTGCACGGTAACTGGCGTTTTCTGCGCAATAACGATCGTTTTATATTTCAAATTCTGCGCTCGCTGGAGCACGATAATGACGACGACCGTCCGGGGCCGGGCATGCCGCCGCACGGCTGGCGCACCCAGTTCTGGGTGATTGATCAGGAGATGCGCGTGCTCGTTGGCCCACGCTCGCCGGTACCGCCGGACGGTACAAAGCGCGCCATCACCTCGAACGGCGCCACGGTGGGCTGGGTTATTGCCTCGCCGGTCGAGCGGCTGACGCGCAACACCGACATCAACTTTGATCGCCAGCAGCGCCAGACCAGTTGGCTGATTGTCGCGCTTTCTACCCTGCTTGCGGCGCTCGCCACCTTCCCGCTGGCGCGCGGCCTGCTGGCGCCGGTTAAACGCCTGGTGGAAGGCACGCATAAGCTGGCGGCGGGTGATTTCTCGACCCGCGTGGACACCCGCAGTCAGGATGAACTGGGCAAGCTGGCGCAGGACTTCAACCAGCTCGCCAGCACGCTGGAGAAAAACCAGCAGATGCGCCGCGACTTTATGGCCGACATTTCGCACGAGCTGCGCACCCCACTGGCGGTGCTGCGCGGTGAGCTGGAGGCGATTCAGGACGGCTTGCGGCAGTTCACCCCCGAATCCGTGGCCTCGCTACAGGCGGAAGTCGGTACGCTGACCAAACTGGTGGACGATCTGCATCAGCTTTCCATGTCCGATGAAGGCGCCCTGGCCTACCAGAAAGCCCCAATCGACGTGATCAATATCCTTGAAGTCGTGACCGGCGCGTTCCGCGAACGCTTCGCCAGCCGTGACCTGAAAATCAACCTCTCGCTGCCTGACAGCGCGGTGGTATTCGGTGACAGAGATCGCCTGATGCAGCTGTTCAATAATCTGCTGGAGAACAGCCTCCGCTACACCGACGGCGGCGGCGGGTTGCATATCTCCGGCAAGCAGGAGAACGGGCGCTTTGCCCTGACCTTTGCGGACTCCGCCCCTGGCGTGAAGGATGCGCAGCTGGAAAAACTGTTCGAGCGCTTCTATCGCACCGAAGGTTCACGCAACCGCGCCAGCGGGGGCTCCGGCCTTGGGCTGGCGATTTGCGTAAACATTGTGGAGGCGCATGGTGGCACCATCCGCGCCGCCCATTCGCCTTTTGGCGGGGTTAGCATTACAGTAGAGTTACCTCTGGAACGGGATTTATCGAGGGAAGCATGACCGAGTTACCGATTGACGACAACACACCGCGTATTTTGATCGTGGAAGACGAGCCTAAACTTGGGCAACTGCTGATCGACTATTTGCGCGCTGCGAGCTATGCGCCAACGCTTATCAGCCACGGCGACCAGGTGCTGCCCTACGTGCGCCAGACGCCGCCGGATCTGATCCTGCTGGATCTGATGCTGCCGGGTACTGACGGCCTGACCCTGTGCCGGGAAATTCGTCGTTTCTCCGATGTGCCCATCGTGATGGTGACGGCCAAAATCGAAGAGATCGACCGTCTGCTGGGGCTCGAAATCGGCGCTGACGATTACATCTGCAAGCCTTACAGCCCGCGGGAGGTGGTCGCTCGCGTGAAAACCATCCTCCGCCGCTGCAAACCGCAGCGTGAATTGCAGGTGCTGGATGCACAAAGCCCGCTGATCGTCGACGAAAGCCGCTTCCAGGCGAGCTGGCGCAGCAAACTATTGGATCTCACCCCCGCGGAGTTCCGCCTGCTGAAAACCCTCTCCCACGAGCCGGGAAAAGTGTTTTCCCGCGAGCAGCTGCTCAACCATCTGTATGACGATTACCGCGTGGTGACCGACCGCACCATCGACAGCCACATCAAAAACCTGCGCCGCAAGCTGGAGGCGCTGGACGCCGACCAGTCGTTTATTCGCGCGGTGTACGGCGTGGGGTATCGCTGGGAAGCGGATGCGTGCAGGATTGCCTGACAACATTCTCCCCTCACCCTGCCCTCTCCCCAGGGGGGAGAGGGTGTTTTAGTCCCCTCTCCCCCCTGGGGAGAGGGTTAGGGTGAGGGGTCCGGGCTTTACCTCCCCGCCCCGCAGCGCTACAATGCCCGCCCTTAAAGTGGGGGATCTCCCCTTACCGCTGCACCTGGTGCACGCGGATCTGACCTGTCATCAGAACGAGAATAAACATGTTTAAACCGGAACTCCTTTCCCCGGCGGGAACGCTGCAAAATATGCGTTACGCTTTCGCCTATGGTGCCGACGCCGTCTACGCGGGCCAGCCGCGCTATTCGCTGCGCGTGCGTAACAACGAATTCAACCACGAGAATCTTCAGCTCGGCATCAACGAAGCGCATGCCCTGGGCAAAAAATTCTACGTGGTGGTGAACATCGCGCCGCACAACGCCAAGCTGAAAACGTTCATTCGTGACCTGAAGCCGGTCGTGGAGATGGGGCCGGACGCGCTGATCATGTCAGACCCGGGTTTAATCATGCTGGTTCGGGAGAACTTCCCGGAGATGGACATTCACCTCTCGGTGCAGGCTAACGCCGTCAACTGGGCAACGGTGAAATTCTGGAAACAGATGGGGCTGACCCGCGTCATCCTGTCTCGCGAGCTGTCCCTAGAAGAGATCGAAGAGATCCGCACCCAGGTGCCGGATATGGAGATCGAAATCTTCGTTCACGGCGCGCTGTGCATGGCCTACTCCGGCCGCTGCCTGCTCTCTGGCTATATCAACAAGCGTGACCCGAACCAGGGCACCTGCACCAACGCCTGCCGCTGGGAATATAACGTTCAGGAAGGCAAAGAGGATGACATCGGTAACATCGTGCATAAACACGAGCCGATCCCGGTCACCAACGTTGAGCCAACGCTGGGTATCGGCGCGCCTACCGACAGCGTGTTTATGATCGAAGAAGCCAAACGTCCGGGTGAGTACATGACCGCCTTCGAAGACGAGCACGGCACCTACATCATGAACTCGAAGGATCTGCGCGCCATCGCGCACGTGGAGCGTTTAACCCAGATGGGCGTGCACTCCCTGAAAATCGAAGGCCGCACCAAGTCCTATTACTACTGCGCTCGTACCGCGCAGGTGTATCGCAAAGCCATCGACGATGCCGCCGCCGGTAAACCGTTCGACACCAGCCTGCTGGAAACGCTGGAAGGTCTGGCGCATCGCGGATATACCGAAGGTTTCCTGCGTCGACATACCCACGACGACTACCAGAACTACGAGCATGGCTATTCGATTTCCGAACGCCAGCAGTTTGTAGGCGACTTCACCGGCGAGCGTAAAGGCCCGCTGGCCGCCGTCGCCGTAAAAAACAAATTCACTAAAGGCGACAGCCTGGAGCTGATGACACCGCAGGGCAACATGAACTTCCGCCTGGAGCATCTGGAAAACAAAAAAGGTGAGGCGATTGAGGTCGCACCTGGCGACGGCCATGTGGTCTGGCTGCCGGTTCCTGAAGAAGTAGAGCTGGAGTTTGCGCTGCTGATGCGCAATTTTGAAGGTGAAAATACCCGAAATCCGCACGGCAAATAGTCAATCAACGGGATTTTTTCACGCTGGGATAATTCTTAGAATCGGATCACATACCGCTTCGTTCAATACGGGTATTATCCCCCCGCTGAAAAACATAACCCATAAATGCTAGCTGTACCAGGAACCACCTCCTTAGCCTGCGTAATCTCCCTTACGCGGGCT
The DNA here is from genome assembly GCF_049237025.1 of Enterobacter cloacae complex sp. SYL001. Classification (NCBI taxonomy): domain Bacteria; kingdom Pseudomonadati; phylum Pseudomonadota; class Gammaproteobacteria; order Enterobacterales; family Enterobacteriaceae; genus Enterobacter; species Enterobacter cloacae complex sp. SYL001. Next base: position 15,857 of record NZ_JBMKJI010000036.1, on the reverse strand, counting down.
TATTTTTTTTGTTAACTCCTGAAATTTTTCCCCCTGATAAATATGGCGTTGCATTGACCCGGGAAAGGTTTGTGTCAGCATTAGGCGTATCATCTAAGCAAGTCGAACGAACAAAGGATCCTAATCACATTTTTAATGGATTTGAGAGGGATGAACACTATTCGGAACATTCCTAATTTTAAGTGTTAACAGGACCTTTACTCTTGATTTATTAACAATCAACGTTTCACACGGACGGAGAGATGAAGTGACATTCACAGGACAACTTTCAAAGGATCTTCCAGATTACGAACTCGCACGCAGTCTTGGTCTTGCCTCTGGCGGCGATATAAATTTCACAGCACTTGCAGGTCAACTGGACTGCAGCAGAAATTTTAGCCAGGCCGGGATTATCTACTCAGACGGTACACGTCAGTGGCTAGTACGGCCATCAAGAAGGATTGCGACACCAAACGAAAGCTCGGTTAGTCATGTAGTCATAACCAAAGTAAATGCCTCACAAGTTAACCCCGTTCACGCAACAACGGCTACGATTCAATCCCCTTCCCTGGCGACTGAAATTGGTTCAACGGCAATTTCCTGCGGAGCCGCAATTCTTACTGTTGTACTTGCGGCAGGGGCCGGTATGGCTATACCTCTCACTGCAGGGTCTTCCGGTGCTATAGCCGCTGTGATTTTAGCCGGTGGTGTAGCAACTGGAATTCAATGTGCAAATGGGCTTGGCCGACTATCGTTGATTGCTATGAATCACGATGACTACGTTGCGTGGATGGACTCCCAGGAGTGGTATACAGCAACCAACACAGCCCTGGATGCGATTTCTCTTGCCGGGGCTGCTGCGGGTTTAAAAAGCGCTGCATTAACATATCGCCTTCTTAACCGTTCATCGTCTGAGAGTTTGCTCTCCTTATTACAAAAAATGAGCCGGGCCGACCGTACGCGATTAACAGAGGAGATTATTCGTATCCGCAATCCCGGCATCTCGAATTCAGGTGTAAAAGCAGCAATGAAGGCAGGCGTGTATCCCAAACGTTATCCGTCAGAAGCGTTGCAGTTGCTCTTACAGCGTGAGTTGCTGAATACCATTTCAAATTCTTCTGCCTTCGTTGGAAGTGCCATCTCAGGAAATATCAGAAATCCACAGAATGTTGCACAAACGGGTAAATACATTTTTGGTTTAATTCAGTCTTTTTCATTTACAGGAAGTTATTGACCCGTCCATGATGAAATACATTAAAGATAGCCTTGCATTAAGTGCTTTGGTTAAAAGTAAAATGGCGACCGATGATCCCAACCAGCTTGAAACATTAAAAGAACAGTTAAAAGATCGGTTCGGCGTTCCTGTGGGCGTCCATATGACAGGAATTCCTTTGGCAGTGAGCACGTTACTGGCTATTTTTTGCTACGCCATGCTGCAAGTGTCCCTCTGGTTGTTGCTGTTTCGCTGGCTCGGCTTACCCGAATTTAAGGTTATGATGGGAGTATTCATTGCAGCGATTGTGTATTGTCTGGTAGTGATGAGCACGATGTTTCTGACTACACGAGGTTCTTTACCTGGATATAAACTGCATATTTTCGTCATTATGCTGACAGGCATAATGAGCATCATTTATTTCATCTGGACGGGGATTTCGCTTTTATTCGGCCCTGTTGAGAACTACACACCGCAAATAACCTCTTTGCTGGGGCTGGGATGTTTCTTTTTGAACATTATGTGGATGAATTCATCGATTTTTTACCGCTCCATTGCGCTAACGCTACATAATCGGGTCTGGCGTAAGCAGCTCAAAATCGAGGCAAGGCCAATGTCACACCTCAAACGTTGACCACAATAGTCAATTGAGCGGCAGTAGTATGCACTGTAAGCGCTACGGGGTTCTTTAGTCGATTTCAAAGCCCTTACGCGGGCTTATTTTTTGCCTTTCATCCTGTTCTTACCCGCTTTTTCCCTCTCTGGGATACACTCTTTCTATAGCTAAAAAAGGGAGCAACCCGGATGGCAACCTATCCAGACAGTTTATTAATTCTTAACGGCAAGAGTGCAGACAACGATCTGCTGCGCCAGGCGATTACCGAATTGCGTGAAGACGGAGCATGCATACACGTGCGGGTAACGTTTGAAAAAGGCGATGCGGCGCGCTACATCGACGAGGGCATCAGGTTAGGTGTTCAGACCATCATTTCCGGCGGCGGCGACGGAACGATCAACGAGATCGCCGGTGCGCTCATTGACCTCAACGCCGCAGCTCGCCCGGCGATGGGGATTTTACCGCTCGGTACCGCCAACGATTTTGCCACCAGCGCCGGTATTCCGGAGGATGTAGGCAAAGCGCTACAACTGGCCATTCTCGGTAAGGCTACCGCCGTCGATATTGCTCAGGTGAATGAAAAAACCTGCTTTATCAATATGGCGACGGGCGGTTTCGGCACCCGCATTACCAGCGAAACGCCGGAAAAACTGAAGGCCGCGCTGGGCGGCGTTTCGTATCTCATCCATGGTCTGATGCGCATGGACACGCTCAGGCCCGACAGCTGTGAGATCCAAGGTGAAAACTTCCACTGGCAGGGCGACGCGCTGGTGATTGGTATCGGCAACGGGCGGCAGGCGGGGGGCGGTCAGCAGCTTTGCCCGGAAGCATTGATCAACGACGGTCAATTACAGCTGCGTATTTTTACCGGCGACGGGCTGCTGCCTGCGCTGTTTACGACGCTGACGCAGCCAGAGGAGAGCCCCAATATCATCGACGGGAAATCCGCGTGGTTTGAAGTGATCGCCCCACACGGCATGACCTTTAACCTCGATGGAGAGCCACTCAGCGGCGAGCGATTCCGCATCGAAGTTTTGCCCGGCGCGTTGCAGTGCCGGTTGCCGCCGGACTGTCAGCTTTTGCGCTGATGTGTTGCCGGGTGGCGGCCCTCTTCCCGTATGCACTGAACAGTCCCCTCTCCCCGTTGGGGAGAGGGCTAGGGTGAGAGGAAAAGACTTAAGCGATCGTGACCTTACTGTCCAGATAGACGTCCTGAACCGCGTTGATCAGCTTCACGCCGTCGGCCATAGATTTTTTGAACGCCTTACGGCCGAGGATCAGCCCCATGCCGCCCGCGCGTTTGTTAATCACCGCCGTGCGCACAGCGTCGGTCAGATCGGTTTCACCGCCTGCCGCACCGCCGGAGTTAATCAGCCCGGCGCGGCCCATATAGCAGTTCGCCAGTTGGTAGCGCACCAGATCGATCGGGTTGTCGCTGGTCAGCTTGCTGTAGACGCGGTCGTCGGTATAGCCAAAGTTCACCGCTTTATAGCCGCCGTTATTCTCGGCCATTTTCTGCTTCACGATGTCCGCGCCGATGGTCGCCGCAAGGTGGTTTGCCTGACCGGTCAGATCCGCAGACACGTGGTAATCCACACCGTCTTTTTTGAACGAGCCGTTACGCAGATAGGCCCACAGCACGGTTACCATGCCCAGCTCGTGGGCGCGCTCGAACGCCGCGGAGATCTCTTCTATCTGACGACGCGACTGTTCAGAACCGAAATAGATGGTTGCCCCGACCGCCACCGCACCCATATTGAACGCCTGCTCGACGCTGGCGTAGAGCGTCTGGTCGTATTCGGTTGGGTAGCTCAGGGTTTCGTTGTGGTTCAGCTTAACGAGGAACGGAATGCGGTGGGCATAGCGACGCGACACGGAGGCCAGCACGCCGTAGGTGGAGGCCACGCAGTTACAGCCTGCCTCAATTGCCAGCTCGACGATATTTTTCGGATCAAAATAGAGCGGGTTCGCGGCAAACGATGCCCCCGCAGAGTGTTCAACGCCCTGGTCAACGGGCAGAATAGAGAGGTACCCGGTTCCGCCCAGGCGGCCGGTATTATAAAGCGTCTGCATGTTTCGCAGTACGGCAGGAGGACGGTTGTTGTCGACCATGACGCGGTCTACGTAATCATGGCCAGGCAGATAAAGCTGGTCGGCTGGAATGGTCATACAACGATGCTGTAAAAGGCTGTCGGCGTCTTTGCCAAGCAGCTGCGCAATATCAGTCATAGTGATGCTCCCGTATGTCCGACATGATGTCGGAGCGTGTGATCCAAGCCCACGTTTTTGCAGGCAGACTAAGCCTGGTACCGACTTAACCTATTTTCCACCATTTGCAACTTTTTTAAGCACAATCTGCTGGCTCGTTTCATGTACAACATTTTTGTTACACTGATCAAACAATCGCCTTAAAGGTATTTAAAAGGTATTATCACATGGTATGTTACATGCGTACCTCTGACATGCAGGATTAAAAAATGAAAACGAAAGTCCAACTGTCATTCATGATGTTTGTTGAATGGTTTATCTGGGGCGCGTGGTTTGTGCCGCTGTGGCTGTGGCTGAGCAAGAGCGGGTTTACCGCCGGGGAAATTGGCTGGTCCTATGCCTGTACCGCTATTGCCGCGATCCTCTCTCCTATCCTGGTCGGCTCGCTGACCGACCGTTTCTTCGCCGCCCAGAAAGTGCTGGCCGTGCTGATGTTCGCTGGCGCGATTCTGATGTATTTCGCAGCACAGCAAACCCAGTTCAGCACCTTCTTCCCGCTGTTACTGGCCTACTCCCTGACCTATATGCCGACCATCGCGCTGACGAACAGCATCGCTTTTGCGAACGTCGATGACGTGGAGGCTGATTTCCCGCGCATCCGCGTGATGGGCACCATCGGCTGGATTGCCTCCGGCCTGGCGTGCGGCTTCCTGCCGCAGATGATGGGCTATAGCGACATCTCTGACACCAATATCCCGCTGCTGTTGGCCGCTGCCAGCTCCCTTCTGCTCGGCGTCTTCGCACTTTTCCTGCCGAATACCCCGCCGAAGAGCACCGGCAAGCTGGATATCAAAGTGATGCTGGGGCTGGATGCGCTGATCCTGCTGCGCGATAAAAACTTCCTGGTGTTCTTCTTCTGCTCATTCCTGTTCGCCATGCCGCTGGCTTTCTACTACATCTTTGCCAACGGCTATCTCACCGAAGTGGGGATGAAAAACGCCACCGGCTGGATGACCCTCGGCCAGTTCTCTGAAATCTTCTTCATGCTCGCTCTGCCGTTCTTTACCAAACGCTTTGGTATTAAGAAGGTCTTACTGCTGGGGCTGATCACCGCCGCCATTCGCTACGGCTTCTTTGTTTACGGCGGCGCCGAACAATACTTCACCTACGCCCTGCTGTTCCTCGGCATTCTGCTGCACGGCGTAAGCTATGACTTCTATTACGTCACCGCGTACATCTACGTGGATAAAAAAGCGCCCGTGCATATGCGCAACGCGGCGCAGGGCTTGATCACGCTGTGCTGTCAGGGCTTTGGTAGCCTGCTGGGTTACCGTCTCGGCGGCGTGATGATGGAAAAAATGTTCGCCTATAAAGAGCCGGTGAATGGGCTGACCTTCAACTGGGCCGGAATGTGGACGTTTGGTGCAATCATGATTGTAGTGATTGCCGTGCTGTTTATGCTGTTTTTCCGCGAATCGGATAAAGAGATCAACGCAATTGAGGTGGTTGATGGCGATACCGCGCTGACACGAGGGGAAGTTAAATGAAACAAGACCGTATTCTCGGTGCTCTTTACGGGCAGGCGTTAGGGGATGCGATGGGGATGCCGTCTGAACTGTGGCCGCGCAAGCGGGTGAAAGCGCACTTCGGCTGGATCGACCGTTTCTTACCCGGCCCGGCTGAGAATAATGCCGCCTGCTACTTTAATCAGGCCGAATTTACGGATGATACGTCGATGGCGCTGTGCCTGGCCGACGCGATTATCGAATGCGACGGGGAAATAAATCCTGACGTTATCGGTAAGCATATTCTGGACTGGGCGCTGGATTTTGACGCGTTCAATAAGAATGTGCTCGGCCCGACCTCCAAAATTGCCCTGAACGCCATCCGTGACGGCAAGCCGGTGAGCGACCTGGAAAATAACGGCGTCACCAACGGGGCGGCGATGCGCGCCTCCCCGCTGGGATGCCTGCTACCGGCCACGCGTCTGGCACATTTTGTTGAACAGGTTGCGTTAGCCTCCAGCCCGACCCATAAATCGGATCTCGCCATCGCCGGTGCGGTGGTGATCGCGTGGGCGGTTTCACGCGCTATCGACGGCGAGCGCTGGCAGAACATCGCCGATGCCCTGCCGGGTATTGCCCGTGCGGCGCAGGAGGCGAACACGACCACTTTCAGCGCATCGCTTTCCGCTCGTATTGAGCTGGCCCTGAAAACCGTGCGCGAAGCCAACGGTACGGAGTCCGCCAGCGAGCAGATCTATCAGCTTATTGGCGCGGGCACGAGCACACTGGAGTCCGTACCGGCGGCGATTGCGATGGTCGAACTTGCGGGCACCGATCCGAACCGCTGCGCGGTGTTATGCGCTAACCTGGGCGGTGATACGGACACTATCGGCGCGATGGCAACGGCCATCTGTGGCGCGCTGCACGGTGTACAGGCCATTGATCCGGCGCTTAAAAGCGAACTTGATGCCGTAAACCAGCTTGATTTCGGACGCTACTGCGAAAAACTGCTGCACTTCCGGGAGCAAAGGGAGGGCGTATGAGTGCTTTTGCCCGCCGTCTCGAAACCCTTCACGCTACGCGCCCCGTAACGGTGCTCGGCGCGGCGGTCATCGACGTGATTGCCGACGCCTACGCCCTGCCCTGGCGCGGGTGTGATATCGAGCTGAAGCAACAGGGAGTGAATATTGGCGGCTGCGCGCTGAATATCGCCATCGCCCTCAAGCGGCTCGGCATTGCTGCGCAAAACGCCCTTCCCGTCGGCCACGGCGTGTGGGCCGATATTATCCGTAACGCCATGGCGAAGCAGGATCTGCACAGCGCCGTGGAAGCGGAAACGGGCGATAACGGCTGGTGCCTGGCGCTGGTGGAGCCTGACGGTGAACGGACCTTTATGTCGTTTAGCGGCGTGGAGAACCAGTGGCAGCAGCGCTGGCTGGACGGGTTAAGCGTGCCAGAGAAAAGCCTGATCTATTTGTCCGGCTACCAGCTGGCGTCGCCCAGCGGCGAGCTGCTGACGGCCTGGGTGGAACGTCTTCAGGATGTGACGCTCTTTATCGATTTCGGTCCGCGCATCGCGGATATTCCCGACCCGCTGATGGCGCGGATTATGGCCCGTAAACCGGTTGTCTCGCTCAATCGGCAGGAGGCGGAACTTGCCGCCGAATGGCTTGGCGTGAACGTGGAACAGCTCGGCACTCAGTGGCAGCAACGGTTTGGCGCTGCGCTAATCGTACGCCATGATAAAGACGGGGCGGTCTGGTACGACGGTGACGCTTCCGGACACGTTCCGGCGTTTCCTGCTACCGTGGTCGATACCATCGGCGCCGGTGACAGCCATGCGGGAGGTACCCTTGCCGGGCTGGCTGCGGGATGGTCACTGCCAGAGTCGGTGCAGCTTGGCAATGCCGTGGCCGCCTGGGTAGTCAGCCATCGCGGTGGAGACTGCGCCCCCACGCGCGAGGCCCTACTCCTCGCACACAAAGACGTATAGGTCGCTGCGGCAGTAGCTGATGCTGTACTCAATTGGCCGCTGCTGTTGATCGAGCGCGACTTGCTTGATCACCAGCACCGGTATCTTATCGTCCATCTTGATATGCGCCTGAAACTCGCTGTCCGGCATCCGGGCGCTGACGCGGGAACGGGTGCGCTGCGGAAAGATATTCTGGCTGCGGAAGTAATCATAAAGCGAGACGCCAATGTCGTCCGGGTTGGGAATTAATCCTACCGGTACCCAGGACTCCTCTATTGATACCGCATCGTCATCCACGTAACGGATGCGCTTAAGCAAAAACACATCGCTTTCCGGCGCAAGGGAAAGATGGCGGGCGATCTCTTCCGGGCACTTCACGATGCGTTTATTGACCCACAGGGTGTTGGGCGTTTTGCCACGCAGCACCACCTGCTGAGAAAAGCCGCGCGCCTCTTTCAGCGAATATTCAAAGATATTGTTGATTTGCGTCCCGTATCCACGCGCGCGGGTAACGACGCCAGCCTCTTCCAGCGCCTGCATGGCTTTACGCACCGTAATACGCGACACTCCGGCCAGCTGGCTCAGATCGCGCTCGCCGGGCAAAATATTACCGTGCGCGAGCACACCGCTGCGCACCGCGTTCTTAACCGTTTCGGCAAATTTCAGATACAGCGGCGTGTTGTCCGGTGCGGCAATTCGTTCCTTGAGTTGAGCAATTAACCGGGTATGCGCTTGTTCCATCTCTGTTTTTCTCTGGCATGAGTTTCATGCCAGTATACGGCTTACCACCATGCATGAAAATGGTGAACCGGACCAATACCGTGACCCACTTCCAGAGAATCGGCTTTTGCCAGCGCGCCCGAGAGCCAGACCTTTGCCTCCTGCACCGTATCCGCCCATGTGGCGTGACGAGGACGCAGCGCCGCCAGCGCCGCCGAGAGCGTACAGCCCGTGCCGTGGGTGTTTTTGGTCTGGACGCGTGGCGCGGTGAAACGTTGCGTGCCATCGTGGGTGAAAAGCCAGTCCGGGCTTTCTGCATCATCAAGATGGCCGCCTTTCATCAGCACCGCGCGACACCCCATCGCCAGCAGCGCATTCCCCTGCTCTTTCATCTCACGTTCGTTTTGCGCGTGTGGCGCATCCAGCAGCGCGGCGGCTTCAGGCAGATTTGGCGTGATCAGCGCAACCTGCGGCAGCAGCTTTTTACGCAGGGTATCGACAGCCGAGGCGGAGAGCAGCGGATCGCCGCTTTTGGCCAGCATCACGGTATCAAGCACCACGTTTTTTATCTGGTAGTGTTTGAGACGTTCAGCGACCGCTTCAACAATGTCCGCCTCTGCCAGCATGCCGATCTTGGTGGTGTCGATACGTACGTCGCTGAATACCGAATCCAGCTGCGCGGCGACAAAATCCGGGTCAATGCGATACACCGACTGTACGCCGCGCGTGTTTTGCGCAACCAGCGCGGTGATAACCGAGCACCCGTATGCGCCGAGCGCAGAGAAGGTTTTCAGGTCTGCCTGGATCCCCGCTCCGCCGCTGGGATCGGTTCCCGCAATAGTCAAGGCATTAATGCGCGTCATACCTGTTCCTCCAGCGCGTAAAGCGCGTCCAGAAACGCGGAGACAAAGCTGCCGGGCCCCCGGCTTTGAGTCAGGGCAACTGACCCTGCGCGCTTCATAAAGCCGCAGGCTGCCGCCGCGTTATCAAGCCTGTCGCCAGGCAGCGAGCAGCAGGCGGCGACGACCGCCGAGAGCGCACAGCCAGTTCCTACCACGCGGGTCATCAGCGGGTCGCCGCCCGCGACCGTACGGATTCGCTGGCCGTCGGTGATGTGATCCACTTCCCCTGTGACGACTACAACGGCGTGGGTCTGGCGGGCAAGCGCCTGCGCAGCGGTCAACGCGCTCGCTGCCGTATCGGTGGAATCGACCCCACGTCCGCCCGCACTCATTCCGGCAAGGGCGAGGATTTCGGAGGCGTTGCCACGAATGGCCGCAGGTTTAAGGGATAATATTTGCTGGCAAAAACGGGTGCGGAACGCCAGCGCGCCAACCGCGACGGGGTCCAGAACCCAGGGTGTGCCCGCGGCTACCGCGCTCTCAATAGCCCGACGCATCGACTGGGCGCGCGGCGCGGTGAGCGTGCCAACGTTGACGAGCAGGGCATCGGCAAGCGCGGCAAACTGTTCCGCTTCCTCGGCTTCGATCACCATTGCCGGGGAAGCACCGAGCGCGAGCAGAACGTTGGCGGTGAAGGTCTGCACGACATCGTTGGTCATACAGTGCGTGAGCGGGGAACGGGTTCGGAATTGATGTAAAACGTGTGAGTCGAGCAGGTCAGGCTGCATGGTTTCGCTCCTGCCGTGCGGAAAGAAGCGATGACCGGGTAGGCATCTGACTTCCCTACGCTGGCATTATCCAGATCAGGTAATACGGGTATTTCTCAGCCTTCACAAAGAAGGGCACCCCGAGTCATTTGGTAAAACAATCTTCTGATATATCGCCAGCTTAAGGTAAGTGGCTCGTTAGCACAAGCCCGCCTTCCCGGTCATCGCTTCTTCACGCAGAAGGAGCAACGCACTATCTCACTTTTATACCAGTTTTATCACAACGATTATCACAGCTAACAGGTTATATTGCTTTCAAATATCTAGCCTCATCTAGCCGTAACTTGCTACCCTCCAGAGCAATAAGGAGAAATACGCATGAACGCTTTAACATTTTATTTAAACCATCCTAGGTTTTGTGAGTGGATGTTTTTGATAGGTGTAATTACATCAATCAAATGGATGTTTAGATTTATTATGGCTGTGTTGAATGCAATTAATGCTAAAACTTCTTGCAAATGAAGGCGGAATGTTGTTCGATAGAGAAATTAACTAAAGATGGTTAGATAATCAGCGTGACGGAAACGCATAGAGTGAGTAGTTGACCCAGCTAGTTAGATGTCCAGAGGAGATTGAGTGATGCTAGATGCATGAAATCTTTTGCTGGGGAACATGGCTATGTATGGCGATAAAAGCTTGAGCCTTTAAGGGATGCGTCGAATCCAGAAAGCCGGGATGTTCATACCTCCCCGCCATAATTGCAAGGCTTGATTAGATAACGCAGCCTGAATCTTTCAGGAGCACAATATGCGGGAATGGATTCTCCGTATGGCTTACGAGACAAGCCTTTAATAGGTGAAGGGTATGGCAAGATTCTAGCTAAACTCCTATATCATCGTAACCTATTACATTACCCCCCTCTAAAACGAGCTGTATACTACCTACACGCCTTCATCTAATATAGGGCAGTACATACCCACTGGGTATATGACAGAAACGCTTGCAGGGCGTTACACGCACTCCTATAACAAAACCCTCCTTTCCCCTGATTATCTCTTTCTATAATTTTAATTTCGGAAGTAGTAGTTAATGTCCAAACAGACACAGCTATGGCTGCACAATCTGCCAGTTACGCAGAAAGTTTAATACTATCATCAATAGTCTTACGCAGAAGGGATATCATGCAAGTGGTAGCCCTTTCTTTTGCCCAAGCTATACGAGCCGTCAGGTGAGTGTAGTCTTGTCGCGTCAAGGGGGTGCGGGGGATTCCCCCTGCGTTACCTACCTACATTCCTCTCATCAATTAGACGCACTGACGTGCAAGCATTCTAAATGGTAAATTTAATGGAAATAAATTCATCCAGAATACAGACACTTATAAAATAATTTAAAAATAAATGGAACAATTATCACTTTTTCGGGTGTATATACATATAGGGTATAAAATATTAGATGTACATTAGAAATACATAGATAGTAATAAAAATAAAAAAGTAGCCTAACTAATAAGAGCCTTCCAATAAGAATAATAAAAAGGAAACGAAGGATGATAAAAATGATCGAAGGCTTCTTTGTAGACACGTCTACAGGGGAGTTAGTAGACCCATATGAGTATGGATGTTTACCATCTGACTATGATGTCGGTAGCGCAGTAGAGATGGCTTTAACTGGCCTCCCTTTGAAAGAGACTTTACCTACTACCTCCGAAATTAAATCAGGTAGAGGGCGTAAGCCTAAGGTGATTGATAACCCTTACTGTTCAATCTTTCTAAACTTAGACCGTAAGGATTTATATACTACTACCTCCGAAATTAAATCAGTGGCTGTTATGCCTGCTGTGATTGACGATGTAGTAACAGGGGCATTACGTTTAAAAGAGGCTGGAGCTAATACAGAAGTCCCACAAGGGCAACTCCTGTTCATACTGGCTCATTTAGACACCCTCTCAGTTGAACTCATTCAGGAAATTTTAACCGCTAAGCGCGCCTTAAAAGGGGACGCTGTACCGGGAGAAAGATATTGTCGTTATCTTCTGCGTAAATGTGAGAGCGTTATTAAAAGCCTTTCATATCACATTGAACGTGGCAACATTGAAAAGAATTCAGCATTTGATTTCAATCAGGACGCTACTGATAACGCTAAATATGGATGCATTCCTAATTGTGTAATTGCCCCAGCCCCATTTACAGAGGGTGACAAAATGGTTATTCGTAGAATGGCTCTTGCCGGTAACACAGTGGCAGCGGATGCTTATATCCAGAAAGTAGCAGAAACACAGAAGCGTATGATTGAGCGGATAGCTATTCCGTCTGTTAGGCAGATAGAAAATGAGATGCGTCTAGAGTTTCCATACGATCCTTACCTTAGTGAATACTAATACGGGCAGCGTATAAGGGATATACGTTAGAATATCACTCGCCCTTGTGGTGATGTTCTTAGCCCACCTAATAAAACATAGCCTAGCAGCTCTAACCCAGCCCTGTGATGGACGGTAAAGGTTTGGTCGCCTGAACCGTCCGGCTATGTTCCTAACATAACATCTAAGACAATCCACCTTATGAAGAAGCTAAATGAAAAACTCATATACATTATGACACTTGAATGGTTGAACTGGAAAACTGGTTTGTTCCTTCTGGTAGTGTCAGCCCTACTGAAAATTACATTAGGAATATAAATATGTCTATTATCGAATACCAGTACCCTTCTAATTCTCTGGCAGCAGCAAGAGCGGCAGCCCGTGAGAAATACTATTTCAAAGTGCGTCCTATTGTTGAGGAGCTTCTGGAATATGGTTACGGAGAAACAGCTCTTGCAAATGCGCTGAATAATAAAGGCGTCCTTACAAGCCACGGTAAAGAGTTTAACGCTGGCACTGTCAAACACCTTCTAAAAATGTTGGGGTATAAAGACTGATGCATACAATTCCATCCGGTATTACACAAGCAATGCAGAACTCCTCTCCACGTAAACAGCACACTCCTAAAGCTTTCAAGTCCTACAGGGACAGTGACCTAGCCTACCGTATTTTAGCCGCTAAAGGTATCTATGATATGGACGCAACTTTCTCTTGGACAGACACACACCGCTAAAACCCCTCCCCTTTTCCCAAATAATAAACAGGCACAAAGCCCCAATAAGAAAAAGGAAAACGACATGACACAATTATTCCCTGAAATTTATGTAAACAAAGCGGGCTATGCTTTCGCCGTTGTAGAGCGTCACGTTAAAAGTGATAAGCACGGCAACGCACTGCACCGTATTCGATTCCTTAACACTCAGTATGAAACGCTGACTACTCAATTCCATATCAATGCGGGAAGCATTAAAGATTATATGGAGCCTGATGTTTATGGCGTAGGCTACTGGGGAGCAGACCCTAAAACCCTGACATACAGCAAGCGTGAATACGCATTATGGAATCGCCTGTTAGCACGTGTGCATGGCGGCTACAAACAGAATGGCTCCTATAAGGATGTTATTGTCTGTGCTCGCTGGTATTGCTTCAAACATTTCCTCGAAGATATCCGTACGCTGAGCGGCTATGACAAATGGTGTGAGGCAGGAAGTGATTACCAACTTGATAAAGATGAACTGTCTAAGCGCCTTGGATTTAAAGTGTATTCCCCTCAGACCTGTCAATTCATTTCTGCTGAGAAGAATTTGGAAATGTGTGCATGGGATAAAATAACTAAGAAACTTCTACGTAAAGCCGTAGATATCCGTAGCTTCTCCTAATTAAATATTCCAACAAAAGGAAACCATTATGGCTATTACAGCAGACCAGTATTTAGAAGTAGTTAACGCCCTCATTGAGAAGGGTATGCCAGAAGCAGAGGCACATGCCACTGTAGCAGCAGAACTTACCAAGCAAAGCACCCCAGCAGCAGACACCCCGCCTCCAATGCGTGACCAATACGGACGCCTTAACACCAAGGCTCATGCGGAATTCTTTTCTCATGCAAATAAGCAAGAGCTGGCTAAGAAATACTTTGACCCGTTAGATGGCATTGAGAGTATCGACACCCTCACCAAGAAAGAGCAGATGGATATTATTACTGGACGTAGCAAAGAAGCCCATAAGCCTAACCCTTTACGCAATGTGCAGGACGGGATTGACTTCTTTAAAAGCCTCCGCGAAGGGAAGTAATTAAGAGCGCCTCCTGAAAGGGAGGCATCTTGTTAATGCTATCATCAATTGAACATGTGAGGCTTTATTATGTTCCTTAAATTCCCTAAAGAAATGTTTGAGCTATTAATTAAGACAGCGAACGAACAGGGTAAAAGCTCCCATGTTTATATCGTTGAGAAAGTTATTAAAGCATTGCACGAAGATGCAAAGCTTGCGAAAGAATAAGAGAGAGAAAACACTTATGAGCAAAGCAATCTTTGAAGAGGTATCAACCCCCTTCCGCATATGGTCTATCCTTGGTGTTAATAAATTTGAATTCAAAGATAAAGAAATTGAATTCCCTATGAATCACCGTGTTGTATTTGCGTATCTAGCCTCACTCGGTAGCCGCTTCGGGGATATTTCTGTTAGCTATCTTTCCGTATGCAAGAAAACGGGCATTGCTGATGTAGAAGAAATGGCTGAGATCTTTGGCTGGTTAATGGCCTTTGAATTGTTGTCTTATGTTCCAACCTCGTTATTCGATGGGGAGCGCGTTAAGTTCAAATACCGTGTCAATTATCCTGACAACACTTTCCCTTATAACGTTATCCCTGTAAAACTGGAGCGCTAATTCATGGCAGATAATTTAGAACAGCAGCAATCAACACAGACCCCAGCACAAGATTTCTCTCTGGACGATTTCACAGATACAGCTTCCTATTCTATCGAAGATTTTCAGGATGTGGACGCAATTGGAGAAACGCCCCCTCCTGCCACGTCCCTAGCGTCCAACCGCAGCCGTGCCACTACTACTGCCCTGCTTAATTCTAATGACCCCCAGCAGCAGATAGCCACCTATCAGGCTATTAACACTGAACTGGTGAATCAGGGGACTAGCCCCACCATGAAGCAGGTAACGGATAAGTATGTGGTAGAAGAGCAGAACGCATACCGAAGAGCCACAGCAGACTTCCTAGCCAATCCCGCTGTATCAGATGAATGGAAAGCACAAGCTATCCAGAGTATTAACAGCAAGGATAACCCGCTATACAACCCCCGCGCATTATTGGCAACCAAAGAAGCCTCCCAACCTGTTCAGGGGGAGACAGAGGAAGCAGCAGATTTACGCGGAGTATGGGCGGCAGGTGTTGGGAATGTCCTTCAATATCAGCGTGAACAACAGAAACAGTTTAACGCTATGCAGCAGAAGGACAACCAAAGCGCTCTACCTGATGCTGTAGGCTTTGCTGAAGATCTTCTCCCCCTTGTATCTGGTGCTAAAACTGCTGGTCAGGTTACAGCGTTAGGCGGTACAGGCTCAGAAGCGTTAAAAGCTTTCTTCCTCCCCGGCTCTGGTAAAGAGAAAATTGTTTCTGATTTTAATAACCTCCCTCTGGCAGAACGTCAGGCAGCAATGGAAAGTATTGCAGCAGCGTTAAATAAAGAGGGGAAAACAATTCTCCTCCCTGACAGCATTGACCAAGAGAACTATGAAGCATTCCAGCAGATTGTTGGTAATGGCTCATACACCATCACAGATAAATATGTAGATAATATCTTTGGTCTGATGGACATTACAGGGATTGGCAGTGCTATCCGTAAAGGCTTTAAGGCAGCAGGTAAAGCGGCTATGGTGGCTGAGGGTGTAGAAGAAGCAGCAGCGGCTACAGATTTAGCTCGTAGCTGGCAGCGTCGCTTTATTGCCTCAGACGTGCAGCCTACCGCCCCAGCTCAGGTAGTTAAAGATGCTAACCCGTCCAAGGCTCGACAGCTCCACGCTATGACTGATGCTGATGACTCTGGAGAACTGGCCTCTATGTAGTGGTTTACTGAATTTGGCCACCTGAACAGAGGTGATATGCTCATCTCAGAACATTACAGGTGCCTCAATGAAAAAAAGAAATTTCAGCGCAGAGTTTAAACG
>NZ_JBMKJI010000035.1:0-38839 GCF_049237025.1 Enterobacter cloacae complex sp. SYL001 | reverse complement strand
GCCTGGATAGTGCTGAGCTGATCATAGGTACGATCAGAGATCTGTGCCATGCCGTAAATGCCTTGATTGGTTGCATTGCCGACCAGAATTGCCAACAGGTCATATTCATGGGAACGGCTTCTGGATTGGGAACCCAGCACATGAGCGAAGCAGTCAATGAAACCGGTGTCACGATCAACCATGCGCAGTACATCCGCAATCCCCGTTGTGGGAATTTGCTGGAAGAAGGGATTGTTGACCAGATGATGTTTGCTGGCCGAAGGCAGGCGCCAGAAGCGTTTACCCTGCGGATTACGCAAGATGATATTCCGGTTGTCTTCCTGTTCAAGATATTCGCCGACTTCGTACAAACGGGTATCCAATTCCATGGCCATCTGTTTGATCAGCTTTTCAGGCTCCTCCGCTAATTTTGTAAAATGGCTCTGTTGAAGCAGCGTATATTTGTTTTTTCGCCAATGTTCCCCGTCGATCAGGTCGGCGTCGAGTGCCCGGTATTTAGTGATATCAGGCAGCGTCAGCTGGCCATTCAGGCGATCAGGAATCTGTTGATAGAGGAACCACTCATAACGATCGATCAGGATATTCCCTTCACCATCCAGCAGGAATTCACGTGATTTTTTGGAAAGGAGTCTGGTGTCGGCAGTTTGCAACTGAGCGTCCTGGCCGTTGAGTTCGTTTTGTGTTTTCGCCAAGGCGGCCGCTAAGTGCTGGGTGCCGTCGCAGCCTTCGAAGCGCAGACATAGGAACAACTCTCGCAGCAAACCTTTCCGCAGACTTTCTTTCTCGTCGCAGTACTGCCACATGGCTTCATCGACCGATCGTCGCTGCTCGTTCAGGAAGAGACATACAGATTCCAGATCCCTTTTGGTCAGCAGGCTCAGTGCTTGCTGTCTTACTGTTGCAAACGGTAGTTGCAGATCAATGCTGTCATCAATGAACAGGTGCAGTACTTCAGCTGCCTTGCTGACATTTTTAGCTGCTTTTTGCCAATCCTTAAACACCGCTTCCTGCGCATAATCCTTTGCCTTCTGTTTGGTCTGTCTGACATGATGCACAAAGCCATCGGCAATACGTTCCAGCGCTTGCTGCCATCGCGTTTGAAGATAGCACAATAAATACAGCCATTGGCTGCCTACGGTTTGACGTTTCAGTTTGGCACCGTAGTAGTCGACTTTCTCTGCCAGGTGTTGCAGATTTTTCTGCGACAGTGATAGCGTGCTCAACAGCAGATCCACTTCCGGCATCCAATGCTGGATATGGCGATAGACAATCAGTTCTTTCTCCAACTCGGTTCCGGTGAAGTTACGAGCCGATTGTCGCAACTGTCGGAACGGCAGTGGACCTGTGCCGTTCACGAGCTCCGCCAGTGCTTGCTTAAGACCGCGTGACATTGCACGCTCAAGGTGCGCGGCCATGTGTTCCTGTTCGTCTCCCACCACCTGACTGATGATCTTTTGCAGCGTGCTGTAGGCAGGGATTGCGATCTTCTGCCCCGAACAATATTCATTGGCCGCATCGAAGAGGTGCCTAGGCGCTGTCCAGGCTCTGGCTTGCTGGGATAAGTAATCTCTCAACGCCGCTCCATGGTCTTTGACATTTCAGCGCTGGTAGTTGCAGAGCTGGAAAACACGTTGGTAAATCCGTTCGTTCTCTTTTGGCGTGAGATTAAAGGGTCTACAGCCTGGGCCTGGTAGAACGGTTTGATAAACGTATTTGAGGTCCTGCTTGATCTGATGAAAGCCGGGATTCAGCACCACCGGCTTGGCTTTGAAATAGCCCAGCAGTACCACCAGCATGTAACGCTGGCCCCGATGACGGAGGCTTTTAGCGATCGCCAGTTCCTTATCGTTCAGCGAGAAAAAGAAGCGTTGGTCGGCGGAGGTGAAAGCGGGGGGTCCATATAACTCATCTTGTTCTGCCTCGGACAAGATTTGGACACGTTCTTCGAATGCCATGGATTTAGCCCAAAAAGACTAAATCTTACTCAAACAGAGCCCAAATAGGGATCTCGAAAAAAGTAATACCCCTCTGGAGGCCACAGACGGCGGGGCCTCCAGAGCACTTTGTCGTTTTTGGACGGAAAATCCCTAGAACCCCTCAGTGGGACGAAATGATCCGGACCGCTGGCTCCCTGAAGCTGGGCAAAGTACAGGTTTCAGTGCTGGTCCGTTCATTGCTGAAAAGTGAACGTCCTTCCGGACTGACTCAGGCAATCATTGAAGTGGGGCGCATCAACAAAACGCTGTATCTGCTTAATTATATTGATGATGAAGATTACCGCCGGCGCATTCTGACCCAGCTTAATCGGGGAGAAAGTCGCCATGCCGTTGCCAGAGCCATCTGTCACGGTCAAAAAGGTGAGATAAGAAAACGATATACCGACGGTCAGGAAGATCAACTGGGCACACTGGGGCTGGTCACTAACGCCGTCGTGTTATGGAACACTATTTATATGCAGGCAGCCCTGGATCATCTCCGGGCGCAGGGTGAAACACTGAATGATGAAGATATCGCACGCCTCTCCCCGCTTTGCCACGGACATATCAATATGCTCGGCCATTATTCCTTCACGCTGGCAGAACTGGTGACCAAAGGACATCTGAGACCATTAAAAGAGGCGTCAGAGGCAGAAAACGTTGCTTAACGTGAGTTTTCGTTCCACTGAGCGTCAGACCCCTGTTACCGATGCAAGAACAGGGGAGTTTCATGAAATGCCTGTTTAGGAGTGATTAAAGGTAACTTGTGCGCAGAAGGTCAGGTGTGTGGTGGTTAGTACAGACTAGTGAATGTTGTAACTAAACTATATTTTTATTAAAGGCCGGAGGTGGTGTTCCTCCGGCCTTAATTACGTTTCCGTGTTCATTAGTCGATGAACTGGCGGATCAGTTCCAGAATGGCAATCAGCGCGTTTGCAAGCGCCGCTACCGCCCTCAGAACGATGATTAACAGGTTAATCATCCGTTTTCTCCATAAATGGAGTAAAGACACCGTGGCTTGCTCTTACACTGCCTGTCACCACGGCTTCTCTTCGTCTTGTCAGTTGTAGAGAGTCTCACTCCTGCCAGAGCACAGATAACCAGCACCACCTGTATTACCTGTCAGGACTTTGAACCTGTTCATGCCGCATTTAGCGGAATGCAGGGAGAGACTCACCACAGAGCTAACCCTCTGATTATACGTTTATCTAACGTTCAGGCAAACCGTTAACGCACAGTCACTGCCCGTCATATTGCATAATCAGGCTTCACGGATTATCATACTATTGTCAGTTGTAGAGAGTTTCCCTTCCGGGCTGAGTTACCAGCTCGCACCGGAACCGTAAAAAAGCCGACCTCACCAGTCGGTTTTTTTACGTCTGCGGTTTCCCGCTTCGTTTAAATCTATTTTAAATGAATAAATTGTTCTGCGGCAAACCCAACAACATAAGGACGTTAGGGTTGATGGTTGCCGAAATCGCGGTGCGTTACGTGAATTCTGAGGTTTTGCGAGGGGGATTGGGCGCGAGAATTTACGAGAGAGCGCCGGAACAATGCCGGGATCACAAACCATCACCCGTGAAAGAAATCTTCCGGCATTGCCCGGTCAGGTAGTATGACATTCATTGTCAACGGCCATCAATTTATAAGCTGCTTTGCACTTCATAAAAGATCACCACCAGGGCTGCTAAAACAGTACCGATAGCCAGCACGTTAAAAAGTACGTCCTTCATCTTTACGAACGACATACTGATTTGCGTCCTTTCCCTTTTGTCAGCCTTCTCTATCATCCAGCGTTGGTATGAATCACTGTTACTTTTTCTGTCCATGTTCCCCCCAATTCATCAATGAGCACCAGGCGGCCACCAGGCTTCTTGCCAACAAAGTAACGGCCTCGCGGCAGACGTTCGCCAGTCTTCAGCCGTTCGATCCAGTCCTGAAATGCAGGGCGCGGTTTATAGCTGTAGCGGCCAAAATCAGCTAAAGACTGCGTGACCATGACTGTTTGGCAGCCATGCTTTCTCATATCACGAAACGTATTTTCCAGTGCAGCCAGTGTATTCATTTGCACGTTCTCTCTGCTTTTCCCATGAAGATATTAACGACACTCAAAACTAACACCGTTGGCATGATCACGGCAGCATAGCCGACAGCAACGGCCTGATATATGGTCAATGAGTAGTCGGGCTGTTTATACAATACGACTGAAAAAATGCTCCCCAAACAAGCAAGCAGAGTTAAAAACAAGTAATCGACAAATCTGTTTTTATAGATAACCCATGCAACGATGCAGGGATATGACACCAGGCACAGGATAATCGCATTTGTGGTATGCACGTTTCGCTCCTTGTTATTTAAGGGTTGTCAGCCAGATCAAACAGATTGTTCAGGCTGGAACGGAATTGTTTTACCGATGATACCAGCTCCTGACTCCGCGCTTTTTCCTGCGCCAGTTCACGCCGTAGCTGCGCCATCTCGTCTCTGTTACGCTGAAGCTCAAGGATAGCCGTCATAAAGGTTTTGCTGGCTGATGCCTGTCCGGTCGCTTCCTGCGCCTTTTTAATGGCCTGATCTTCGTCGTCATTCGTTCTGATTGTGTAATGCCCCATGATACCCCTCTTTTGCTGTCATTTTTGCGCTGCCGGCGCGAACCCGGGAAGAAACTTTGCTGGCAAAAAACACTGGCCAACAGATGTGACCGGGAAAATTTGCTGGCAATTAATTTTCGATGAAAGCCAGCTCGCAATCGCCGCATTCAATATTCAGTCCGGCTTTGCCCCACACGGCAGCGCCACACCCGCGACACTGATATTTAACTTTATTTCGTTTTGGCTTGTCCTCAAATGCTGCAACTGACAAATCATTGTCATTGCTCCCGGCCATATCATCTGAATGGCTCCCGTTCTGCGGTGACACTGACGGCAGCAGAGCCATAGAAAGCACCGCTTCTATATCAATCCCGGCCTCAGCATTTTGATGCGCCAGAGCAAGCGTTTCGCGCCATTGCTCTATTACGGCGGTCATATCTTTTTGTTGTTCGACCTGGACAGGGAAGCGATCAAACCAGCTCAAAGCAAATTGCCCCTGGAACAGTTCCAGTGTGACGCGCTGGAAGCGGCCACCAGGGATCGGATAGTCATTAATCTTCTGGCCGACTTTCGCACCACCAGGTCTCCCGGTGGAGGAGGGCATAAGTCCGATACTTTCCATTTTTGCCGCCCACTGCGCATTGTGGTACGTCTTACGCGACGGGTTGCCGTAGTGGTACTGCCACATATGGCACTGCTCATGAACCAGCGTTTGCATGACTTCAATAAGCGGGTACACCGGGAAGTATTCAGGATTGAGGGCGATTTCATCAATCATCCTGCCGCTGCCGTCAGCAGCAACAAAGCGCCTGTAACTGAAATAGCCCATTGTGTTCTTGCCGCGCTGGAACGTAATCAGACAGTCAGGGAGTTCGCCGTCAAAAAGGCGCTGGTTATAGAAATCAAACGCCTGTTGTAGCTCGCTGTAAGCGCGTTCCGTGGCTCTTGTCATGCTGAAGTTCGCTTAGCGGCGTTCCGATATTCCTGTAACTCTGCAACAATAGCAGGGAACACATCAGCGCAACGCTGTGCCAGCTTAACCGCCTTTGAACAAACGCCCATACCATGTGCTCTTTTGAGCGCCTCCAACAAATCTGCCAGTTCCTCGTCAGTGATTTTTTCAGTCATCTATTAAGCTTCTCCATTATCTGTATCGTACGATACAGATAATATAAACCACACCTTTGATAGCGGCAATCTTTTTTGCTGGCAATTTCACGCCCAGGGCGGGCATCGAGCGGGTAATATTGCTGGCAAAAATCAACGGCCAAACCGGCTGCAGGAAACTGGTTTGCTGGCAAGCGTGATTTACTGCTGGGCTTGACACCTTGCCATTGTATGACGCTTGTTTTAGTGTCAAATGAACAACCAGCGCGAGAAGAATATAGGAAGCAAAAGCAATGGATATCAAACCTAACTCAGTGATCCACCTGGAGCCAGGCGAAACATTACCCGGCTATACCAATCTGAAACCCGTACCTGATAAGTATTTCGATGAGTTAAAGGCACTCATAAATAAACTCAATACTCAATCCGGTAATATTTACCTCAAGTTAAAACAGATGTACGCCTTTTTGGATCGTTTTAACAAAGAATTTGTGAGCACGTTTACCTCCTGTCAAAAGGGGTGCTCTTCGTGCTGTAAAATGGATGTTCATTTAACCGCGCTTGAGGCAACACATATTGCACAAGCAAGTAAACTTACTGCCAGAGACAACCCGCTTACGACCGGGCATGAGTCAAAATGTCCGTTTTTGTCTGAGAAGGGAACATGCTCAATCTACAATTACCGCCCGCTGTTATGCAGGACATATCATGTACTCACTCCGCCGGAGATGTGTAATGACCTGGATGCACAAGTCATGCAGTATGGTTCTCAAAGCGCGAACATGGGAAATCACATCTACAAAACAATAGCAGAGTGGATCTATTTTCAGACGTATCACTGCACTGGTAAGTTAGAAACCAAAGATATCAGAGACTACTTCCCTTATCCCCGCGAAGATATCCAAAGATTTCTTCACCATAACCCCCCGCGCCCTTTTTGCTAAAAAAAAGCCTCTGACGCAGTGTCAGAGGCTTGTTAGATTACTGTTCGTCACCAGCAGTGCTGGAAGCATCTTTTTTGATGAGAAACTCATCAAGAGAACGGCCAGCTTTTAACGCTTCGTCGATTGGTTTTGGTGTCCGGCCACGACCAGACCAGTATTTCGTTTCGCCGTTTTCATCAAACTGATATTTAGGCGGCGCTTTTGGCAACGTCTTTTTGCGTGTTTTTTGCGCATCTTCGGACAGGCCAAGCAGTTCTTCCGGTGAAAAACCTTCTCCGGCAATCAACTGGAGCAGTTCCTGGCGCTTTCTTTCGCGCTCTGCGCGTTCTGCTGCCTCACGCTCTGCTTCTTCACGACGTTCTTCGATCACGGCGTTAAGCTTTTCCTGCATTTCCAGCAGTTGTTCAAAGCTGGTTTCTCGCGCAAAAACACGAACAGAGCGAATATTCAGGAGTAGCTTTTTTGTTGCGTCAAACGTTTCATTTTCACTCATCGAGTTAATCCTTATTTTTTACTGAACTGAAACCCAAGTTTACCCGTAGTTTTATCCTGCAAAACAATTGCAGCGTCAAACTTTTTCCCGGTTTTATTACTGGTAAAGCCTTTAATCTCTCCGGTTTTACCTTTTTTGATTAATGTCTCAACCTGATTTTGTGTCAGTTTTTTTCCTGACACTTCAGACCAGATTTTAAACTCGCACCCGGAACAGAAAAAGCCTTTAGGCCGGATAATAATTTCTTTACTGCATGAAGGGCAGGGGGCTTCGAGCCGGGACATGGAACCTTCTGATCTGGATTTTGCTTCCATATCCGGTTTGCCGTCTTTGTCCGGGAATGTTGTCTTGCATTCAGGGTAGCAGGAGCATCCCCAGAAAAAGCCATTTTGCCCCTTACGCTTACGCAGGAAACCGTTGTTACAAACCGGGCAGGGCGTGGCATTTGAAGAAATCGAAATTCCGTTCCTGTCCAGCTCGTCGATTAACCCCTGGACGTACTCATCATTTTCCTTAATAAACTCCTCAACTGTCAGCTCTCCGGCTTTGATCTGAGACTGCTTTTCAGCCCACAGAGCGGAGATATCCGGTTTAGTGATTTCAGGAGGCAGTGCAGCGCAAAACTCCTGGCCTTGTTTTGTGGTTTTCCATACCAGCTCCGAATACCCCTTTTCTTTTTCGATGGAGATAAGCCCGGTATTTGCCGCCAGTTTCTCAAGAATACCCGCGCGGGTGGCTTCCGTTCCGATACTGCCACGATCACTGCTGCCCTCGTCTTTCGCTTCCAGCGCCTTTCTGAGAGCCGGATCATCAATGAATTTTGCCGCACTCGTCATGGCGGCCAGTAACGTTGACTCTGTGAAATAGCGAGGTGGTGTAGTCTTTTTCTTGTCCACGTCTGCCGATTCACACAGGCCGCTGTCATTAAATTTCAGCAATGAAAGGTCAAAACCGTCCGTTCCGGCATCTTCGGTTTCGTCCTCGTCATCACTATCCTTACCCAGCGCTTCCCAGCCCTTTTGTACCAGAACGCTCTGTGTGGCCGTAAAGGTATCCCCCTTAATATCAAAGTGGATTTTCGTCTTGTTGCGGATCGCATCCGGGTAGAACAGCCCGATAAAGTAGACGGACACCAGGTTATAAACGTTCCGCTCTTTTTCATTAAGCTGAATACCGGCTCCGCTTTTTGTCGTCGGGATGATGGCGTGGTGCGCCTCAATCTTACTGGCATTAAAGGCTTTGTGTTTCTGGCCTTTATCCATATCTACGATCGCAGACGCCAGTTCGGGTACGGTGGCCGCTATAGCAGTGGCAATATCTCCGGCCTGGTAATAATGCTCATCTGAAAGATAGCGATTGTCAGAACGTGGATAGGTCAGAAGCTTGTGAGTTTCATACAGCCCCTGCATCACATCGAGCGTATCTTTTGCAGAATAACCAAATCGCTTTGCGCAGAGCTGCTGAAGCGTGGAAAGGTTAAGCGGAAGCGGAGGCTTGCTATTTTCCGGCTTTGTCGTCGCGATAGTAACAATAGCATCCTTACCCGTAACACGTCCGGCAATATGCGCGGCCTGAGCTTCGGAGATCAGGCGTTTTTTCTCGTCTATCTGATCGTCGTCTGTTGTCTGATATTTCGCCTTAATCTGATGCCCGTTCATCGACAGACTGGCGAATACATCGTAATAAAAGCTTTCTGTGTGATTCTGGTTCGCCAGCGTGCGCATGTTCACCAGACCAAGAACGGCACTTTGTACCCGGCCAACGTTCAGAACGCCGTCATAGCCCTTCTCACGGCCTTTTAATGTACATCCCCGCGTCATGTTATAGCCAAAACCCTGATCGCACAGGGAACGCGCCAGGGCGCTTAACGTCATACCGCGAAATTTATCGTTAGGTTGTAAATTCGACAGTGATTTTTGCACTGGCGCAAGGTTGAGGTCGGCAACAAGCAGTCGCTGGACGGGTTTCTTGTTTCCGGCATAACCCAGAATCTCATCAACCAGCAAACATCCTTCATCATCGGGGTCGCCTGAATGAACGATGCTGTCGGCTTTATCGATAAGAGACAAAATAATGCGGGTCTGTGCTTCTGATTCAGGCTTGATTTTATATTTTGGCGGATAAACCGCTTTAATGGGTAAATCACTATAACGCCAGTTGGAATATTTGTCGTCATAATCCTGTGGGTCGTAAAGCTCCAGCATATGACCATAACACCAGGTAACGACATCAGAACCGTGTTCAAAATAGCCGTTTTTCTTTTCTGTATTGGGATTTCCGCCCAGTCCTTCAAAAATAGCCTTTGCTAAAGACGGTTTTTCTGCAATAAAAAGTCTCATTAATCAATCCTCAAGGTAACTTGAATAGTCAGGCTGCGCACCATTCTTTTTAAAGATTTCTTCCCTTTCCTCTATGTCTTCTTCTGCCTCCTGCACACTAAGGTCAAGGGTTCCTTTCAAAAAGGCACGCGCATTCTTGATTACATCTACTGTTAATTCGTTTTTTGTTCCGCGAATCATGCCAATAGCAATATTTATTATCTCCTTTATTTCAGCAGGAGTCGTTCTGTCCAGCACCGCGCCAAGTTCTTTAAGGTCAATATTTATATCGTCTGGTAAGTACATTTTGGCACAAGCGGCAGCGGCTTTAGTCCGAAAAGCACCTACAGATATGATTCTGTCAATTCTGCCAGGGCGTTTTCTGATGCGCGGATCAATCCGGTTAGGATAGTTCGTTGAAAAAATAACATATGTCCCGGCAAGATTTCGCGGTGTATCAGCCCCATCAAGAAAACTTAACGTTCCGGCATCAGCCCGATAAAGTTCATCAACCTCTTCAGCTATTATGATAACGGGTATTTTCTTTTGAGCTGCGGCATAGCAAACATCTTTAAAGTAATCATCAGCATAAACAAATACATATTTATCCTGATATTTTGCCCCCAAAGCTTTTGCGATAGTCGTTTTCCCTGTGCCCGGAGGACCAGTAAAAAGCACTTTTCGCATTCCTGACTGACCATAACGGGTGTAGAAATCAATATCCGAAAAGAACTGATTAAAGTCATTCTCCAGCTCATTAAACTTTGGATGAACAGAAAAACGTAAAGCGTTTTCTATTTCTTCCTTCCTTGCCTTACCGTGATAATAAACGCCGTCGTAACACCCGATTTTCCAGATACCTTTACGGGGTAAAGAGCGGTTTAATTTAGCGCGTCCAGCTTCGCAAAGATTATGAAGCATCGACATACTTTTGGTTGTGCCAACTGCGTACTCCATTCTGACTTTAGAGTTAAGAATGAAGCGAATAATATGAACCACTTCATTTTGACCAAGATGAATCCGGTATGCTCCCGAACCATCTTTAAACATAAGCTTTTTAATCCTCCCGGCTTTAGCCATAACAGGGCTACTTCCCGTATGAACGACGGTTGAAGCAACGGGTTCGATATCAAGATTCGAATAAATTTTACGATTCTTTCTGTTTATAAAAATCTCTGCCACTTTAGGATAGTAATCACAATCCTTTACGACAGTACCAAAATTATCTTCACCGTAATATTCTTTATGGAGCCGTAAAGCCTGCTCTACCAGAGTTAATTTACCCATATGCGCACCATGTATATTAAAAACCGTGACGTTGCCTGAAGATTTTCTTCAGGCAGAGGAGGGGTTGGACAAGCGAAGCGCGTCAGTTTTGTTTATGACGCCACTCCCACGGAGGAACGGGATTACTGTCAGCCCACAGGCCGCGCTTCTGTGTCTGAGCTTCCCGTTGCAGAGCCGGTAATGAGTTATCGGTGTTGTACCTGTCATAAACCCATGCAGCCCCTTTTAGCACTTGCTGGCGGTTAGCCTCAGTGCCGTTCGCTGTCACCACTCGTCCCAGGACTCGCCCGTAGCGATCTGTTTGCGTATAAGAGACGGTAACTGATTGCCCTGCCAGCAGGGCTTTAAGTTGATTGGTTGACCAGCGACCAAAGGGTTGTTTTTTTTCCGGTGCATCGATATTTATCAATCGGACTCGAATCGGAACTTCATACACAACAATTTTCGCGGGTAGTGTTTTAACTTCGATGGTATCTCCATCGAGAACGCGAATAACTTTCCCCTGAATCTGAGCAGCACACAATGTAGCTGGCAACAGGGCAACAGCAAAGGAAAGAACATTAAAAAAATGTCTCATTGCTTTCTTCCCTCCCATATTGCTGAGAGTCTTTTAAAAATGGATAAAACGACGACTAAAGCCACTGCGATAACAGCCAACGAAGGAAGTACATAGCTGTATAACTCAACCATGAAATTAATAAACTCAATGAGCGATTGCGGCTTTAAGGAAGCATCCCACAAAACGATAACAAAACGATAAAGCCCATAGACAATTGCCGGAAACCAGACCATAAACAACAAAATTTCAGTAAAAACAGAAGCGACCGATTTGACACTATCGATAATTTCAATTCCGGCAATTCTCACACTTCTTGCATCAGGTACGTTAATAATTTTCATCCTCCCACCCCTGTAAAAAATGTTCGCAAGTTCCAGTCTCAAACCTGAAACTTGCGTATTCACATCAGAATTAAATCAAACAGAATTAAAAGTTTTTCAATCGGCCAAAGCTTGAAATAATTTTACTTACTGTACCTGCATCAGCCGCAGGACATTCATTTAGTTTTTTCTTTCTGGCATCTGCCGTGTGATCGGGTAAAAAACCATGTTTATTCTTTTTCCTGATTGACATAAAACTTTTATACATCGGGTCACATTCTGCCGGACTACTTCCGTCAAGTTTTCCGGCAAGGCATAACACCATTGCACATGGATCGTTCGGGTCGGCCTTTTCCTCAGCATGAGCAGTTCCGGCAGCGAACGCACAAAGCAGCACTGCCGTGGTTACGGTCTTTTTCATATACACCTCATGGATAACGGGCAACTAACGCCCTGCGGTTGTTCAACCCCGGCTCAATAAAATTACAAGAATTTTATTAATCCGGCGTTATCGTGATAAATAAACACTGGTAGTCCGGCAAGAAAAACAGTTCATTTTATAACGATACTGTATGACACCGTTTGCACCGTTCGCCCTCAACCAGTTTTTAGCTGTGAAAAAGTCTGTTCCGTTACTGGTTTCAACAATCACTGAATCAGAATGTGCAACAGAATAAAAAACAGCATCATCGTAAAGGCGGTTTTCAGGCCTGAAATTATGGATAACCTTAACCCACGATGAATTAACCTTGTCTGATTTAATAACTGAGTATGTCGGTTGCCAGTCCATTAATTGTGTATTCACCGTTTCAGGATTCTGTTCCCAGTCAACCTGTGGTGGTTCAGGCGGAGAGGAACAGGCAGAGAGAAAAAGGACACTGACCATTAACATTTTTTTCATAGTAAAACCTCTGACTCCAGCTCACCGACGGAGAGCATTTTTTCTTTAGAAGGATATTTAAGCCCTTTAACACCCAATACTTTTTTAGTCTTATTCAGAGAGGCGGTTAACTCGGTAAGTTTGGGGCTTACCATCATCAGCCTGTCCATAAAATACGGGTCGAGGAAGTAGAGGGCTTTCTCAGCTTTAACCGGGTTTTCACCTTTAAGAATGATAAATTCTTCTTTAAAATCCAGCGTTCCCAGCTCCTGCGGGAGCACAAGGGCGCGCTGCGCCTCACTTTCTGAACTGCTTTTCGACGTTGAGCGTCCGCTTGTCTTGCTTGAACCTGTCGATTTGGTGGTGATATAGCCCAGCTTTTCCGAAATCTTTTTAGCGTCATCTTCTTCACTGACAGCGTAGATAATCCGGCAGGGATGCGCACTCATCAGCGTTTTGGCACCTTCAACACCATAGATTTCATTAAGCTGACTGATATTCTGGTAAATCGTCAGAAGTTTGAGTTTAAACCCGGCAATATAACCCGAACCTTTTTTAATGATTGGCATGTAACCAATAGACGGAAACTCATCCAGGAACATCAGACAGTCATGTTTCAGTGTCGGGTCAAAGTCAGGGTTTTCTCGTAACGTGACTTCCACAACGAAGTTAAAGAACAGGTTGAGGAAGTCATAGGCCAGGGACATATCTTCAGCATTAACGCCAACATAAACAGTGATATCTTCCCGGCGCAACTGGCGAAGGTCGAAATCATTGCCGTCTGTACATTTGCGAACAGTCGGAAGATAAAACAGACTCATTTTCTTACGAAACGAACCATCAATACTCGAACGTTGTTCGTCTTCGGTTTCGTGATACTCCCTGATTTTGGTCAGGGCATCGCGCAGATGATACAGCGCGTTTTCATCAAGTCCTTTTGTTCCCTCCAGGTCTTCTCGCTTACTGAGTATCAGCTCCCGGTCGATGTTGCTGTACAAATCGACTACAGAACCAATTGAGAAAACAGGTTTAAGCCCGAACTCACCAAGCCAGGAGGGGTCGTAGTTAATAAAGAAATGAAGCAATTTTGCCAGCCCCGTCCAGTACTGCCCCGCGAGGTTATTAAAGTGTGCTTCCGCTCCGGTCAGACCGTAAGACGGGAACAGGATCTCAATCAGCTTCAGCAGGTCTTTAGCCCCGCTCTCTTCTTTTAAATCAATATAGAAAAGCGGGTTAAACTGATGCGTTTTACTGTTGAAAGGGTCAAGAAGATAGACCTTATTACCCAGCAGTTTTTCACGTACCTTACTGGTGATTTTCCACAGTTCCTGTTTTGGATCTAATGCAATCAGGGAATGTTTCCTGACCAGCAGGTTTGGAATACCTATTGCAGCCCCTTTACCTGCGCGGGTTCCTGCGCCAAGTGATACAAAATCTGGTGCGGTATACCACAGGTATTTACCTTTATATGCACCTACAAGAATATCAGTATCGTTTTCTTTCTCCCATTTCAGAAGTTTCGATTTTCTTAAATCATTATCACTGGCAAACTTCGCGTCACCATAAAGAGCAACATCCGTTTTATTCAGTTGCCAGATAATAAAAACAGGCACAATGAGAGACGAAACCATACCTGATAAAAGAGAGGGGATTGCGGTTAACCTGATATCTGTCCGTATATTACTCTCTGTTATTATCCGCCACAGCAGCATGGAATCAAAATTCTTCCATATATAAAGCGGCGTTTTTCCGTTCAGGAAGTAAACAGCAACTGAGCCAGTATAATACGTCACAAGACACATAACCAGACCGATAAAAGCCCACTGGCCTTTATCGGGTAGTTTCAGAGACATAATCACTCCTTCAGCTTTTCAAAGTATTCCTGAAAATGAATATCACGATAGTAAATACCCGATGCAAATCGGTTATCTTCCTCATCGATGTACTTAATACTCATAATCACATCGACGTTGCTTAACACCCTCCGCAATATAATGTTATAAGGCAAATTCTGACATTCAGGGTTCATATAGCACCGTTGAACCAGTCCAAGCACAGCATCTTCAGGGGTGCTCTCATGGACGGTTGTAAGGTTCCCTGCATGGCCGGAACTTGAGCCTTTGAGAAAATCCCAGGCTTCCGCGCCGCGAACCTCAGTCATGAGGATTCTGTCCGGGTTCATACGAAAACCAGAACGTAAAAGAGAAGCGGAACTGACAGTGCTACTTTCCCCTTCTGACGGGTAATACAATTTCACATGATTTTTGTGGAACCTGAACTTTGCTTCATCTGTATCTTCAATTGAAATACATCGTAAATGATGGGGTATGTACTGAAGACAGGCATTTGCAAAGGTGGTTTTACCCGCCCCCGTTCCGGCACAAAATACCATCGTTTTACCCTTAACCAGGCATTCAGGGACAAATTGTTCAAAACAATTATCTTTAAACATTGAAGATAATTCATCTTCTTTATCCCTGAATTTCCCCCCTTGATTTAGCCTTGAGTAAAACCCTTGTTTAACAAAGGTATCATGGTCGATAAACACACTGGACGGCTTACGGATTGTAATAGACACCGTTTCCCGTTCCGTTGCCGGGGGAATAACTATTTGTACACGCTCCCCTCCGGGGAGCGTAACAGAACGTAAGGGATATTCTGGCGTAACCGACCCACCATCATGATAATCAGAAATTGCCCCTGCAAATGACATACAATCTTTAAAATCCATTTTTAATTCATGCTGCTGCCATTTCCCACTCACTTTAACAAACAGTTCATCAGGCCGATTTACCGCGATTTCAGTTAAACCATCGACTTCATTAAGCCAGTGGTGGAAGTATTCATCTATTATTTCATAAACAATATGTCTGTTCTCTGCATCCTTCATAATTCACCTTTTCCTTTAAGATCTTCAATAAAACGCATGACTTCTTCGTAATTAAATCGATGCGTTTTGATTTGTTTCAGTGGTTTGGGGAAAGGAACGCCATTTATTGGTATGCCCTTACGAATATGATGGTATATTTCGCTTTCCCTTATTCCTAACAGCATTGAAAACTCTTTGATATCCAGCGTTATCAAATTACCTCCGGGTACCCACCATTTTTAATTTGTAGATGCTGGAGAAATCCAAATCCTGACCAACGATCAGAGTAATGATTTCCCCCTGGTTTTTATAAAGCGTTGGAGGGATATTTACGCTGTTTGCAAACGCTTCGCGTGCTATATCAGCAAAAGCCTGGCGACTGTTAGCTGTATAGTCGGTCTGATTGTCTTTATTACTTTTAGCCGCTCCACTTGCGGCCTGTGCCACATCGGGGATCATGCCAACCATCATCGCGCCCATAAAGCGATCTGCAAAATGTGTGTCAATCCAGCCTGAAGCCCCGGCCTCACCCAGCGCTCCCGCCGCCTGTGTATCAATCAGCGGAATATCAATGAAAGGTTCCTTACGTGTTCTAAGCTTCGTAGCAGCGATAAACACGGCTCCCTGACCATGATTGAACGTGCCCGTTTTATACATCAGATATGCGGCTGTTCCCTTTTCAATTAGCTTTACATTCCTGTTTGCACTGTATACGTCCTCATTAATCGTACAGACCAGCTTGCCAGCCAGATCAGAAATAAATCGTCTGTCCAGCGAGCACTTAATCGCGGTATTTTCAGGAATGAAAAGGTTAGGGTCATAAGGAACGCGCGTAATTTTAGAAAGCTGCGCGGGTTGCCCTGCATTAACAGGCTGAACCTCTGCCTGTTTGTCACTGCCGTCCCCCTCGTTCCTGGTATTGCTGGCCGTTGATGAGCTACCACCGGAATTTGAGGAAGCAGAGCTGCTCCCCCCATAGGCCACATCCAGCGCACGACTGAAGTTTTGTTGTACTTTTTCCGGTGGCGTTTCCGCTTTGCCGCTGCTTTCCTTCCGTTCTTCCGTCTTAGCCGGTTCTTCCCTGGTGTTGAATGGATCAACATCATCGCTGA
Organism: Enterobacter cloacae complex sp. SYL001; assembly: GCF_049237025.1. NCBI lineage: Bacteria > Pseudomonadati > Pseudomonadota > Gammaproteobacteria > Enterobacterales > Enterobacteriaceae > Enterobacter > Enterobacter cloacae complex sp. SYL001. The sequence goes on along the minus strand of NZ_JBMKJI010000035.1, from coordinate 22,386 downwards.
GTCCTGTCGCGCGTTTTACTGAACCAGTAGATACCGCATTACTGGCAGGCTTATCATCACCGCTGGACATTGCACGAATAATCGACGGGATATAGTAGACAGACACCCCGGCGGCCAGCAGAAGGAAAGCGGCCACAATAATCACCAGCCCCTTACGCGATTTTTTAAGCTTCTCGATACCCAGGCGTTTTACTGATTTACCGTCATCTTCATCTCCCTTATCCGTTTTATCGTTTTGCTCAATTTCTTTCTGATGCCGTTCCCGTAGTGCCTGTTCAATTTCTACAGCGGTCGGGATTTTATTTTCCTGTTCGCTCACTGGATCACCTCTTTCTCAACGTTCGGGGAAACGGTATCTCCTGCCGGAAGACGGACTTTGCCAAAGCCCCGGTTTTCAACCCCAACAACCTGATTTCCCATACGCAAAACAAAGCGCTGGTCTACAGGAACACCAACAACGGTGAAACTACCGCTGTTTTTGACTACCGGGTTAGTCAGCGTTTCCTGTTCGCCGCTCATAACAAAGACGCTGGGGATTTTCTTCAGGGGGCTGAAGCCAAACCAGGTATAGCGGCCATCGTCATACGCATAATCCGGGCTGATTGACTGGCTGCCGTCAGCTACCCGCTTCCAGTAATCCCAGTTCTTGGGCGACTTCGCATTTTCAAGAGAACGGTTGATTGCCTGCTCCTCCTGCCGCTTGTTAAGAGCCTCAATCCGTTTCTTCTCGATTTCGGCTTGCTCCTTCCGGCGTTCCTGCGGGTACTGGTAATTAACAACAAACGCGATCTTATCCGGCTGCCGGAACGTTCGGGCGTTCAGCTCCATGCTGTAATTACGTTTTGTTGTGCGAACAAACAGGTTTGTTCGCCAGCGTTCCAGGTCGTTTTCAGGATCAAGGGCTACACTGACCACCTCTGAAGACTGGTTGCCATTGTCATCGGTACTGTTCTTCTGTACGGTCTGTTTGACGGGCTTCACTTCGAGATACACCAGGTTATCTTCTTTGTTCACTTCCCAGCCCTGGGGAAAGCCGGTTCTGGCACTGATGACCGTTTCATCCTCGTCAAATACCAGTGTGGTTGTATAGCCAACCGCACTGTTTATGACTGTCGTGTTTTGCGGGTTATAACTGACAATCTGATTACGGGGATCAAAACGGCTGGCTGCTGGCGTAACGGCTGCATGGCAGACGTGCGACACCAACAGAAGCGCCACAATTAGCGCTCCTTTATTCATTTTCATAGTTTTCACCCTTTCACTTCTTTATCGCGTACATAGCTCGTTACAACGAATTTAAGCGGGTTATTGTTTCGGTCACCCGATGCCATTTCGACCTGTGGTTCAATACGGTAGGTCAACCGGACGTTCCAGTATTCATAATCATCCTGGCCTGTCGCGACATTTCGAATGGTTAATTTAAACCGGATATATGCTCCCATATCCTTATCATCGCGCCGGGATGACGGACTGATAATCACGGACGGATTATCCTGAACAGATGCGGTTTTTTCCGCTTTATTATAAATAACCTTTGGTGACTGGTTGCCGTTGATTAAAGCGTTGTAATCCGTCGCCACATTCTCAGCGCTGTATAACAGAACATAATCATAATCATGCTGGAGACTGAAATAGTTATACCCTTCACGACGCTTCACATACTGAGTAATGAAGTATTTCGCCAGCGCTTCATTTTCAGAGAGGTTTTCTTTTTTAACAGAAGTCAGTCTTTCAGCAACGCCAGTGACACCATTAATAAGATAAGCTTCGACAACCGTACTCTTTAACGGTAGCGCTCCATTCAGTGCCAGCAGAGACAACACACCTACGGCAATTCCTGCAATACCACCGAATTTATAAATGCGGTTCATTTTCTCCTGCATCAATACATTTTTCTCTTCAAAAGTAGTTGAAGAGTCTGTTACTTCTTTTTTCTTGTTAAAACCGGGAAGTTTTAATCCTGAGAGTTTAAACCCCATTGCGCATTACCTCTGCTGAATTAACAGGTTCGCTTTTTCCGGATACCGGAGGTTGTTTATGTGACGCCTGGCATCCGACAAGGCAAAGCGTCACGATAGCCGTGATAAGTAGTTTCATAATGTGAGAACCTAAATAGAGGAGTGAATATTTACTGCGGAATACTCAGAGTTGACAGATTTAAATAATAAATCGGTTAACCTCCATATTTCTTTTTCGCCGCATCTATCGCAGCCTGGCGAAGCCTCTTAGCGCCAATATTAACGCCCTGCCCGGTCAGATTCCCCAACTTACCGGATACACCAGGAGACTGGTTGAACCCTCCATCCTGACGGCGAACGCCTTTCCATGCGCCAATCCCTGCATTTTTACCCATACCAAGCAGATTACGCCCCATACGGGAAGCGCCGAACACGCCAGCACCAATCCCCATTGCGGCTGCCCCTTGCATCGCGCCTTCAACACCTACCCCTGCGAGCTGGGAAGCATAGGTTTTGGCTTGCCAGATAATCCAGGCCATAAATGCACCTGCAACCCCGGCCTGAGCACCTGTTGATATCAGATTTAATTCATCTGCGTTAGCTATCGAGATTGTCAGAATGCCATTAAGGAACGTCATTCCCGCTTTAATTGCCAGTCCACAAAACAAGAATATGAAGCATGAGCTAAATATTAACTGAAGCCAGCTATTAAACATCTGCCTTAAAAAACCAAATGAAAGACAAATAATAAACAACGGCGCGGTAATAGTAAGTATCTTAATAGTAACTTCGGCGGCGAGATAAACTATTGAAGTTAGCAATAATGCAATTATCCCTCCAGCATATGTTAATAAAGATGCGATTGCCCCATCTGTTTTCACATACTTCGAAGTATCTTTGGACATAAGATATGCAGCTACCTGCTGAACTTTCTCCCAAAGCTCGTCAACCCATTTCCAAGGATCACCTCCTGCAAATGTTTCCTTCAGCCCATCAATGGCCTGAGTTGCACTATCTAACCACCCCCCCATATTTTTGACAAAAACAAGAATTAACCAGAATCGACATAGATTCCATAAAAAATCCTGCACTGCGGTTTTTTGCTTCCCAACTATTGTGGTATAAGCATACCACAATATATAAATGGAAATACCATACTTACCCAACTGAGACGCTATTGAAGAAAAGTTATCTAACTGACCAGTCAAAGACTGGTCAAGAGTTTTAACAATAACGTCATGAGCGGCCTGGAAATACCTAGAAGTTGCCATAGTGGCTCCTTTTAACTTCCATCTTTACCCAATACATTTTTGAATGCATCTTTATAGTCAACATGCTTAGGATGTAATTGCTTATACCTAAACAAACCTTCCTTAGCGTTTTTACAATTTTCGCTATCACTCCCAGACTTTTTGCATTCAGCTACTTTTTTCGTTGCATCGTCTACGTGAGACTGCCACCAGTCTACAGATTTAACCTCTTCACACCCGGTAAGAAAGAATGTAAGCCCCAACGCCGCAACTAATCCATATTTTTTCAAAATGCCCCCTCAGTTCATTTCATAACTCTGCTGCTCAAATGCTGCCTTATAATCAACAACTGGAGTTTCTTTATTAACAGCCCCTAATTGTTTCTCCTGGAAAGCAGCCTGTAACATTTTCTCCTTGTATTCTGCAAGATCGCGCTGCTTATCGCGATACATTTCATACTGAAATTTGAGCTTGTTAAATTTCAGGCTTGCCAGAGATACAGCGTTTGTCGCGTCCTGCGTGGCTTTCGTGTCCTGGGCGTTCTTCACCTGGTCGATAAGGTCGGCCATTTCCTGATTATCTTCACGCAGTTTACTTTCCAGCTTATTGCCGTACTCGATCCCCGCCAGTTGGGACAGGAACGAGGCTTCACAGCCCCGCACCAGGTCGCCCGTATATCCCAGCCCCTTACAGGTGTTTGTCACCTTATAATCGGCCAGTAGTGATCTGGCTTGCTCAGACAGGGTGGCTTCCGGGTTCTTAATGTAATCATCAATGAAGGAGTTCCCCTGGTCGTAAATATTCTCCAGCTCCTTACTGACAGATTGCGCAGACTGCACCAGTCCCTGAACATCACGAATGCCCGTTTTGGTCAGCAGCTCCTGCTTATAGGCATTAATCTGTTTCTGGTAGTGGTTCACGGTGTCCTGCCACTGTTTGAGGCGTTCTGTCCAGCGCTGCGCTTCGACAGCCCATTCAGGGTTTGCATCAATGGCAACGGGAACACCAGCCTGAGCACCAGAAATAACCGTAACAGAGGCGATAAGTGCCGCAACGATATGCTTTTTCATAGGGATTCCTTAAATCAGGTTTGCACGTTCCAGATAGGTATCAAGCCACTCTTCCGGCTTCATACCCTCTTTCCAGATTTCATCGAACAGTTCAAGCTGGGGTTTCGATGCGCTGAGAACCGGTAGGTAATACGCCGCTTTTCCCAAATCCAGTCTTGCGAAAGCCGCAAAATCATCACTTTCCCCCTTCCTCTGTGGGTTTTTGACGACCAGGAACTGACGAGATAACGGGTCAATGGCTTTAATTTTGTCAAAATAAAGTTCTCTCACTTCCAACTCGTCTACGTACTCACTACGTTTCGCTTTGGGGTTCGCCAGATAAATATGTGTTGCGCACTGCTCACGAACGGCAGCCGCGATAGGTGATTTAATTAGTTCATCCGGCGATTGTGTCGCTACGACAAGCACCATATCCAGCTTACGCGCGGTTTTGAGTTTGTTATAAACAAAATCTCTGAACGCTTCGTTGTTAATCCATTGCCAGAACTCATCCATGTAGATAAGGAGTCGGCGGCCATCAGCCAGCATGGTGACACGGTAGATGAGATAGAATGAAGCGGCGCTGGAAAGTACTTTGTTATCCAGAAACTCCGTTCCGTCTATACCGAAAACGTCCAGGTTGTCCACATCAAACGTATCGTCCGGGTTATCAAACACCCAGCCAAATTCCCCTCCCTGCACCCAGGCATTCAGGCGTGCTTTAAGCCCATGCCGCCGGGTTTCAGTATCATCAGGCTCCAGAATGAGTGGTCGCAACTTACTGATCGGATAAGAGCGGTTTGACCTCTGCATCAGGCGCTCAACGGCATCAGAAATCAGGCGGTTCTGGTAATCATCAAGCGGCTCACTGTTAAGCGTACAAAGTAGCCTCACCAGGTCTTTCATAAAGGAAATATTTCGTTTGGTTGGTGGCAAAGCCGCAGGGTTCCAGCCAGTCGGCTCTCCTTCTTTCACCCGAAAGTAAGCACCTCCCATTGAACGTATACCGGGTTCCGCTGCCCGATCTTTGTCGAAAAATACTGTAGTTAACTTCTTTAATTTCCTCTCAGGTGGAAAAGACTCCGGCGTTCCGAACTGCTGGGCGGCGAAAGCCTTAGTCATCATCACTACCGTTTTACCCACGTTTGACGTACCAAGAATTTCGGTATGCCCCAGCGTGGGGTTTTTACCGAAGTAATTTTGATGCTCGGTAGTCATGTGATAGTTCAGGTTATAAATATCATTTCCTGAGCCGCCCAGGGTGATAAGGTTGTTACCCCAGGTATTTCCTTTCTCCTTGCCCGTAAAGAAATTATGGAAGCTTTCCATTTCGGCAAAGTTCAGACTGCTGATAGAACTCAGGCGTGGCCGTAACGTGTAGTTACCAGGTAACTGAGCAAAATACGCTGCGCCAAGACTCAAGGTTGAATAGGTTACGATCAGCCCTAAATCCTCCAGGGTCGTCGTTACAATATTGGTGTCCTTCACCAGACGCTCCGGCGAATCTGCGTAAACAATCAGTGTCTGGTGACTTTTCCCGAAAGAAATATAGCCGCTGGAGACCATATCGAGACCAACTTTCAAATCAGCGAGCAAGGATTTAGCGGCATCATCGGTCATTTCGAGTTTGTCGATCTGATCATCCAGCGCCTTGATTGCAGACTGCTTGTCTATCGGAGTTAAAGAGGAAGTCTGTACATACTCAACCGGGAGATACATCAGTGCATCAAAAATTCCGGCATCCGTTTCCTGAAAGTAGTCCTTGATCTCGATGCAACGAAAGTACCGGGCATGGTCAGAGGCAGTGATTTGTCCAGCATCGTTACCAAAGAACAGGTCTTTACCACCCAGGTATGTATAAAACGGACTATTGGTGACTCTGACTTTCTGCCAGCGCCCGGATAGCAGTTTCTGGAACAGCGTAAGCTGTTCTGAATAAACTATATTATTTTCTTCATATAACCCAAGACGACGGGAATGAAACCGGGAGAGATAGGTGCTCAATCTGCCACATATTTCATTCATATCATTAATGGGTTCTTCGAAGATATTTTTATTACCCTTTTTCCTTGAAAGAAAATGCGTCACTTTATCTTCAGCGCTGAACGGTTTATAGCATACGGTTAAGTATAATTTGTTTTCAAAATACTCAGCCGCCGAAAGCGATTCGTAATAATCGTTCATCACTCTGTTGACGAATGGGATCTTGCTGTCAAATACAGGTCGCACTTCTTTTCTAACCCGAATACGATGCGTATAAAAGGTAACGGGTTTCCCATCAAAACTACGTATCAGCGTATTGAGCTGGTCAGTAAGCAAGGCTAGATCCGCTTCATCTACACATTCAAAATAAGCTCCGTCAATCTGCCAGGTCGCCAGTAGATCATGGTTTCTGGTAACAATGAGGTTATCAGTGATGTGTGATGAATACGGGATTAACTCTTCAAGAGAAGACTGGTCTTTAAGCTTCATAAAATTGTCCACTTTCGATATATCGACTGCGTCGTACGAACTCCCCGCATAATGGACGGCATTGAAGCGCTTGTTTGCCAGAGGATTACCTTTGATTTGCATTCGCAGATAAAGCAGGTCAAAAAAGCGTTCATCTATCTTCGTAACTCGCTTGATGGCATACCAGCCAGGGAGGATGAGGGCATACATAGCCTCATGAATCCAGACACCAAGCAAAACGCAGATAACGCACATTCCAAGAAAGGGGTAGAGCGGAACGCCCAGCCCCCTAATCAAAGCGGGGCGTGTCAGCCCTTTAAAAACGGTACTCATTTTTACGCCCCCTTTTATTACATATTACGCTAACCAGTCAGGCAGATATGGCGCAACAATAAAGATGATAATCCCGATAATTAAAGGCGTAATCCACGCTGCATGCTGGCGTGAGAAGATAGCGATATAACCAATTACCAGCGCAATGATGGTGATTGCTGGCTTACGGATATCCGTCAGAAAATCGATAATCTTCTGCAAGAAGCCAGTTGTTTTAGTGGATACATCATCAGCAAAGGCGGGTTCTGCTACACAAAGCATCAATGCAGCCATAAATACAGAAAGAGTTAAATAACGTTTATTGAGTTTTAACATCGTTTGTTTCCTTTTCATCTAAAACAGTGCCACGCATGGCATATTGGGGATATACGGTAACTTCTTTAGGTTTGATACTCTGTGTTACATTCTCCTTTCTGATTGCATCTTTAACTGAAGGAACCACCCAGTTTTTTTTGTTATCAGGCGGATTAAACCCTATGCGCTGTATATAACTGGTGTTATTAAAATCTGATTCAGGTTTAGTTCCTGTTTCTGGATTGCCGGAATAATAGCAACTCAGGCCACGTAAAATATCGCCACCACGTTTATAACAATCCACCAAAATTTGCTCTGAAACCTTGAGATTTTCGCAGGGGTCAAACATTTTCTCAGCGGTTGTATTGAAGTTTGCAAAATTCGTACTCGTTATTTGCATAAGACCGACTGAGTAACGATGATTTCGTGATTCAATTTGATTTACGATCTGGAGTGCAGCCTCCTTAGTTTTGGGAAAGTAGGACACTACGCCTTTGTCACCGGGCTTACGTTCAACCTTCGGTATTATCTCGGCAATAGCATATGGGTTAAAACCAGATTCAACCCTTGCAACTTCATGCGCAGTATCGGGATGAACGCTGGCCGCGCATTGCAAAGCAAGCGCCGCAAAAGCAGTAGTAGATAACATGATTTTCTCCCGGCCAGAACAGCGCGGAAAGTTTAGACTGAATGGTTAGTCATCGAAGTCGTCATCGTCTTCATCGTCTTCGTTTATCAGCTCCTCAATAGCCTGGCTGGAATATTTTTTTATGAGGTACTGGACAACACCAGAGCTTGAAATACGTCGCCCCCTGCGATAGCCAATCTCCAGAGCAATTTTATCCAGTTCCTCACGAGAAGCTGAGGGCAGGTAGAGTGTATTACGTTGGGGCTTGCGTCTCGTTGCGGTTTTTTTTCGGGTAGCAGTCATTTTTCTTCCGTTTCATTTTGTGGGTTAAGCTTCTCTCTGTGATGTAGTGGATGAAAGCCATACTTCTTTGCTGCGGATTATCCATGAGTAGAATTTCAGCAAAATCGTGTGGAATTGATTTCCTTAAAAGATTTGCCTGAGCTGTTGTATGTGATTGTCTGTACAAAAGCTCCGCCATCACATCTTCTGGTACAGGTAAAGGCTCACCGCCAAATGAGATAAAGCGTTGTACGTAAGGGATAGCAGTTATTGTAGTGGAATGAACCTCTTCAAAATCTGCCTGGATAAAAAGATAACCGGGAAAAAGCGGCAAACGTCTTTCTCGATATGAAATTATCTTATCCGGGCGACGATACCTTTCAGTCTCCATAGGACAGAAGTAAGAGAAGTTCAGGCGTTCGAGATGAGCAAAAACTGCTGCAAATCTCGTAGTGGTGAATTGCAAAACATACCATTCCATAGTTTTTCCTTTCAGGCGCTCTCTCGACTCGGATGACCCCGAATCAGAGAAAAAAAACAAAAGGACAAATTTACATCTCATAAAAACTTTATCAGCTACATGTGCTGCGTTCAACCACACAAGCAGATCTTTAGATCGCATTTACGACACATTTCATTTTGTTTGTGCTTGTATTTTATTTATATCTAGATACATATGCTATTTGATAACAAAAAAGCAGATCGATTGATCACCATGCGCTTATTTTATAGTCAAGTTAACTAAATTTTTTACCGCTAGTTACTTTTTACAAAAACTCTGCTAACAAGATAAATAAATCGATCTTAATCAATAAGTTACCGGAGAGTATGAATTATCCTAAACGAATTCCGATTTTCACTTTCTGTTCGCTTTGAATCATCGACTGTTTTATTTGCGAGAAATTTCTCATCTGGAGTTGCTGTTTCTTAATCATCTCCGCGCTGTTCAGCACCAGCTCTTTACTGGATGAAGAGATTCTGTCTATGCCCTTAACCCCCAGGTTCTCTAGCTGCCACTCATTCCTGTGTGCAGTCTTCCAGCCATGCTGTACACCGTTCTTATCAAGTGCAGGGATTTTCACCTCCTTTTGTCCTAACTTCTTCAGCTTAACAAGATCACCTTTCTTAACGTTCTCGCGAGTGGTTAACTCACCAAAATCAGCCCCCCAATATGTTTTCTCCACGCCCTTGTTCAGTGTCTTAAGCTTTATGAAATGCTGCTTTGGTTTGGTTTTATCGTTCTGATAATGGTCGTAGCCAACATCAACAACCTCATAAACGCCCTTCTGTCGTTTTGGCGCTGTTTTGTGCGCATCTTTAATAGACTGGTTAAGTCCATGCTGCTGCTTATGAGTGGCTTTAACGTCATAGCCCTTCATCTTCAGCTCTTCACAAAAACCTGTACGAATTTCCCGTAAATCTTTTTTCCTGATATCAGCTCGTTTACCGTCATTATCACGAATACGAAAAACGACATGCACGTGTGGATGTTCTTTTTTGTCGTTATGATAGCCAAGCACAAAACGATGATTTGGGTACTTCTTGTTCATCGTTTTCCTGACAGACTCAAGCAGATCTTCAGGTTTTACCTTTGCTGATACAGGCGGTGAAAACACAATATTTTGGGTTACTTTTTTATTTTCCTTACCTTTATCATCGAAAACATTTTGAGGGTCATTAGCACGATCTATCATGTGCTCTTTAGCCTCCTGAATCTCATCACCTTTCCATACCTGACCGCTTTCACTCATCACTGGCAGCTCTGACTCCCGGCTCATATAGTCAATACTGTTTCGAACTCCCTGCCGGGTAATCGCACCTCCTGAGATTTTGACAACAACCTCCTTACTGGCACCCTTGCGGTTGATACGTTCCTGAACGTTGCGTTGATAGTTTTTACCACCATTTTTAACTTTATGGGCGAAAGCAGACTTGCGGCCAGCTTCAGAGGACTTACGCTTAACCCTGAATTCCTTGTCAACATAAACGCCCATGATTACACCTCAACCTTGTTAGAAACAGTTCGCCCTTTGCATAACATAATGTAGTTTTCAAACTCACTTTTGAGACTCATTATCTCTGAACTCAACCGCTCAGCGTCCTGATAGAACCCATCTTTATCAAGTACTCTGGCATTATCATTAACGATAATATAATGAAAGTTTCGCCCTATTTTATCTATTGCATTACGGCAACGATTCATCACCAGAAGTTCCTGATCGAAAAAATCAAGTTCATTTTCAAGTGTCGTCTGGATTCGATAACGACATTCTCTGGATAAATTCCAGCCATGACGATGAGCCGCTTTCTCTATTAAAGTTCTTTGTTTCCCTGTCAAATACATTGTGGTTTTGATAAAATCATCATTGTCTTTTGACACATTAACATCTTCATTTTTAACCTTGCTTTTCAGTAAAGCATTGGCAAGCAGCTTCATTCCTTTTGCCACGGTTAAACCCGGTTCATCTGGATAAAGTGTTTTAAGACAATCAAGTAGATCATCATGTTGGCTTTCTTCAATCCTGAATTGAACTTTTTTCATAAAACTCTCCAACAAGAACCGACTGTAGGTCACCGGGCAAACGTTGCGGAATGGCGTCAGAGACGTCATTTTGCGGCGTTTGCCCTATCCTGCATCGCAGTGAACTACCTCCACACATAAATTGTGCTTCAGCGTCCATCGAAATGCAAAAAATGAAAGGCTATCGTGGCTGTGATCTGGTGCGTCTGCGACCGGAGACAACGGATTCGCGGCTAACTTGGGCGGAAATAAATTCGCTACGCGAATGGCCTGGCAGGGGGCGCGAGCGCTGTTTTACGGAATATACAAAAAAAGCACCTCCCGTAAACGGGAGGGCTTCGGCGATTCAGGAACGGGAATTTTATTCTGCCTCTGGTGTGTCGCCTTCCATGCCCTGCCGGGCATCATGGAGCCAGCGGCGGAGGTTACTCATTCTTTCCCGGTTTGCCCGGCTGGGACTTTTTCCCCTGTTACCGCTTAGTATACTCCAGACTCTTAACCCGGCCTCGTTAGTCCAGTGCAATACAATTTCCCCTTTGCTGTTAAATCCCAGCGAAAACCGGACAGCTCCCCGCCTCTGTTCTGCACTGATAAAATCTAAAAACTCCTGTTTTTTCATAGCACCTCCTGTTTTTCTATCAGTGCTTTTGTTTCTTTCTTTTCCAGGGCTTTTCTGAGTAATGCCATGTACTCAGGAAAAGCAGAGAATGGCATCAAGGGAAAAACCGGACGCCCACCCTTTTCAACAGTCTGTATTGCTGATAACATGCGTTCCGACATTTTATATTCCTCGCGAGGGAATTGAGTGTCACGGTATCAGGTTGCCTCCACAACCTGATACCACCCCTAATTGATTAACTCCGCAGTTCTCTTATCGCTTCATTTTTGGCTTCCTCCAGTTCTTTAAGGGTATATGCGAAATTCTTCCAGTTAATTACTTCGTTTATAACCTCAGATTTACTTAAACCACACTCATTAAACCAAAAGTTAATATTTTTCTTGAGGGAATTTTTCGCCGTCAGTTCCTCGGACAACAATTCACTAACAGACGTGATAACATAACCACGACCGCGATTTTTATCTTCGAAAGAATGAACGGCAAGGAAGAGAGTTTCTGAATGGACAAAAGCAGAGCAGGTGATTTTTTCTTTCTTAGTGTTTAAAGCCTGGAAAGTGATAACATACGTGTTCATTTTAGTCTCCCGCCCGTTTGGGCTACTGGATCATGGTAAGGAACTATTCCCGACCTACAAATAAATTATACCATCATATGATGGTAATGCAATTTATTTAGTCACTTTATCCTGATTTTTTTCTCTCTTAACGAGCTGGTAATCTGGATGTTCATCAGCCAGGAGCAAAAGTAATTCATACGTACCAGCGGCTAAACCACGAGACGTTTTACCGGATGTTTCTTTGGCTTGCCAGGCTGATAACGTAAAACCAAACCGTTCAGCGGCTTCCTGCTGCGTAAAGCCAGCTTTAATACGTGCTTGTTTCACCTCTTCAGGTGTTGGCTTAAAACTCATGATTTTGTACCTTCACAATAGTATCTGTATAGAATTTCAATAAAATTGGATCATCAATTTCATCTTTAACGTTCGAGAATTCTTCGTAATAAAATGATTTTTGGAAAACAATCTTTTTAGTTGTTTTTTTATCCGCTTCTTTAGAGCGTACCTTCATCAGTTTTTCAAGTTCAATAAACAAACGTGTTGCATCTTCAGACACAACAATCCTGTATGTTACATTACCTTTGTTTTTCCTGTCGCTCAGGACTTCATTCATTTTTTGCCTCATAGCTGTTTAATAAACCCCGCTACCTTTATGAGCTGATCTACACTCAGGCCACGAATTACCATTTCATATCCGTCGCCCCGTTCTGATACGTTACCATCTAACCCATTCTCAACTTTAAACCCGGTCAATGTCCCATGCCAGCTTTCAAGATGCACTAAACGAGATAGCATTCCTTTCAGGATCAGTTTTTTCTCGCGTTTTTGCTGTAACTGTTGTTCATACTCTCGCGCCATATCTACATTATCTAAAGCATCCGACAGGATTTTCTTTTCAATATCGGCGGCGATTTCTACAGGGTTACGCTCTGGCGATACTGTGCAAGTATGGTAAGGACTTCTCCAGCTGCGACTATCTACGCTTCCAATGATAACTAACCTTCCTTTCTCCATTCGAATATGTATAGAGTAATTTTTAAAATCAGGTGAGGTTAGCTTAATCCTGTACTGGCAATCATCGAGCAGATTTACACGCCAGCCGTTCCCCAGGATTCGACAAACGATTTCAAACACCGGTTTATACCGTTCAAAGAAATTTTTCTGTTCTTTCATCGATTCAGCCTTTTGAACTCAATAAAAAAGCCGTAAATCGAATTACGGCAGTTTTAAGACTATTCATCAAAGTGTCCATCATCACTTGCAGCTTCCTGGGCTTCGCATTCCTGCTGATATGCTTCTTCCTTCGCAAAAAGATGCGCCCATCCTTCTGCGTTTAAGCCACGGTGCAAGACTGAACCATTTTCATTGCATTCTTTGGCTGTAACTTCGATCTCATCCGGGCAAATGTAGGCTCCGTAACTTTCAAAAATGTTTATCAGCTCCGCTTCCGTTATGGTCTTGTTTTTCATCAACGTGTCTCCGAATCAATCTTTGCCATGTTCTAGGGGGCTTTCGCCCCCATTCCGGTTATGCGCTTGCTTCTACACGTGTCCAGCCTGACGCCTTACGTTTACCCGCTGTACCATACATTTCACGAATTTCTTCAATGCTGTGTTCTTTACGGTTCCAGCGGCTTTTGTGTTCTTCAGGACGGTAAAACCATTGTTTTTTCTTAGATGCCCACTTACAGCCCATTTCCTTTAAAATGTCTTTGTGTTCTTTAGTTTCTCCGCTAATCCAGACCCAATTACCAATAACTTCATAGACAATCCCTGTAAGGCCGGAAAGCGTATTCAGAACTTTTTCCAGATCTTCACCGTAGTTGTAACGTGCGTTTTCATCAGTGCTTTGAAACTGATTGATTTTATCAATGTTAGCCATGAGAAAATCAAACGCAGCATTTACTGCTTTCATCAGCTCGGCACCCAATGGATTGCGGTCTGGATGATATTTTAAAGCCGCTTTTTTGTATGCCGCCTTGATGTCCTTTTCAGTCAGATCACCGGATAAACCAAAAACGTTTAATGCTTCCTGAATATTCATTTTTCGCTCCCGCCCGTGTGGGCTTCTGGAATCTGGCAGGGAACCATTCCCAACCAACAAATTCATTATACCATCAAATGATGGTTATGGAATCATTTTTAATGCTTTACATTGTAAAGATTACATAAAGATGTATATTGCTTTACCGCGCATGAAGGGATTTCCGAAAGAGGCGCGAACTGTAGTTACATAATGCGCTGTCGTAACATCGCGCCGGAGACGTTCGCCAGGACTGGCGAACCAACAAGCCCGAATGAGAGCGATAACCCCCCTCACCCCTGCCAGGCCAATTTCTGACTATCAGACGATGTTTAGCCTGTCGCAGTTAGCGCGTGAGCTTGCGAACGGTACGCCGGGTCAGTGTGAAACACTGGCGCGGGGCGCTGTATCTGCGCGTTATGAGATGCGTTAGCAGCGAATTACGGGGCGGGTTGCTGAAACCGATTGATGCCTGACAGCAAAAAATGAATCCGGGCGCCAGCTGCTGCACGAAAATTGCCAGCAAAAAACACTTGGCCATCCTCGCCGGTCGTGAAATTTTGCTGGCATAAGAAATAATCCCCCCGGTATGAGGGGCTTGTCTGAAAGGTTAGTGGTTGGGCTTACTGAGAGTGAACTGTAACCCGGCTACTGCTGCAAGCTGTGCAAGTGTTGTGATGGTCGGGTTTCCGTTCGGGGATAATGCGCGGTAGATACTCTGACGAGCAAGGCCGGATTTTTTGGCCGCCTCTGTTATACCCCCTGATTAGGGATCAGGTTAAAAACGAGCTGTATGACGTTCTAAGCGCATTTTACCCGCTCCGTTGAACCATGACCGGGTTAAAGCGGTTAAAACGCCTCTGAGGGCTTTTGAGAGCATTTAAGAATTGGATCGGAAAAGGATCCCGTCTGGATCTTTTAGAGAGATTACACCGCTCGCCGCAGCCGAACGACAGGGCGAAGCCCGCGAGTGAGCGAGGAAGCGGAATTTCCACGGGGTTTCAATAGAGCACTTACGCGCTAAGGTTAATATTTGCTCAATTTTTGGTGGTGCAGTGCTCAGGGAGGCCAGACGGATCTATCCTCTGGATTTATGCTGAGTTATCCACAGACGCTGTGCATTAAAAGCCTTATATTTTCTTCTTGATCTTAAAAACTTAAAAACTTAGCTCGCTTCAATTACCTGAAAATTATGGAAAAAAATTGCTAAAGGTGAGAGGATTTTTCACGTAAGGTGAGAGGATTTTTCACGTAAGGTGAGAAGATTTTTAAGTTAAGGTAGTTAGATTTTTCACTAAAGATGAGAGGATTTTTCACGTAAGGTGAGAAGATTTTTAACGGTTTCCACAGTTTGACTGAACATCAAGTGAAACATGCGGTTGTTGCTATCTTTAGATATGAAGATCCTCAGATCTTCATATCTAAAGGTGAGAGGTTTTTTAATTAAAGGTTGTATTGTTGTCTTGAATTACAACCTTTGTGGGGTTATGATTTGCCTACATAGGAAAGGTTATATGAGGCTTATCGTGAAGACAGTAACGGGATTAACGAAAGTTAGACATAGAAATGAAGTTGGGGTAACTCTTGCATCCCTTTCCCTTTCAGCAAAAAGAGTGCTTTTTCTGGCTCTTTGCCAGATTGATACAAAGGAAATGTTAGATGATGATATTTTGGAGGTTGATGCTGACTTTTTTTCAAAAGCTACTTCTTTAGATAAATATGCCTCTTATGCAGCTCTGAAAGAGGGAGCTAAAGTTCTTTCTTCAACTACGTTAGTTTTAAACAGAGATGATTTAAAAAATTTGGCTGATGAACTTGGGATACTATCATCTAAGAATAAAATACCTGATCGCTTGGATTTAAACTTAACAGAATTCTGTGCCTATTACGATCATCTTGCAACTGTACGGATAAAATTCACAAATACAGCTAAGCGATATTTTTCTAAGTTGATTGGTTCTGAAAATAGATATACCACTCAGGTATTGAAATCAGTTGTGTTGTTGAACAGTGTAAACTCAACAAACCTTTATCAAGTCATTAGGAAATATTACAGTCAGAATAGTTCAAAAAAATCTTTTGATATATCCGTGGATGATTTAAAAGAGGAAATGGGACTTTATACTATTGAGGAAGGGGAGAAGAAATATAAGTATCCTAAATACTCATTTTTTGTTCGTGATGTTATCAATAAAAGCATTAATGAGATAATTGAGAAAACGGAAATAAATCAGTTATCTTTCTCTGTTGTTGGGAAAAAAGGGAGAATGGCTCACATGCTTAGATTTGAGTTTAGTATAAATGAAAAATCCTCATCCTTTTCGGAAGATGATATGGCATTTTTAGAGGAGTTTGACAAAGTCGTTCCACCAAAAAAGAATAAGTGAGGCAAAACATGGCTAAAATATATGAGTTTCCGCAGGGAGCCGAACGAAGTAAGCTGAAAAAAGAAATCATCCGGGAACGTAAAAAACGATTGCGAGAAACGAACGGTAACCCGGTTATCCGGCACGCTAAATGGTTCTGGTTTTATCTACGTCTTGCTACGGCTGGCGCACTGCATTTAGTCTCTGTTATTTCTCTGGCAGTCCTGGGGGCTTTCAGTAAAGCTATTTTCTGGATTGGTGGAATGCTCTGTGTTGTTACATGGTTCCACCTTGAGCGCCAGTTCTGGACGCCGCAAAATTTCACGATTCCAGTAATCGTAACGCTGTGGGGATTGAGTTTGTTTGCCACTCCCCTGATGGAGCTGCTTAACAAAAAAATGCCGTGGTATCGTCTTCTGGTTCCTGATGCAAAGCACACTAGCACTGAGGCAACCAATGATGATCAGCCGTGAAGCAACAATGTTATCCAGTCGGCTTGCAGTGCTTCTTTCAGCCTTTTATCATCGGTTAATCATAGCGCACGAGGCGAGTTCTTTTCACTGCGATGCAGGATAGGGCAAACGCCGCAAAATGACGTCTCTGACGCCATTCCGCAACGTTTGCCCGGTGACCTACAGTCGGTTCTTGTTGGAGAGAGTTATGAAATATCAGGTTAAAGAGTTTATTAACGAAAAATATTCTAAGGCTGTTAATATTTTAAAGGATAACCTTAAAGAACACTACCATATTTTTTATGGTTTGAGATTAAGTGAGATTCTTTTTCCTGCCAGCGAATACGGCTCTGAAATGTTTTTTCAGGAGTTTGAAGCGATTAACAGTGTAATATTGCCTTTGGTGATTTTTGATTTGATAGACCGAAAGCCGATTATGGTTATCGGCTTCGGTGAAGTATGTGGAGTTGATTCACTTGTTGATTCTGGTATAGAAGTTGTTTCTTTAGACGGTTTAAGCGATCTGCTACTGGTTGAAAAACTGACGCCATTATTTAACTAAACCTCTGGATAACTATCTTTTCAGTTTTCCAGTAAGATTTTTTCTATATCTGAAAGCACTATTTTTTCAATGCTTTCTATATAGTAATGCTCATTAAAACCTGTCATTTCTGTAAATTTTAGCTCTGCATCATCTTTCGAATAAGCAATAACAACTCTGAAATCATTTTCCCACAAATCCCACCTGTATTTGTCTTTTATACGAACCCTGTACAATCCTTTTTGGATAGTGCCATCTTTTTTCTCTTCCTGTACTTTTTTTAATTTTTCATTTTGCACCTGTTGTTCAAGCCATGATTTATTCATAAATCCCCCACGGTTAACGTCTTTAGGCTCGGTTTTTACTTAACGAAATCTTCCGGTTTTACACCTGTTTTTACCTTCATATACTTGCCCTCCCCCCTTAGCTTCGGCTGAAGTTCGGTAAAGTACCATCCGGCAACGGTAATAATGCCTAAAAATACAAAAATAGCAGGCTTCAGAACATCAATAGCTGATACAGCGCATAACTCAATATTGAGATTAGTACAAGTTCCCTCATCAGGTGCATAGAACCCCCATAAGCCTATACCTATAAGGAACATCCCCAATATCGGTTGGATGTATAACAAGTAGATATTAATAAGAGTTTTAATATATCTGAATATGAACATTTTTCTTTCCTTAGGTTTCTTTCTATTTTGGATTTCCAATTCTTAACCAATGTGATGGTTCGACAATCCATTCTCCGCAGTCATAGGCAACGGCCTTATTATGCCTGTTAGCGAACCATACTAACCAGGCTAATAATCGCTGATTGCCGCTGTATTTGGTTTATCTCTAACCATCACAACATATCTCTTTTTCTTAGCCATAACGCTACCCTAATTTTGCAGATTCAAGCAGCCAGTGGTTTTTCAGGTTCTCGTCCAGGTTATCGAATGCGGCCAGCGCTGCCTTTAGAACGGTTGTCTTGCTCTGGCCTGTTCTCTGCGCCTCCGCTTCCAGGATCTCCTCAAAGTACGCTGGCAGTCTGAAGTTCATCAACTTTGGTTTACCCGCTACAGGCGCTCTGGTAGCGCCGGAGATAAAACGCGCGGTTTCTGCGTTTGTTGCTGGTTGCTGAGATTCATCGATGTTCGGGCGGTTTAGTTTTAAAGCCATGAAAATTTCCCCTTGTACGGTATGCATTAATTGTAAATATCATAGTATCTTTATGGTGTATTTACAATGTAAAGATTTCGATGAATATTGTTGATATTTCTATAAAATGCCAATTTCCTGTGCCACAAGTTCAATCTGTGCTTTCGCTGTTGAAAGGCTCGATGCCCGGCTAACGTCATGTACCCCTGCCCCTTCATTACAGGCGCTTTCATACACATCCAGCTCGGATATCCGGGTTTTCAGAGGTTGAATCCAGATGTTGTCCGAACGCAGTAATTTATCCAGATCAATGGCCGCTTTTCTGTGGCGGGGTTTCGCTGAGTTGATTCTGGTGAACAGCACCCACGGTTCCAGAGCTGCGTTAGCTTTCTGAGCGGTGCGGATTTTCTCTGTAACACTGGTCAGTGTTTCGCTTTCGAAATCAGAGGACGGCTTAACCAGTGTCACCACGATATCTGATACTGTCAGGGCGCTACGGAACTCCTGGCTGTCGTGGCCGGGGCAATCGACAATGAGAACTTCACACAGCTTACTAAGGCGCTTAATTTCGTTGCTGACGTTTCCGTAAGCTGCGTGAACCGGGATAGTGAGTAAGCCGTTATCTGTCCGCTTTTCGTTCCAGCTCAACAGATCGTGGTTTTTATCTGTCTTCAGGATAATTACCGACTTACCTTTGTTGACCAGCATTGAGCCTGTGTTAGCCACGTAGGTGCTTTTGCCTACCCCACCTTTATCTGATACGACAAGCAAGATTTTACCCATTTCAGAATCCCTCTCTTTATGTTGTAAAGCTCATGTAAAGATATGAATGTCTTTACATGGTGTGTTTTTCGTAAAGATACTTTTGTCTTTACAGTGTCTTTATAATGCAATGGCTTTACCATGTAAAGCACAAATAAAGATATATTTATCTTTATGGTGTCTTTACATGGTAAATGTTGCTGTGTCTTTATGTGCGCTTTATGGTGTAAATCTTGGTGTGTCTTTACATCATCTTTATGTTGTAAATTTTTAGTGTGACGTTGTCACTATAGGGCTGGGGTCTGTTTGCTGGTTCTTTTTGAGTGTGCCTTCCCTGAACCAACTGAAATGGGTACTGTATGGGTGTGTCTGGTTAACTCAAAATGAACTGGTTCCCTATAATGACTCAAACAGTACCGAAAGGCTTTGTCAGAGCTTACTTACGCGCATCCACGACTGAACAGGATGCAACACGCGCCCTGGACACGATAAATACCTTCGCCATCGAGCGCGGCCTGAGCATCTGTAACTACTACATTGAAAATGAATCAGGTTCTAAGCTTGAACGCCCTGAGTTGTTCCGGCTCCTGAAAGATTGTCAGCAAAACGATATCTTGCTGGTAGAGGATGTGGACAGGCTTTCACGCCTGGTAGGGGAGGACTGGAACACACTGAAGAAAATGATCCGGCAGAAAGATATCCGGGTTGTGGCCGTCAACGTTCCGACAACCTGGCTCGCATCGGGTCACAATGATTTTGACAGCCGAATGTTTTCGGCCATAAACGATATGTTGCTGGATATGCTGGCCGCCGTCGCCAGGCGAGACTATGAACAGCGCCGGGAACGGCAGCAGCAGGGGATCGCCAGGGCGAAAAGGGAAGGGAAGTATAAAGGCCGCCAGGTTAATCAGTCTCGCTATGACGCCATAAACAGGCTGATTGCGAGCGGCAGCTCCTGGAGCCAGATTCAAAAAGTGCTGGGTTGTAGCCGGGCGACTATCAGCAAAGCTGTGAAGCAACAGACCGTTAACAAAATGAACCATGAACCTGAAGGTAGGGAGTAGTTACAACATAATAAACAGTGTGTTGAAGAATAAAACTGATTCTTTATACTGTATATGCATGGGTCTTCCCCGATCATGGTGGGAAGGCTCAGAACGCCATATTCAGCTTTCCGTAGTGGAACATCACCCCCAGTTTAAAGCGCTCCCGGTTTCGGTATCCCCTGGCTTTTATCCTCAGCAGCCTGATCTTGCTGTTAAGTGCCTCCGCATTTCCGTTTGAGACACTGTGTCGCATCGCATTCAGGATCCCGTACAGCCTTTTTCCTATCGTTTTCGCGGCATTTTTCATCATGGGAACGTCACTGTTAGCCGCCAGCGCCAACCATCTCTGCCAGTCACTCCGTCTTTCCTCGCTCCATGGCCTGTTCCAGATATCCTTTGCCAGCTCTTTCAGCGCCCAGCACTGGCTCGTCAGCTTCATCTGTGCACGCAGCCACATCAGCTTTTCCTGCCGGGATTCGGTCATCCACTTATCGCTGTACTGCCACAGGAAGCGGGTTCCTTTTGCCTGGTGTCGGCTTTCAACAGGGAGGTGCGGATGTTCATTCTGACGGGTTTTATCAACTACCTCGCCCAGTTGCTTCGCCACATGGAAGCGGTCAAAGGCGATTTTCTCAACCGCACTGGGTAAGTGGATACGCGCTGCTCTTATATAGCCCGCGTTCATGTCCATTGAGAGCGTTTTGATAGCCAGCAACTGCCCATCAGTGAGCGTGCGAAGATAGCCGGCAAGACTCTCTGTGCCGCGATCATCCGTTAAGGCCAGCGCCCGACCATCGCGATCGGAGATCACCGTTATGTAACGATGTCCTTTTTTAAAGGCGACCTCATCCACATTCATATGACGGGCGGATAATGGCTTTTTTATCCGGGCAAGACCTCGCTTAACTGCCCGGGTCATAATGCCGTCAACCGCATTCCAACTGAGCTTAAGTTGCTTCCTGACAGCATCAACGGTGCTGATTTTCAGCCATGAGAGAACGAACGATTCGAATAGCAACGTATACCGGCTTCCGGGGCCAGCCCACGGAACAGGCAACGTCAGGCAGCCATGCTCCGGACACATAATTCGTGGAACATCGGCTTCAACAATAGTGGTGAACTGGCAGGTATCAAGATGGCGCCATTTACGATGACGGTGATCGTGAACAGAACAGGATTTACCGCAGGTCGGACAGGCTAGCCGGGTGTTTTCAGCGATCTCAATAGTGACAGTAACAGAACCGGCATTTTCATCGAGAGAAAGGGACTTTACCTGCCACGGATCGGACAGGTTGAGAATATGAGCGTAGAGGGACTTTTCGTCCATGGCGGTGACCTCTGGCGATTAAATACACCATTATCATGCCTTCAGCCACCACAACAAGGGAAGACCCATATGCATACAGCTATATTGATCGGAGGTTTTTCATGCCTAGACACTATGAAATTGACTCAGCCTGGCGTGCGAGCATTAAGCGTGAGCCGAACGGTCGTCAGACAGTTACGACAGAAGCCTTTGTCAGCCAGCTTGCGCTGATTAATTTTCACTGGAGTTGTCGCCAAGCAAATCAGTGGATTGAAACCTACGTGACCGTTTTTAAAGACATTTCCACTCAGGAAGGAGAGAACCGGACATTCATGCTTTTTAACCCCAACGGAGGCCGTTAAAAATGGGTTTTCCATCGCCAGCAACCGACTACCAGGAAAACAGGCTGTCACTCGATCAGCACTGTAATACAGGAGCGCCGGGAGTATTCTTTTTTCGAAGTGATACCTACTCTTTCCGGGAAGGGATAAAGCCTGGTGCGCTGCTCATAGTAGATTTTGGGGGCACGCCCGTTGACGGGTCTTTGGTGCTCTGTGTCCTGGAACAAGAATTCAGGATCATGCGATTGCGACTACACCCCAAGCGGTGTCTCCAGGAACTCGATAAGCTGGATAACTTCAGGGCTATACCTGATGACGATGAGGACGGGTTGGAGGTCAGGGGGGTCATTACGCACATTGTGGCACTGTTGCAAAGTTAGCGATGAGGCAGCCTTTTGTCTTATTCAAAGGCCTTACATTTCAAAAACTCTGCTTACCAGGCGCATTTCGCCCAGGGGATCACCATA
>NZ_JBMKJI010000034.1:0-41611 GCF_049237025.1 Enterobacter cloacae complex sp. SYL001 | reverse complement strand
GGTGGTTACAGAAGTATTCGGTGGAGCGGTAGTTCAGTCGGTTAGAATACCTGCCTGTCACGCAGGGGGTCGCGGGTTCGAGTCCCGTCCGTTCCGCCACTTATTAAAAGCCCTGAGCTAACGCTCAGGGATTTTTTCTTATCTGTCGTTTTACTATTGCGAAATTAGCAAAAATCCTCTGCATTTTACGATCTTTTTCGACATAACAACCACAGCGATAATCCTCCTCAGTTTACGAACATAACGATTGAGGAATGATATGACTATCCCTGCACTGGGTCTGGGCACTTTTCGCCTGAAGGACGACGTTGTTATCGCATCTGTTAAAACCGCACTCGAGTTGGGCTATCGCGCTATTGATACGGCGCAGATTTATGACAACGAAGCTGCCGTAGGTCAGGCTATCGAGGAGAGCGGCGTACCGCGCCATGAGCTTTTCATCACCACCAAAATCTGGATTGAGAACCTCAGCAAAGACAAGCTGATCCCAAGTCTGAAGGAAAGTCTGAAAAAGCTGCGTATTGACTATGTTGATCTGACGCTGATCCACTGGCCATCACCTGGCGATGCCGTCTCCGTAGAAGAGTTCATGCAGGCGCTGCTGGAAGCAAAAGAGCAGGGCTTGACGCGTGAAATTGGTATCTCGAATTTCACTATCCCATTGATGGAAAAAGCCATTGCCGCAGTGGGTAAAGAGAATATTGCTACTAACCAGATTGAACTCTCTCCTTACCTGCAAAACCGCAAACTTGTGGACTGGGCGAAACAGCATGGCATTCACATCACCTCGTACATGACGCTGGCATATGGTAAGGCCCTGAAAGATGAAGTGATTGCGCGCATCGCTGAAAAACACAATGCAACAGCTGCACAGGTGATCCTGGCATGGGCGATAGGTGAAGGATATGCCGTGATCCCGTCTTCAACCAAACGTGAAAACCTGGCAAGTAACCTGTTAGCGTGGGATCTCCAGCTCAATGATGAAGATAAAAAAGCGATCGCTGCACTGGAATGCAACGATCGTCTGGTCAGCCCCGAAGGGTTAGCACCTAACTGGGATTAATAAAAACCCTCCCTCTGTGCCTTTAAACCCTCATACAGCTCCTCCGGGAGCTGTTTTTATATGCTCACTAAGGAAGTCGATAAATGCGCGTATGCGCGTACTTACTGCTCTGTCACTGTAATACACCGCGCTAAAAGGCATCTCTACAGGTAAGCGTTTGTCAGCCATTAGCTCAACTAGCTGGCCCGCGGCTATTTCCTTATCAATCATATAGTCTGATAAACAGGCGATCCCGTTTCCTTCAAGACATAGCTGTTTCAGCGTTTCCCCGCTATTAGACGAAAGTCCGCAGGTGATCTCATGAAGTTGTCCGTCATGACAGGCCACGGGCCAGGTGTTCAGCGAGACAGGCTCCGTAAAGCCCAGGCACAGGTGCTGCTTCAGCTCCTCAACGGTCTCAGGTTTGCCATGCTCTGCAATATATTGCGGTGACGCGATAATTTTGCGGTAGCTGGTGAACAGAGGGCGAGCGCGTAAACTTGAATCCGTCAGGGTTCCCGCGCGGATCGCCACGTCAACTTTACGCTCAATCAGGTTAATGAACGTCTCAGAGGAGACCAGAGACAGGGTCATCTCCGGGTAGCGTTCGCGGAAGGGTTTAATCAACGGCATCAGGAAATGCAGCACGACCGGCGTCGCCGCATCTATGCGCAGCAGCCCACGCGGCGTGCTGCGAGATTCCATGATTTCCGTTTCTGCTGCCGCCATCTCCTGCAAAACGGACTGCACGCGTCGAAAATAACGTTCACCTTCTTCCGTCAGGCTGAGCTGCCGCGTTGTTCTGTTGAGCAGACTCACCCCGAGCTTCATCTCCAGCTTTTTCACCGAGCGGCTGATGGCGGAGTTCGCCTGCCCGAGCTGTTCGGCAGCACGGCTGAAGCTGCCGCTTTCAACAACGGCAACGAAGACAGTCAGTTCTTCCGATGTGGCTTTCATTATTGCATCACCTGCAAAATTCTATTGAGATTCTAACCATTTTTGTTATTTAAACACTGGCGCATACTGCCTGTCATCTTAATCCTGAAGAGACGGAGTATTTTATGCCACTGGCGCTTCTTGCCCTGACGATCAGTGCCTTTGCAATTGGCACGACCGAATTTGTTATTGTAGGACTTGTTCCTACCATTGCTGAACAACTAGCTATCTCGCTGCCTTCTGCCGGGCTGCTGGTATCTATTTACGCGTTAGGCGTCGCTGTTGGGGCGCCTGTGCTGACCGCACTGACTGGACGCTTTCCACGTAAACAACTGTTAGTTGCCCTGATGGTGCTCTTCACCGCTGGCAATATTCTGGCGTGGCAGTCACCGGATTACTCCACGCTGGTCATTGCCCGCCTGCTGACAGGCCTCGCGCACGGTGTCTTCTTCTCCATCGGTTCCACGATTGCAACCAGCCTGGTGCCAAAAGAGAAAGCGGCGTCAGCCATTGCGATTATGTTTGGTGGCTTAACCGTCGCGCTGGTCACCGGCGTGCCGTTAGGAACGTTTATCGGACAACATTTTGGCTGGCGTGAAATCTTCCTCGCGGTATCGCTGTTGGGCGTGATTGCTCTGGTAGCCAGCCTGCTGCTGGTGCCCTCCAGTATTCCGGGGCGCGCGAGCGCCAGCCTGAGCGATCAGGTTAAAGTTCTGACACACCCGCGCCTGCTGCTGATCTATGCCGTTACGGCCCTGGGTTATGGAGGTGTGTTCACTGCGTTCACCTTCCTTGCACCGATGATGCAGGAACTGGCTGGTTTTTCTCCGGGCGCGGTGAGCTAGATTTTACTGGGCTACGGTATCTCCGTCGCAATCGGCAATATCTGGGGCGGCAAGCTTGCGGATAAGCATGGTGCGGTACCGGCGCTGAAATTCATCTTCGCCGCCCTGGTTGCCCTGCTGATGATTTTCCAGTTCACCGCATCGATGCAATACGCCGCGCTGGTAACGGTGTTGGTTATGGGGATATTCGCTTTTGGTAACGTGCCGGGATTGCAGGTATATGTTGTGCAGAAAGCCGAACGTTATACGCCTAATGCGGTGGATGTCGCATCTGGGCTGAATATCGCCGCATTTAATATCGGTATCGCACTCGGTTCGGTTATTGGTGGGCAGGTGGTTGAACGTGTTGGATTAACCCAAACGCCATGGATTGGTGCGGTAATTGTGCTTATCGCTTTCCTCCTTATTGGTCTTAGTGGACGGCTTGATAAACCCGCTCGCGTCGCACTTGGATAAGTGTCAGTAAGTGCTTGCTTACAAAACTGGAAAGCGGTTTCTCAGTAATTGCGTTGAAAGTGTGACCTAAAATCCCTATAACATTAGAACCAGTCCGTTTTCCGGGCTGGTTAATGTTACAGAGGCCGTTTCCAAAAGTGCGAAAAAATACCTATGCCATGCGTTATGTTGCCGGAATGCCTGCGGAGAGGATCTTGCCTCCGGGGTCGTTTGCGAGCCTTAGCCAGGCATTACCAGCGGGCACTCCATTAAGCAGTGACGAAAAAATTCGCGTACTGGTGTGGAACATCTTTAAGCAACAGCGTGCGGAGTGGTTATCCGTACTTCAAAATTTTGGTAAAGATGCGCATCTGGTTCTGTTACAGGAGGCGCAAACCACGCCTGAACTGGTCAGGTTTGCAACGACGAACTATCTTGCAGCCGATCAGGTGCCTGCCTTTGTTCTGCCACAGCATCCTTCCGGGGTGATGACCCTTTCAGCCGCACATCCGGTCTATTGCTGCCCGCTGCGTGAACGTGAGCCGATCCTGCGTCTGGCAAAATCAGCGCTGGTCACGGTCTATCCGTTGCCCGACACCCGTCTGCTGATGGTGGTAAACATTCATGCGGTGAACTTCAGCCTGGGTGTTGATGTGTACAGTAAGCAGTTACTTCCCATCGGCGATCAGATTGCTCATCACAGTGGGCCGATCATTATGGCCGGGGACTTCAATGCCTGGAGCCGTCCGCGTATGAACGCGTTATACCGCTTCGCGCGTGAAATGTCGCTGCGTGAAGTTCGTTTTAACGATGACCAGCGCAAGAAAGCGTTTGGTCGTCCTCTCGATTTTGTCTTCTATCGGGGTTTAAGCGTGCACGACGCCTCCGTTCTGGTGACGCGCGCCTCCGATCATAATCCTCTACTAGTTGAATTCAGTCCCGGCAAACCTGATAAATAATGGTGCGTCAGGTCTGCCGTGGGGCAGGCCTGTGCGGGTGCTGCCCTTTATTTTTTAACCCATAAAAGGACAGCAACATGACAACAACACACTCCCATCATGACAACGTCGAAAAACAGTTTGGTTCTCAGGCAAGTGCCTACCTGAGCAGTGCCGTACATGCCTCTGGCCGCGATCTGGTACGTCTCGGCGAACGGCTCGCCGCGTTTCCTGACGCGCACGTGCTGGACTTAGGCTGCGGAGCGGGGCACGCCAGTTTTACCGCCGCACAGCAGGTTGCTCAGGTGACGGCGTATGACTTATCGAGCCAGATGCTGGATGTGGTTGCTGAAGCGGCGAAAGCGAAAGGGCTGAATAACGTCACGACGCGACAGGGCTACGCTGAATCTTTACCCTTTGAGGATGCATCGTTTGAGGTTGTGATTAGCCGTTACTCTGCACACCACTGGCATGATGTGGGGCAGGCATTACGGGAAGTAAAACGCGTACTCAAACCGGGCGGAATCTTCATCATCATGGACGTGATGTCTCCCGGACATCCGGTACGAAATATCTGGCTCCAGACGGTTGAAGCGCTGCGTGATACCTCGCACGTGCAAAACTACTCCAGTGGAGAGTGGCTTACGTTTATCACCGAAGCCGGCTTGATTTCACGCTCATTGATAACCGACCGTTTGCCGCTGGAGTTTGCGTCATGGATTGCGCGGATGCGCACCCCCGAGGCATTAACTCAGGCGATCCGATTGTACCAGGAGAGCGCCTCTGCTGATGTGAAGGCGTACTTTGAGCTGCATGACGATGGTTCGTTTACTAGCGACACCATTATGGCTGAAGCGCAAAAAGCAGGATAAACAAAAAAGGCACCGAGGGGAATCGGTGCCTTTTTAACAAGCGAACGTACTATCAGGAATCTGGCGTAGCGCTGTTTTTCACAAACAACGTCAGCTGGTCGCCAGGTTGCAGGTTGTCAGTATCGTTGTTCCAGCGCATCACATCTTTGATGTTTACGCCGTGACGCTTAGCAATACTGGACAGCGAGTCGCCTTTACGTACGCGATAGGTAATGCTATCGCTGTTTTTAGCGAGACGCTGTGCGCTGCTACCTGCACCTACGTTCAGCTTTTGACCCACTTTCAGACCAGATCCGCGCAGATTATTCCACTGCTGGAGATCTTTCGCATTCACGCCAAGACGTGATGCAATACCTGAAAGCGTATCACCTGAACGCACCTTATAGCTGCGGCTGCTTACAGGCGACGTATCAGCGATCAGCGTGGACTGAACGGCTGCGATTTCACCCGAAGCTAAAGACTCTCGTAACTGTTCCGCATGTTTCTGCGGAACCATCACATAGCGTGGGCCACTAGCACCCAGCGTGGAGCCTTTAACACCTGCATTAAAGGTTTTAAGCTTACTTACCGACATACCCGTCATATCGGCAACCTGTTGAATATCAACCGGACTGCTGAGGCGGACACGCGCCAGTGCACGACTTTCGTCTGGTGTTGGCAGTTGTACACCGTAACGTTTGCTGTTCTTGAGAATGTCACTCAGTGCCAGCATTTTCGGTACGTAAATCTTTGTTTCCTGTGGCAGCGAGAGCGACCAGAAGTCTGTGGATTTTCCACGCGCTTTATTCGCTTTCATTGCCTTCAGTACACGACCTTCACCACTGTTATACGCCGCGACAGTCAATAACCAGTCGCCGTCAAACATCTTGTTCAGACGTTGCATCATGTCGAGAGCGGCTGTCGTTGAAGCGACAACATCACGACGCGCATCGTAGTTGCGGGTCTGCTTTAAACCATAATTTCGCCCTGTGCTCGGAATGATCTGCCAGATGCCTGCTGCATTGGCGCCAGACGTCGCGTGCGGGTCAAAAGCGCTCTCCACTATGGGTAGTAGTACCAGTTCCATAGGCATGTTACGTTTCTTAACTTGCCCGGCTATCCAGTACATATACGGCTCTGCCCGTAATGTTACATCGTGGAGATAGCTCTTATTTCTCAAATACTTCTGTTTCTGTTCGCGAATCCGGCTGTTTTCCGGAATTCCCATCTTTAGCTCGTCGCCAATAGAGGCCCACAAGTCTTGTTCCTGCGCGAAGGATGTCCCATCGTCCAACCATCGCGCCTGACTCGTAAACTTCCCTGCTTCCCCTTGACCAGCCGCAGAAAGGCTCTGTGCGTGCTGTTGTACGTTGCTGCCGTTTTGTGACTGGCAACCTACAAGCAGGACAGAGGCGAGTAATATCGCTTTTGCCTTCATGTGTGTGTCAATAGTTGCTTAAAAGACGAGCGATGATAACGGCGAAATTTTGAAAAGGCAACCCGCAATTATCTGAAGTTATCTTTCTTTGACCTTAACCATGCAAATCGCGCTTCAGGTTGTAACAAATTTGTTTCTTGATTAATTTTATTAATTAAATCAACATCATCAGTTCTTAAAAATAAATTAATTTGTCGTTCATTTTTCAGAATTACGGGGAGTGTTTTTTGGTTTTTTGCACGTAACTCCTTCACTTTCAGGTAATAATCCTGAATCGCCCGATCCTCAGGCAGCACGCTTGCAGCAAACTTCATATTCCCTAATGTATACTCATGTGCGCAACAAATTACGGTGTCGGCTGGAAGCGCATTAATTTTTTGTAAAGATTGATACATCTGTTCTGGCGTGCCTTCAAACAGCCTTCCACAGCCGCCAGAAAACAGCGTGTCGCCACAAAACAGATAAGGTTTGCTGTAGAAACAGAGATGACCGGAAGTGTGACCTGGCGTAGCAAATACGGAAAACTCCCACCCGAGGATGAGGATACTTTCGCCTTCTTCGACAACTTGCGTCGTACCCTTATCCTGTGTCTCTGCCGGTCCGTAGACGGGAAGATGAGGATAGCGCGCAAGGAGATCGGGAACACCGCCGACATGATCGTGATGGTGATGGGTAAGTAGGATCGCTTCAGGCTGCCAGCCGTTTTCTTTTATCGCGTGCAGGATCGGTGCGGATTCGCCTGGATCAACAATGATGCATCTGCGATCGTCGTCGACTAAAACCCAGATGTAATTGTCCTGAAAGGCGGAAATACTGATAAGATTCATGCATTACCTCTTATAGCGTGGCGGGTGTTTTGATGAAACCGGCAAGGATACCTCAGACTGTCGCACCACCGGAACGTTGGGCAGAGTTGCCCTGGGGTGAATATTATCGCGAGGCCTTAGAACTTCAGCTTAAACCTTGGCTCGCGAAAATGTATGGTTTTCACCTGCTTAAGATTGGCAATCTGAGCGCAGAAATCAATACCGAAAGCTGCGCTATCTCGCATCAGGTTAGCGTATCGCTTAATGGCTCCCCGGTTCAGGTGAAAGCGGATCCGCTGCATTTGCCGTTTGCGGAAAAATCCATTGATGCCTGTCTGCTCGCCCATACGCTGCCTTGGTGCAGCGATCCCCATCGTCTGCTGCGGGAAGCCGACCGCGTTTTGATTGATGACGGCTGGCTGATCCTGAGCGGTTTTAATCCGCTGAGTCTGATGGGGCTACGTAAACTGACGCCCGTTCTGCGCCGCACGCCGCCCTATAACAGCAGGATGTTTACCATGATGCGCCAGCTGGACTGGCTTTCACTGTTAAATTTCGAAGTGCTGAGCTATGGGGGTTTTCAGGTCATCCCCTGGACGCGTAAAGGCGGGGTCTTATTAAGCACCCATTTACCCGCGCTGGGCTGCATGCAATTTATTGTCGCGCGTAAGAGGACGATCCCCCTTACGCTCAACCCAATGAAGCAAAGCAAATCAAAAACGCGGATCCGCCAGACCGTGGGGGCCACGCGGCAGTACAAAAAACCGTGATCAGGATTCAGGTTGATAACCTGCATCCTCATGGGTTGGGTTGGATGCCGCCGCGCGAGCCAGCTCGTCACAGCGTTCGTTTTCAGGATGACCGGCGTGCCCCTTTACCCACTCCCATTTGATTTCGTGCTGACCGAGGGCGGCATCAAGACGCTTCCAGAGATCGACATTCTTGACCGGTTTTTTCTCTGCCGTTTTCCAGCCGCGTTTTTTCCAGTTGTGGATCCATTGGGTAATGCCCTGGCGGACATACTGGCTGTCGGTACTCAGCACCACGTCGCAATGTTCTTTTAACGCTTCCAGCGCCACGATGGCCGCCATCAACTCCATGCGGTTGTTGGTGGTCAGGAAATAGCCTTCACTAAAGGTTTTTTCATGCTGGCGATAGCGCATAATGGCACCATAGCCGCCGGGCCCTGGGTTACCGAGACAAGATCCATCGGTGAAAATTTCTACCTGTTTACGCATCTCTGGTAGACTTCCTGTATTTGAAACGTTCAGTAAAACGATAAGTCTGACATAAATGACCGCTATGAGCACTGCAATTACTCGCCAGATTGTTCTCGATACCGAAACCACCGGTATGAACCAGATTGGCGCCCACTACGAAGGGCATAAAATCATTGAGATTGGTGCCGTTGAAGTGGTGAACCGTCGCCTTACGGGCAACAACTTCCACGTTTACCTCAAACCCGATCGGCTGGTGGACCCGGAAGCGTTCGGCGTTCACGGAATTGCCGACGAGTTTTTGCTGGATAAGCCCACCTTTGCCGACGTCGCAGATGAATTTCTCGACTACATCAGAGGTGCGGAACTTGTCATTCATAACGCGTCGTTCGATATCGGC
This sequence comes from Enterobacter cloacae complex sp. SYL001, assembly GCF_049237025.1. NCBI lineage: Bacteria > Pseudomonadati > Pseudomonadota > Gammaproteobacteria > Enterobacterales > Enterobacteriaceae > Enterobacter > Enterobacter cloacae complex sp. SYL001. Next base: position 32,703 of record NZ_JBMKJI010000034.1, on the reverse strand, counting down.
TTTATGGACTATGAGTTCAGCAAGCTCAACCGTGATATTCCGAAGACGAATACGTTCTGTAAAGTCACGGATAGCCTGGCGCTGGCAAGGAAGATGTTCCCCGGCAAGCGTAACAGCCTTGATGCCCTGTGCTCTCGCTATGAGATAGACAACACCAAGCGAACGCTGCATGGCGCATTGCTCGATGCCCAGATCCTGGCCGATGTCTACCTGACCATGACCGGCGGGCAAACGTCGATGAAATTCAGTATGGAAAATGAATCCCAGCAGACGCGGGATGAAGGGGGAATTCAGCGCATTGTGCGTCAGGCGAATCGCCTGCGGGTTGTTTTAGCCAGTGATGAAGAACTGATGAACCATGAATCTCGTCTCGATTTAGTGCAGAAGAAGGGCGGAAGCTGTTTGTGGCGCACGTGAAAATGTGCCGAAACGTTTGTTAAATCACCGTTTGGGTGAATTTTGCAGCAAACGATTCAAAACCTGAGAAAAAGCGTTGACGAGTTCAGAGGCAAACCGTAATATTCGCCTCGTTCCCCAAACGGGAACAGTGGAGCGGTAGTTCAGTCGGTTAGAATACCTGCCTGTCACGCAGGGGGTCGCGGGTTCGAGTCCCGTCCGTTCCGCCACTATTCAGGCCCACGTTATTTATAACGTGGGCCTTTTTCATTTCTGCTTTTCCCTGATGTTACGCAAGGCGATAAGCCAGGGTAACATCGCGGGTTGCGTTTATCCGATCGTAAACTGATCTGCATCCTGCCAGGCCGGAAACTTCTCCCGATACTCCTTTAACGCCGTTAACGAGATCTCAGCGTCAATTCGTGTCGCCTGATGCGGCTCGGCGGTGGCAATAATCTCACCCTGCGGACTGATCACCCGGCTGTCACCGCGATAGTGATGCCCGTTGCCGTCCGTTCCTACGCGGTTACAGCCAACGACATAAGCCTGATTTTCAATTGCGCGCGCGGTCAGTAAAGCCTGCCAGTGCAGCGAGCGTGGGGCGGGCCAGTTGGCGACGTACAACGCCAGGTCATAATCGTTGCGGTTGCGCGACCACACCGGGAAGCGCAGGTCATAGCAGACCAGCGGCAGAATACGCCAGCCACGCCATTCAAATACCACGCGTTCGCTTCCGGCTTCATAATGTTGATGTTCATCCGCCATGCGGAACAGATGGCGCTTATCGTAGAAATGGACGTTTCCTTCCGGCTCGACCAGCAGGAAGCGGTTGACCGGTCCGCGCCCGGTCTGGAGTGCGACGCTACCGGCAATCAGCGCGTTTGTTTCCTGCGCCCTGGCGTGCATCCAGGCCACCACCTCGTCCTGCGGCATGGACTGTTTTGCTGCCTCCATCGCGAAACCTGTGGTGAACATCTCCGGCAGGACAATCACATCGCGTCCGGTAATCTCTTCCAGCTGGCGATCAAAATGGCGAAGGTTGGCGGGGCCGTCCATCCACACTAAAGGTTGCTGCAAAACAGAAATCTTTAAACCAGGCACGATACAGGCTCCTTAATAAACACTTTTTGACACTGTAGCACGTCATTACCAGAAATTGTGGCAATAAAAAACCCCGCGCGGGGCGGGGTTTGTGAGAGCAAAATACCTTATGCCGCTTCAGGTTTGCGGTGCTTCTCTGGCAGCTTTACCGGCTGAGTCGCCAGCTCTTCTGGTTCGAAATCATCCACGTTAATACTGCGCAGACGGCTCTCTTCGGCTTTCACCAGAATCGCAGCTTCGCTGTTGTCGATGATGCCACCCGCCAGCGCCTGTTTTGCCAGCTCATCCAGTCGTGTAAACGGCAGGTTTTTGCCCAGCTGTTTGCAGATCTTCTGGTGAATCGGGTCGGCGGCCATCACGTCAAGCAGCGCTTCTTCCAGCAAACCTACCGGGTTATGCGGGGTAGGTTCCAGGTATTGACCACGGCCAATACGGGAACGGGTTGCGCTTGGTACCTGGAGGATCTTCGCCACTTTATGATCCAGCTTGTCAGACGGTGCCAGATGGTGACGACCGGTCGGGAAGATCACCGCGCGCAGGGCGCCCGCCACGAAGCGGTTCGGGAAGTTTGCCAGCAGGTCGTCAATCGCCTGTTCCGCCTGATACATCGCATCCTGCACGCCCCAGTGCACCAGCGGCAGATCCGCTTCCTGACGGCCTTCATCGTCGTAGCGTTTCAGCACCGCAGAGGCCAGGAAGATCTGGCTCAGCACATCACCCAGACGGGCGGAGATGCGTTCGCGACGCTTCAGGCTTCCGCCCAGAACGGCCATGGAGACGTCAGACAGCAGCGCCAGGTTAGCGCTCAGACGGTTCAGGTGTTGGTAGTAACGTTTGGTTGCATCGCGGGTCGGCGTCGCGCTGGTCAGCCCCCGCGTCAGGCCGAGCCAGAAGCTGCGAACTTCATTGCTGCCAACGTGACCGATATGTTTGAACAGCAGCTTGTCGAAGGCATCCACGTCGTTATTCTGCGCAGCGGCCATCTCTTCCAGCACGTACGGATGGCAACGAATCGCACCCTGGCCGAAGATCATCATGCTACGGGTCAGGATGTTTGCCCCTTCCACGGTGATGGCAATCGGTGCACCCTGATAGCCGCGCGCCAGGAAGTTGCCTTCGCCAAGCATAATGCCTTTACCGCCTGCGATATCCATTGCATCAATAATTGACTGCTGTGCACGGTGGGTACAGTGGTACTTCACAATCGCCGACAGCACGGCGGGTTTCTCGCCCAGCATAATACCGTAGGTAATCAGCGAGGCTGCGGCGTCCATCACGTAGGCATTGCCCGCAATACGCGCCAGCGGCTCTTCGATACCTTCCATCTTGCCGATGGAGATTTTGAACTGACGGCGGATATGCGCGTAAGCCCCAATCCCCATCGCCACCGATTTCAGACCGCCGGTAGAGTTCGACGGCAGGGTAATGCCGCGGCCCACCGACAGACATTCCACCAGCATACGCCAGCCCTGGCCGGCCATTTTCGGACCACCGATGATGTAGTCAATCGGCACAAAGATATCCTGACCGCGAGTCGGGCCGTTCTGGAACGGTACGTTCAGCGGGAAATGACGACGACCAATTTCAACCCCCGGGGTCGAGGTTGGGATCAGCGCACAGGTAATGCCCAAATCTTCTTCACCGCCCAGCAGTTTTTCCGGGTCAGAAAGTTTGAACGCCAGACCGAGTACGGTGGCGATAGGCGCCAGGGTGATATAACGTTTGTTCCAGGTCAGGCGCATGCCCAGCACCTGTTCGCCCTGCCATTCGCCCATGCAGACCACGCCAGTATCCGGGATCGCACCGGCATCAGAACCGGCTTCCGGGCTGGTCAGCGCGAAGCACGGAATTTCCTGACCACGCGCCAGACGCGGCAGATAGTGATCTTTCTGCTCTTCCGTACCGTAATGCTGTAACAGCTCGCCCGGGCCTAAGGAGTTTGGCACGCCAACGGTGATCGCCAGGATCCCGGAAACACCCGCCAGTTTTTGCAGGACGCGAGCCTGAGCGTAAGCGGAGAATTCCAGACCGCCGTACTCTTTCTTAATGATCATCGCGAAGAAGCGATGCTCTTTCAGATATGCCCACAGCTCAGGCGGCAGGTCGGCCATTTCGTGAGTGATGGCAAAATCGTTCGCCATGCGGCAGGCTTCTTCCACCGGGCCGTCAATAAAGGCTTGTTCTTCGGCGGTCAGACGCGGCTGCGGGTAGTTGTGCAGCTTTTTCCAGTCCGGGTTGCCCTGGAACAGATCGCCTTCCCACCAGGTCGTGCCCGCATCAATCGCTTCTTTCTCCGTGCGCGACATCGGCGGCATCACTTTACGGAATCCCTTGAACACCGGCGCGGAGATCATCGACTTACGCATCGGCGTCAGGTTAAACGGCAGCAAAATGATTGCCAGGGGAACAAGTACCCAGATATTCCACAGGCCAGCGACGCCAAGTGCAGCCGTCCAGGCCAGAAGAATCAGGCTACTCAGGAATAAACTGACACGGTGATAGAACAACACCCCGAGCAGCACAACGGTTGCGAAAATGCTCAAAATCATCATAAAGAAAAGCTCCCTTGCTTGTAGGAGGTCTGACCACTTGTGATGATATGGTTGTAGTTGATGTCATTTCCTTTAGCAATGTGTTTACAAAATAATTACAACCTGGTTCACATTGTTCGCGTTTTAGCCGGCACAAAAAATCAAAACGCCGGACGATTCGCATGGCTTTAGCTTCTCGCTTTTACTGCTATCCGGTACACTCCACTGTGTTATTTCATCAATACTGAAGGATTATCCTCATGTACCAGGATCTTATTCGTAACGAACTGAACGAAGCGGCGGAAACGCTGGCGAATTTTCTGAAAGATGATGCCAATATTCACGCTATTCAGCGCGCGGCGGTCCTGCTTGCCGACAGTTTCAAAGCCGGCGGTAAAGTGCTTTCCTGCGGTAACGGCGGTTCCCACTGTGACGCCATGCACTTCGCCGAAGAGCTGACCGGACGCTATCGCGAAAACCGTCCGGGCTACCCGGCGATTGCGATTTCCGACGTGAGCCACATCTCCTGTGTAGGCAACGACTTCGGTTACGACCATATCTTTTCCCGCTACGTTGAAGCCGTAGGCCGTGAAGGCGACGTGCTGCTGGGGATCTCCACGTCCGGTAACTCCGCTAACGTGATCAAAGCGATCGCCGCCGCGCGTGAGAAGGGCATGAAAGTGATCACCCTGACCGGGAAAGATGGCGGTAAGATGGACGGTACAGCGGACATTGAAATCCGTGTACCACACTTCGGTTATGCGGATCGCGTTCAGGAAATTCACATCAAAGTGATCCACATCCTGATCCAACTGATCGAAAAAGAGATGGTTAAGTAAGACTTCGCTGGGGGGCGCCGGTGCCCCCCGCTGTTGTGGAGGTGTTCTATGTGCGAACTGCTCGGGATGAGCGCCAATGTGCCAACCGATATCTGCTTTAGTTTCACCGGGCTGGTTCAGCGCGGTGGAGGAACCGGGCCGCATAAAGACGGCTGGGGCATTACCTTCTACGAAGGCAAAGGATGTCGCAAGTTTAAAGATCCACAGCCCAGCTTTAACTCACCCATTGCCAGACTGGTGCAGGACTATCCTATTAAATCCTGTTCGGTGATCGCCCATATCCGCCAGGCCAATCGTGGCGAAGTGGCGCTGGAAAATACCCATCCGTTTACCCGTGAACTGTGGGGACGTAACTGGACCTATGCGCACAACGGGCAGCTCTCGGGCTATAAATCACTGGAAACCGGCAATTTTCGTCCTGTCGGTGAAACGGACAGCGAAAAAGCATTTTGCTGGCTGCTGCACAAGCTGACCGAGCGCTACCCCCGTACGCCCGGCAACATGACCGCAGTATTTAAGTACATAGCGTCACTGGCGTCTGAGTTACGCGAGAAGGGCGTGTTTAATATGCTGCTGTCTGACGGACGCTACGTGATGGCATTCTGCTCGACGAATCTGTTCTGGATCACCCGACGTGCGCCGTTTGGCGTCGCCACGCTGCTCGATCAGGATGTGGAAATTGATTTTCAGAAGGAGACCACACCGAACGATGTGGTCACTGTCATTGCAACGCAGCCGCTGACGGGCAACGAAACCTGGCAAAAGATCATGCCAGGCGAGTGGGCGCTATTTTGTCTCGGGGACCGCGTAATTTGACGCCAGCTGAGGCTGAACCACTTCATGGCTGAGCGGTTTACTCACCACGTAACGGCCATTGACGATGGACACCACCGGCGGCTTATGGGTCTGCTCGAAGTAGTCATAACCCGGTTTTAGCTGTTTCCAGAAATCTGTGTAAACAGAGTACTTATGGCGCGCCATGTTGGCATCCGTCATACGGAACGGATAGATGCTGACCTGAACATTCGGCTGGCCGAAGACCAGTGCGCCCGTGACAAACTGGAAGATTTCATCAATGCCGGAATCCGTCATCGCATAACAGCCGACAGACACGCAGGCGCCGTGGATCATCAGGTATTTCCCTTCGTAACCGTGCGCACGGTCGAAGGCATTGGGGAAACCGATGTTAATCGCTTTATAGAAGCGGCTGTCCGGTTTTAGCTGGTTACGCTGAACGTTGTAAAACCCTTCCGGACTTTTGAAGTCACCCTGGCGCTGTTTCGGCCCCAGTCCGCCAGAATAGTTACAGATTTTGTAGCTATCGAGCAGTTGATACGTCTCGCCCATTTTGACAAACAGATCGAGTGTGCGCTCTTCCTTGACGATTTGAATATAAACCGGGGATCCCATCAACTGCTGTTTATACTCTTTGCTGACCGGCGTCGTTGAACTATTACTGCCAAGCAGCCCGGCAAACGACATGCACGGTATCAGAAGCATCGCAATGAACAATGCGATTTTACGCATACTACTGGTTCCTTGATAAAACAATGACCAACTTGCCAGAACGGCAAAAGACACCCGAAATCAGACTAATCTGGACAGGAGCGCTCACATTAGCACCGATGGAGATTTTCGCAAGAGCCAACCTTTGCGTTTACAAATTAGTTTTACTTTATAACCCATTCATATCGTCCTGACTCCAGGAACTTTGCGCAATAGCTCGCATTTCGGCGCGCCAGACGGCGGATTTACTGCCCTTGGCAGGGCCGAAAATGGTACACTCCGGCCTCTCTGGATTGTTGTTCATGGATACCTGCTAACCACATGTTTAGAATCAGAAAAGGACTCGATCTGCCAATCTCTGGCGTGCCTGAACAGCACGTAACGACCGGCGCCAGTATTCATCATGTCGCTATTGTGGGTGATGATTACGTGGGCATGCGCCCCGCGATGCTTGTACAGGAAGGCGATCGTGTAATAAAAGGCCAGGCACTCTTCGAGGATAAAAAAAATCCTGGCGTTATGTTTACAGCCCCTGCCAGCGGTACCGTCGTCGCCATCCATCGTGGTGAGCGTCGCGTCCTGCAGTCGGTTGTCATTCAAATTGAAGGTGACGAAAAACGCGAGTTTGCGCGTTTTGACGCCGCCGATCTCGCTACCCTCAGCCACGACGCGGTGCAGACGCAACTGCTGGAGTCAGGACTGTGGACGGCGCTTCGCACGCGTCCCTATAGCAAAACGCCCGTACCTGGCACTGTGCCAGCCGCTATCTTCGTTACGGCCATCGACACCAACCCGCTCAGCGCGGATCCGCAGCCTCTTATCCTGGCGGAACGCAAAGCTTTCGATGCCGGCCTCACCGTGTTAACGCGCCTGACGCCGGGCAAAGTGCATGTCTGCCAGGCCAGCGGCGGTAAGCTGGGCGGGCATCCTCAAGGGCAGGTCGCCTTTAATGAATTTGCCGGCCCGCATCCGGCCGGACTGGTGGGAACGCATATTCATTTCCTGGAGCCGGTAAGCCTGACGAAACAGGTCTGGCATCTTAATTATCAGGACGTGATCGCTATCGGTAAGCTCTTCACCAGGGGTGAGCTGTGCGCAGAACGCATTATTGCCATCGGCGGCCCTCAGGCAACCCAACCGCGTCTGGTTCGCACGCTGCTTGGGGCAGACCTGACGGCGCTGTTGGCTGGCGAAACGAAAGAGGGTGAGAACCGCATTATTTCCGGCTCGGTGCTGAGCGGCAGACACGCGACAGGCCCGATGGCCTGGCTGGGTCGTTTCCATCTTCAGGTGAGCGTGGTGCTTGAAGGGCGCGAGAAAGAACTGTTCGGCTGGGTGCTGCCTGGCGCAGAAAAATACTCGGTAACCCGTACCACGCTCGGCCACTTTTTGCGTCGTAAGCTGTTTAACTTCTCCACCAGCACCAACGGCGGTGAGCGCGCCATGGTCCCGATTGGCAACTACGAACGCGTGATGCCGCTGGATATTCTGCCCACTGTGCTGCTGCGCGATCTGCTGGCCGGCGATACCGACGGTGCCCAGGCGCTGGGCTGTCTGGAGCTGGACGAAGAAGATCTGGCGCTGTGTACCTATGTGTGTCCAGGTAAATACGAATATGGACCCGTATTGCGCGAGGTGTTAACCCGCATTGAGCAGGAAGGATAACCATGGGCTTAAAACACCTCTTTGAAAAAATTGAGCCGCACTTTACCGAAGGGAAGCTCAAAAAGTACTACCCGCTGTATGAAGCGACAACGACCATTTTCTACACGCCGGGTCTGGTGACGAAAGGCGCGGCGCACGTTCGCGACGCCATCGACCTCAAGCGAATGATGATTCTGGTCTGGTTTGCGGTCTTCCCGGCCATGTTCTGGGGGATGTATAACGTTGGGTTGCAGACTATTCCGGCGCTGCACCATATGTACGATGCAGAGCAGCTGGCGCAGGTGATTCAGTCTGACTGGCACTATCGTCTGGCGCAGTCGCTGGGGGTGAGCTTTGCGGCAGATGCAGGCTGGATCAGCATGATGACGCTGGGCGCTGTCTTCTTCCTCCCCATCTATATGACTGTCTTTATTGTGGGCGGTTTCTGGGAGGTTCTGTTCGCTATTATTCGCAAACATGAGATAAACGAAGGCTTCTTTGTTACCTCTATTCTGTTTGCGCTGATTGTTCCGCCAACGCTGCCGCTCTGGCAGGCGGCGATGGGGATCAGCTTTGGCGTGGTGATTGCCAAGGAGATCTTCGGCGGGACCGGACGCAACTTCCTCAACCCGGCACTGGCAGGGCGCGCGTTCCTGTTCTTTGCTTATCCGGCGCAAATCTCGGGCGACCTGGTGTGGACGGCAGCAGACGGATTCTCCGGCGCGACGCCACTTTCACAGTGGGCGGCTGGCGGCGGCGAAACGCTGGTTAACAATGCAACCGGACAGCCTGTCACCTGGTTTGATGCGTTTATTGGCAATATTCCAGGCTCCATCGGTGAAGTGTCTACCCTGATGATTTTGATCGGCGGAGCCATCATCCTCTTTGGCCGCGTGGCGTCCTGGCGCATTGTCGCTGGCGTCATGCTTGGGATGGTCCTCACCGCCACGCTTTTCAATTTCATTGGTTCAGACACTAACCCGATGTTCTCCATGCCGTGGTACTGGCACCTCGTGCTGGGAGGCTTTGCGTTTGGCATGATGTTCATGGCCACCGATCCCGTCTCGGCTTCGTTTACCGACAGAGGAAAATGGTGCTACGGCGCGCTCATTGGGGTGATGTGTGTACTGATTCGCGTGGTCAACCCGGCCTATCCGGAAGGGATGATGTTGGCCATTCTGTTTGCCAATCTGTTTGCGCCGCTGTTCGACTACCTGGTCGTGCGCGCCAACATTAAGCGGAGGAAGGCGCGTGGCTGAGATCAAAAATAACGACAGTATCAGCAAAACGCTGCTGGTGGTGCTGGTACTGTGTCTGGTCTGTTCCATTGTCGTGGCCGGTTCTGCCGTTGGGTTGAAACCGCTACAGCAGGAGCAACGTGCGCTGGATAAACAGCGTAACATCCTTGCCGTTGCCGGGCTGATGCAGGAAGGCATGACGAAGGATGACGTCGCAGCGGTGTTTGCCGAACGCATTACCGCACGGCTGGTGGATTTAAAAACCGGGGAGTTAATGGATAAAGACCCGGCGAAATATAACCAGGCGCTGGCGCTAAAAGATCCGCAGATGAGCACCATGCTTGACGCCTCGCAGGATCCGGCAGGCATTAAGCGCCGCAGCAATGTCGCGGAGATTTACCTCGTCCGCGACGAGCAAAAGCGCATCCAGGAAATCGTGTTGCCCATCTATGGCAACGGTTTATGGTCAATGATGTACGCCTTTGTGGCGCTGGATACCGATGGCCGTACGGTCAAAGGCATTACATATTACGATCAGGGCGAAACACCAGGGCTGGGGGGCGAAGTTGAGAACCCTAACTGGCGGGCACAGTTTGTCGGTAAAAAAGTGCTCGATGATAACGGCCAGCCTGCGCTGAAGGTGGTGAAAGGAGGAGCGCGTCCCGGTGATGAATTTGCCGTTGATGGCCTTTCCGGCGCCACGCTCACCTCTAATGGGGTGCAGCACAGCTTTGATTTCTGGATGGGTGAACTGGGCTTTGGTCCCTTCCTGAAGAATGTACGTGAAGGAGCGCTGAACAATGGCTGATACGGGTGAACTGAAAGAAGTTAAAAAGGTGCTGATTGGCCCACTTTTAGCCAATAACCCGATAACGCTTCAGGTGCTGGGCGTATGCTCGGCTCTGGCGGTAACCACCAAGCTGGAAACGGCGGTGGTCATGACGCTGGCGGTAACGCTGGTGACAGCGTTTTCCAGCATGTTTATCTCAATGATCCGCCACCACATACCCAACAGCGTGAGGATCATTGTCCAGATGGCGATCATCGCCTCGCTGGTGATCGTGGTTGATCAGCTTCTGCGCGCCTTCGCTTATGAAACCTCGAAGCAGCTTTCGGTGTTTGTCGGCCTGATTATCACCAACTGTATCGTGATGGGGCGCGCTGAAGCCTATGCGATGAAAATGCCGCCACTGGCGAGCTTTATGGACGGTATAGGCAACGGGCTGGGTTACGGTGTGATCCTGTTGACGGTTGGTTTCCTGCGCGAACTTATTGGCAGCGGCAAACTGTTTGGCATTCCGGTGCTGGATACGGTACAGAACGGCGGCTGGTATCTGCCGAACGGCCTGTTCCTGCTGGCACCAAGCGCATTTTTCATTATCGGTTTGCTGATCTGGCTGATTCGTACGCTGAAGCCTGAACAGCAGGAAAAGGAGTAACCGACGATGGCTCATTACTTGAGTTTATTTGTGCGCGCGGTGTTTGTTGAAAACATGGCGCTCGCTTTCTTCCTGGGCATGTGTACGTTCCTTGCTGTTTCTAAGAAGGTATCGACGGCATTCGGTCTGGGTGTGGCGGTCACTGTTGTGCTGGGGCTTTCCGTTCCGATTAACAACCTGGTGTTCAACTTCGTGCTTCGCGATGGCGCGCTGGTGGAGGGCGTTGATCTTAGCTTCCTGAACTTCATCACCTTTATCGGGGTGATTGCGGCGCTTGTTCAGATCCTGGAGATGATCTTCGATAAATACTTCCCGTCGCTGTACAACGCACTGGGGATCTTCCTGCCGCTAATCGCGGTGAACTGCGCCATTTTCGGCGGCGTCTCATTTATGGTTCAGCGCGATTACAACTTCAGTGAATCGGTTGTGTATGGTTTCGGTTCCGGTATCGGCTGGATGCTGGCGATTGTCACCATGGCGGGGATCCGTGAAAAAATGAAATATGCCAACGTACCTGCGGGGCTTCGTGGCTTAGGGATCACCTTTATCACCACCGGCCTGATGGCGTTGGGCTTTATGTCCTTCTCCGGTGTGCAGCTATAAGGGCTAAAAGATGGAAATTATTCTTGGCGTGGTGATGTTCACGCTGATAGTACTGGTGCTGTCAGGGCTGATCCTGGCGGCGCGTGCGAAGCTGGTGAATTCCGGGGATGTGATCATTGATATCAATGACGATCCGCAGAATCAGATCCGTACCCCGGCAGGGGATAAGCTGCTTAATACGCTCTCCGGCAACGGGATTTTTGTCTCGTCTGCCTGTGGCGGCGGTGGCTCCTGTGGACAATGCCGTGTGAAGGTGAAAGAGGGTGGCGGGGATATTCTGCCAACAGAACTGTCGCATATCACGAAGCGTGAAGCTAAAGAGGGCTGCCGTCTGGCGTGTCAGGTCGCTGTGCGCCAGAACATGAAGATTGAGCTGCCGGAGGAGATCTTCGGCGTGAAAAAATGGGAGTGCGAAGTTATCTCTAACGATAATAAAGCCACGTTCATTAAAGAGCTCAAGCTGCGCGTTCCTGAAGGGGAGAGCGTCCCGTTCCGTGCGGGTGGGTATATTCAGATTGATTGTCCGGCACACACCGTGGCGTATGCTGACTTCGACGTGCCCGAGGAGTACCGGGCCGACTGGGATAAATTTAACCTCTTCCGCTTTGTTTCCGAAGTAAAAGAGCCCGCGCTTCGCGCTTATTCCATGGCTAACTACCCGGAAGAGAAGGGCATTATTATGCTCAACGTGCGTATCGCCACGCCGCCGCCGAATGTGCCTGATGCACCCCCTGGCGTCATGTCGTCCTATATCTGGTCCCTCAAGCCTGGTGACAAAGTGACGATTTCCGGCCCGTTCGGCGAATTCTTTGCCAAAGACACCGACGCGGAAATGGTCTTTATCGGCGGCGGTGCGGGTATGGCGCCGATGCGTTCACATATCTTTGACCAGCTCAAACGCCTTGGCAGCAAGCGCAAGATTAGCTTCTGGTACGGGGCGCGTTCACTGCGCGAAATGTTCTATGACGATGAGTTTGAACAACTGGCACGTGATAACCCTAACTTTACCTTCCATGTGGCGTTATCCGATCCGCAGCCGGAAGATAACTGGACAGGTTATACGGGCTTCATCCACAACGTGCTGTATGAAAATTACCTCAAACAGCACCCGGCACCGGAAGATTGCGAGTTTTATATGTGTGGCCCGCCAATGATGAACGCTGCCGTGATTAAGATGCTAAAAGATCTTGGCGTGGAAGATGAGAACATCATGCTCGATGATTTCGGAGGCTGATTATGCTGACCTTTCTGGCGACCTTTGCGGTGTTTGTACTGGTGATATTCGGGATGTCCTTAGGCTGGATCATCAAGCGTAAAAGCATCCAGGGCAGCTGTGGAGGTATATCTTCCATCGGAATGGAAAAAGTGTGCGATTGTCCGGAACCGTGCGATGCGCGAAAAAAACGGATGGCTCGCGAGCAGCAACGCATTATTTAGTTTTGTATGTCTGGTAAGGCAACGCCGCCACCCGACAATTCCCACGCATACTTCTCAACCCTCATTTGTTTACTGTATACTTATCCAGTAATGAGTGAGGGCTTACTATGCGCAAAATAATCCATGTCGATATGGACTGCTTTTTTGCCGCAGTGGAGATGCGTGACAACCCGGCGCTGCGGGATATTCCCATCGCCATTGGCGGCAGCCGGGTTCAGCGCGGTGTCATCAGCACCGCCAACTATCCTGCTCGCAAATACGGTGTGCGCAGCGCCATGCCGACAGCGATGGCGCTGAAACTGTGCCCGCATCTCACTCTTTTGCCCGGACGTTTTGATGCCTATAAAGAAGCATCGAACCACATTCGGGAGATCTTCTCCCGCTACACCTCTCTGATTGAACCGTTATCGCTGGATGAAGCCTATCTGGATGTCACCCACAGCGTGCACTGCCACGGCTCCGCCACCCTGATGGCGCAGGAGATCCGCCAGACTATTTTTAACGAGCTGAACCTGACGGCATCGGCAGGCGTCGCGCCGATAAAATTTCTCGCCAAAATCGCCTCCGATTTAAATAAGCCCAACGGCCAGTACGTCATCACCCCGGAAGAGGTTCCGGCGTTTTTAAAGACGCTGCCGCTCAGCAAAATCCCCGGTGTGGGTAAAGTCTCCGCCGCGAAGCTGGAAAATATGGGGCTACGCACCTGTGAAGACGTTCAGCGCAGCGATCTGGCGCTGCTGCTTAAGCGTTTTGGTAAGTTTGGCCGCGTACTGTGGGAACGCAGTCAGGGCATTGATGACCGGGATGTGAACAACGAACGGCTGCGTAAATCGGTCGGCGTTGAACGCACGCTGAGCGAAGATATCCATGACTGGGCAGAGTGTGAAACCATTATTACGGAACAACTCTATCCTGAGCTTGAACGACGCTTACTGAAGGTCAAACCAGATCTGCTTATTGCCCGGCAGGGCATCAAACTGAAATTTAACGATTTTCAGCAGACGACGCAGGAACACGTCTGGCCACGCCTCAACAAAGAGGATCTTATTGCGACGGCAAAAAAGGCATGGGAAGAGCGGCGGGGCGGACGAGGGGTAAGGCTGGTGGGGCTGCACGTCACATTGCTGGATCCGCAGCTGGAGCGTCAGCTGGTGCTGGGACTGTAGATTAGGCTAATCGTAGGCCCGGTAAGCGAAGCGCCACCGGGCATCAAACGGCTTATTACTTAACAGGGATTGCTTTCAGCAGCTCAGTCAGCAGCGTCCAGTAGTGACCGACACTTTCAATGTGAACCTGCTCATCCGGGGAGTGTGGCCCCGTGATGGTCGGCCCGATGGAGACCATGTCCATATCCGGATACGGTTTCTTGAACAGACCACATTCCAGACCCGCGTGAATAACCTGAATGTTCGGGGTGCTGTTGAACAGTCTCTGATAAGTTTCACGCACCAGTGCCATGACCGGAGAACTTGCATCCGGCTGCCAGCCCGGGTAGCTGCCTTTTGCAGACGTTTTCGCGCCCGCCAGGGTACCCAGAGATTCCAGCATGCTCACAACGTACTCTTTACCGCTGTCGATCAGGGAACGGATCAGGCAAATGATCTCTGCGCTGTCGTCGCCCATGGTCACTACGCCCACGTTCAGGGAGGTTTCAACCACGCCTTTTGCAACGTCAGAATTGCGGATCACGCCGTTTGGCGTTGCGTTCAGCAACTGGACGAACGTGTCACGAGACTGTGCGGTCAGCGCGGCTTTATCCGTTGTAACGGACTCCAGTACCACCGTCAGGTTTTTCTCTTTCTCAGACAGCTCGTTTTTCAGGATATCCAGATACAGGCTGGAGAGGTTTTTCAGCTCTTCCGCTTTCGCCGCAGGCACCGCCACGGTCGCGAAGGCTTCGCGAGGGATCGCGTTACGCAGAGTGCCGCCGTTGAAGTCCACCAGACGCAGATCCAGTTCAGCGGCATGGCCCGCCAGGAAACGCGCCAGCAGTTTGTTGGCGTTGCCCAGGCCCAGGTGAATATCACCGCCGGAGTGACCGCCTTTCAGCCCTTTCAGCGTCAGCTTAAAGGTCTCGAAACCGGCAGGAATCGCTTCGCGGGACAGCGGCAGGGTAGAGATGAAATCGATCCCGCCCGCGCAGCCCATGTAGATCTCACCTTCTTCTTCGGAGTCGGTGTTGATCAGAATGTCCGCTTGCAGCCAGTTTGCCTGGAGACCGAACGCGCCATCCATGCCCGCTTCTTCAGTCATGGTCAGCAGCACTTCCAGCGGACCGTGCTCCACGCTGTCGTCAGCCAGCACGGCCAGCGCGGAAGCCATACCAATACCGTTATCTGCGCCCAGGGTCGTGCCGCGCGCCTTCACCCACTCACCGTCGATGTACGGCTGAATCGGGTCTTTTGTGAAGTCGTGAACGGTGTCGTTGTTTTTCTGCGGAACCATGTCCAGGTGCGCCTGCAATACCACTGGCTTACGGTTTTCCATACCTGCGGTGGCAGGTTTGCGGATGAGAATATTGCCAACCTGGTCACGCTCAGCGTGCAGACCTTTTTCCTTTGCCCAGCCCATAATATGTTCGGCAAGCTGTTCTTCGTGATAGGAAGGGTGCGGAATAGAGCAGATTTTGGCAAAAATATCCCACAGCGGCTGTGGAGATAATTGAGACAGTTCAGACACGATAGGTCTCCTTGTCGTTGCGCTGCAAAACAATGTTGCAGGTCACTGGGTTAGCAGGTTAATCGTTACCACAAGACGGGCTTGCGAGATGCATCTGAGAATACCACTTTCTCCCGTGGCTGGTAGCATTAAGCATGTAAAAACTCAGGCTCATGGCGCGTAACACTGGTTTTTAGTGCGTCAGATCTCTATAATCTCGCGCAACCTGGTTCACCCTCATTTTTTTAAGCCGTATATAAACAGGCTGGGACACTTCACATGAGCGAAAAATACGTCGTCACCTGGGACATGTTGCAGATTCACGCACGCAAACTGGCTGCGCGTCTGATGCCTTCCGAACAGTGGAAAGGCATTATTGCCGTCAGCCGTGGCGGTCTGGTACCGGGGGCGCTGCTGGCACGTGAGCTGGGTATTCGTCATGTCGATACCGTATGTATCTCCAGCTATGACCACGATAACCAGCGTGAGCTGAAAGTGCTGAAGCGCGCGGAAGGCGACGGTGAAGGCTTTATCGTTATCGACGATCTGGTGGACACCGGCGGTACCGCTGTGGCTATCCGCGAAATGTATCCAAAAGCGCACTTCGTCACTATCTTCGCGAAACCAGCGGGTCGTCCCCTGGTTGATGATTACGTCATTGATATCCCTCAGGATACCTGGATTGAACAGCCATGGGATATGGGCGTGGTCTTCGTACCGCCTATCTCTGGACGTTAATTTCAGTACGTAACTTTACACGCCCGGTTATGCCGGGCGTTGTTCTTTTTGGCCTGCCACGCGTTACAATGGTCTCCAAGTGATGTATCCATGGAGGCAACGCAATGGCGCAGGCGAATCTCACCGAAACTCTTTTCAAACCCCGTTTCAAGCACCCTGAAACCTCGACGCTGGTGCGTCGGTTTAATCCGGGGACCATGCCTGCTGTACAGTCAGCGTTAGATGGTAAAAACGTGCCCCACTGGTACCGCATGATTAATCGCCTGATGTGGATCTGGCGCGGTATCGACCCGCGCGAAATCCTCGACGTGCAGGCGCGTATCGTGATGAGTGAGTCTGAGCGCACCGACAGCGATCTCTACGACACGGTGGTGGGCTACCGTGGCGGGAACTGGATCTACGAATGGTCAAAGCAGGCCATGCTCTGGCAGCAAAAAGCGAGCCAGGAAGAAGATGCCACTCTCAGCGGCAAACACTGGCTGCATGCGGCAAACCTTTACAGCATCGCTGCATACCCGCATCTGAAAGGAGACGAACTGGCGGAGCAGGCCCAGGCGCTGGCAAACCGGGCTTATGAAGAGGCCGCCCAGCGGCTGCCTGGCCGGATGCGTGAAATTGAGTTCGCCATTCCCGGCGGTAGCCCGGTGACTGGATTCCTGCATATGCCGGAGGGGGAAGGCCCGTTCCCGACGGTTCTGATGTGCGGCGGCCTGGATTCGTTACAAATTGATTATTACAGCCTGTATGAGCGCTACTTTGCCCCAAACGGGATCGCCATGCTGACGCTCGATATGCCATCAATTGGTTTTTCATCCAAATGGAAACTTACGCAAGACTCCAGCCTGCTGCACCAGCATGCATTAAAAGCGCTGGAGAATATCCCCTGGGTTGACCATACCCGGGTAGGTGCGTTTGGCTTCCGCTTTGGCGCTAACGTCGCGGTACGGCTGGCCTACCTTGAATCTTCCCGCCTGAAGGCCGTCGCCTGTCTTGGTCCGGTAGTGCATGCACTGCTAAGCGAGCCTGCGCGTCAGGGTAGCGTTCCTGAAATGTATCTGGACGTTCTGGCGAGCCGACTTGGCATGCATGATGCTTCAGATGAAGCGTTGCGCATTGAACTTAATCGGTATTCATTAAAAACGCAGGGCTTGCTGGGCCGCCGTTGCCCAACCCCGATGATGTCCGGTTTCTGGAAGAACGATCCATTTAGCCCGGAAGAGGAGTCACGCTTAATCACCTCGTCATCTTCGGATGGCAAATTGCTGGAGGTACCCTTCAGCCCGGTGTACCAGAATTTTGACAAAGCGCTTAAAGAGATCACACGCTGGATCACGCAGAGATTGTGTTAATAGTTTGCTAAATTTCGTTGGTTTGGTAAAACAGTGCTTCACAAAAGGAGATCGCAATGACGTTACCGAGTGGACACCCGAAAAGTAGACTGATTAAGAAGTTCATGGCTCTTGGCCCGTATATTCGAGAAGAGCAGTGTGAAGAGAATCGCTTTTTTTTCGACTGCCTGGCTGTTTGCGTCAACGTGAAGCCTGCACCCGAAAAACGTGAGTTCTGGGGCTGGTGGATGGAAATGGAAGCACAGGAAAACCGTTTTACCTATAGCTATCAGTTTGGCCTGTTTAATAAAGACGGGCACTGGCAGGCGACGAGCATCAAAGATCAGGAAGTGATCGATCGCCTGGAGCATACGCTAAAAGAATTTCACGGCAGAGCTCGCGACCTGCTGGCAACGCTGGATCTGAAGCTGGAGCCTGCGGACGATTTTTCCAGCGAAGCGGTGAAACTGAGAGCCTGATGATGTCACAGCGCCGGGTGGCGGCTACGCCTTACCCGGCCTAAAAACGTATTACTCCCCAGGTCCGGTAAGCACAGCGTCACCGGGCACAAAAAAACCGGCTCAGCGCCGGTTTTTTTATTACCACAACATCAGAACTGGTAGGTCATGCCCAGCGCAACGATATCATCGCTGCTTACGCCCAGTTTATTATCGTCATCGATCTGGTTGATTTTATAATCAACAAACGCAGACATGTTTTTGTTGAAATAATAGGTCGCACCTACATCGATGTATTTCACGATATCTTCATCGCCGATGCCTTCGATATCTTTGCCTTTAGACTGCACGTAACCCAGAGATGGGCGCAGACCAAAGTCAAACTGATATTGCGCAACCACTTCGAAGTTTTGCGCTTTATTTGCAAAGCCACCGGAAATAGGGGCCATATTGCGGGTTTCAGAATAGAGAGTGGCCAGATATATATCGTTGGCATCATATTTCAGACCGGTCGCCCAGCCTTCTGCTTTTTTACCTTCGCCGCGTGCCTGAAGGTTTTGCTCATTGGTGCGATCGGAGTTGGCATACGCACCAATCACAGAGAAATCGCTGCCGCCGAAGTCATAGCTCAGGGAGGTACCGAAGCCGTCACCGTTTTGCTTCTTCACGTCGCGGTTTTCATTTTTACCCTGATATTGCAGGGTCATATTAAGACCGTCAACCATGCCAAAGAAATCGGTATTACGGTATGTGGCCAGACCGGAAGCGCGTTTCGTCATGAAGTTATCGGTCTGCGCCAGGCCGTCACCGCCGAACTCCGGGAACATATCGGTGTATGCGGCGACGTCATACAGCGCACCCAGATTACGACCGTAATCAAAAGAACCAAAATCTTTCAGTTTAATACCCGCAAATGCCAGGCGCGTTTTTTGAGAAGAATCGCTTTCTGCTTTGTTACCCGCGAACTCTGCTTCCCAACGTCCGTAGCCCGTCAGCTGATCGCTAATCTGCGTTTCACCCTTAAAGCCAAAACGAACGTAAGTCTGATCACCATCCTTCGCGTCATCATCACTGAGGTAGTGCATTGCTTTTACTTTGCCGTACACGTCCAGTTTATTACCGTTTTTATTATAAACTTCTGCTGCGTGAACAGATGTGGATGCAACTACGCCCATTACCACTAATGCCAGAGTGCTCTTTTTCATTTTCAATCCTGATTTTATAAAAACGCGCTAATATTCGCTGAGCAATAAGATTCAACTTATTACCCCGTGAAAAACAGGAAGGGTTTTATCGTTAGTGGGTGAACGTTTTATGACAAAGTAAGAATATGTCTAAAAAAGTATGTTTTAATTTTTCGGTAATAAAATTGTCAAAATCTGCCGCTACGCTTCCTGATCCCGCGCAACAAAGTGACGGGTGATGTGCTAAGGCAGTTGGCAACGGGGCTGACACCTGTTAAAACGTCTGACTGACATCATTTTCCCTTATTGTTGAACGGCAGAGAATCATGAGTGACAGCCAGACGCTGGTGGTAAAACTCGGTACCAGTGTGTTAACAGGCGGATCGCGCCGCCTTAATCGTGCCCATATCGTTGAGCTTGTACGTCAGTGCGCTCAGTTGCATGCCGCAGGGCATCGTATTGTGATTGTGACCTCCGGGGCGATTGCCGCCGGGCGTGAACACCTGGGCTACCCCGAGCTCCCCGCGACGATCGCCTCCAAACAGCTGCTGGCCGCCGTAGGACAAAGCCGACTCATACAGCTCTGGGAACAACTGTTCTCCATTTATGGCATTCACGTTGGGCAGATGCTGCTGACGCGTGCGGATATGGAAGACAGGGAACGTTTCCTGAACGCCCGCGATACGCTGCGCGCGCTGCTGGATAACCATATCGTTCCGGTCATCAACGAAAACGACGCTGTTGCCACCGCTGAAATCAAAGTAGGCGACAACGATAACCTCTCTGCGCTGGCGGCGATCCTGGCAGGGGCCGATAAGCTGCTGCTTCTGACCGATCAGCAGGGGCTGTTTACCGCTGACCCGCGTTCCAATCCACAGGCAGAACTGATCAAAGACGTTCACGGCATTGACGATGCGCTGCGTGCCATTGCGGGAGACAGCGTTTCTGGTCTTGGGACAGGCGGTATGGGCACCAAGCTCCAGGCTGCGGACGTGGCGTGCCGGGCCGGTATCGACACCATCATTGCCGCGGGCAGCCGTCCGGGCGTGATAGGTGATGTGATGGAAGGCATCTCTGTGGGCACACGCTTCCACGCCCAGGACTCCCCGCTGGAAAACCGCAAGCGCTGGATCTTTGGCGCGCCCCCGGCTGGTGAATTGACCGTGGATGAAGGCGCGACCGCCGCTATTCTGGAAAGAGGAAGCTCGTTGCTTCCAAAAGGAATTAAAAGCGTGACAGGCAACTTCTCGCGTGGTGAAGTGATCCGAATCCGTAACCTTGAAGGTCGCGACATCGCTCATGGCGTCAGTCGTTATAACAGCGACGCGCTGCGTCGGATTGCGGGTCACCACTCCCAGCAGATCGACGCCATCCTGGGCTATGAATATGGCCCGGTTGCTGTGCATCGCGACGACATGATTATTCGTTAAGGAGCCAGAACATGCTGGAACAAATGGGCGCAGCCGCGAAAGCCGCCTCGTATAAACTGGCGCTCCTTTCCAGCCGCGAGAAAAACCGCGTGCTGGAAAAAATCGCTGATTATCTGGAATCCCAGTCGCAGGAAATTTTGCTCGCCAACGAGCAGGATCTGCTGGAAGCGCGCCGCAACGGCTTGAGCGAAGCGATGCTCGACCGCCTGGCGCTAACCCCGGCGCGTCTGAAAGGTATCGCCGACGACGTCCGTCAGGTGTGCAACCTCGCAGATCCGGTAGGGCAGGTGATTGACGGTGGCGTGCTCGACAGCGGGTTACGTCTGGAGCGTCGCCGTGTGCCGCTCGGCGTTATCGGCGTGATTTATGAAGCGCGTCCAAACGTGACGGTGGATGTTGCCTCCCTGTGCCTGAAAACCGGTAACGCCGCCATTCTGCGCGGCGGGAAAGAGACCTGGCGCACCAACGCCGCGACGGTAAACGTCATTCAGCAGGCGCTGGAAGAGTGCGGCTTACCGGCGGCTGCCGTGCAGGCGATTGAAAGCCCCGACCGCGCGCTGGTCAACGAGATGCTGCGCATGGACAAACACATCGACATGCTCATCCCACGCGGCGGCGCGGGCCTGCACAAGCTGTGCCGTGAGCATTCCACCATTCCGGTCATTACCGGCGGTATCGGCGTATGCCATATCGTGGTGGATGACACCGCGGAGATCGAACCTGCACTGAAGATTATCGTCAACGCTAAAACTCAGCGTCCAAGCACCTGTAATACGGTGGAAACGCTGCTGGTGCATCAGGGCATCGCCAGTACCTTCCTGCCAGCGCTGAGCAAGCAGATGGCGGAAAGTGGCGTCACGCTGCATGCGGACGAGAAGGCTCTCGCCCTGCTGAAAGACGGTCCGGCAAAGGTCGTTCCGGTTAACGCGGAGCAGTACGACGATGAGTATTTGTCGCTGGATCTGAACGTGAAGGTAGTTGCGGATCTCGATGACGCTATTGCGCACATTCGTGAACACGGCACCCAGCATTCTGATGCGATCCTGACGCGCACCCTGCGCAATGCCGATCGGTTTGTGAATGAAGTGGATTCGTCTGCGGTTTACGTGAATGCCTCGACGCGCTTCACCGACGGCGGCCAGTTTGGTCTGGGTGCAGAGGTGGCTGTGAGCACTCAGAAGCTGCATGCCCGCGGTCCGATGGGGCTGGAAGCACTGACCACCTACAAGTGGATCGGCTTCGGTGATGATACCATTCGTGCGTAAATAATCGCGGGTGATGCAAAAATAGCCGTTTGATTCAAAAGGGCATTGACGCATCACCCCGTTAGATCTACTCTTTTGCCCCGTGGTTACGCTCGTAACCGGTCTCTCAGGGCCGATATAGCTCAGTTGGTAGAGCAGCGCATTCGTAATGCGAAGGTCGTAGGTTCGACTCCTATTATCGGCACCATCAACAGAAAATCCCGTAAAAACAGCATTCTTTAGCATGTTTATCTAACGGTTTGTAACTTCTGTTCTAACGTCTGTTAGCACTGGTAAACGCCTTTGCGTTGTATCGGCTCAAGTATTGTACAACGTACTGGCGGGTAGTTACCAGGCTCAAGCCCGAACAGCATTAGAAATTATGCCATCCCTTGAAGCTAAAAGAGTTGCCGGACTCTCTAAACACATCACTTGAACCCTTAGCGATACGTTCCGCGCTTCGTGCGGCGCTCAATGATGCTACACGTCGAGATGACGTTGCAGAGAATAAACAGGCGTAATGTTGGGAAGACTAACCGGATCGGGAAAGAATCCGGCTCTGCCACGGTTTCGATCACCGGAGTATAACGATCACCTGATAAGAGAACGTGCTAAGGCTTTATCCTCCCTGCGAAGGGATTACACCCTGCGGAAGCGCTACGCGCCGCCTTTTCTTATGTGCCCAACACGGCACGTAATGGTCATCCATTATCTGCACCATTGTAACTTTCGTTGTACTGTCTCTCTGCTGTACGTTGAGCGCTGGCAGATTCAGCGGAGGTGATATCATGTCAAAAGCCACGAATAAGGCAGCCACTAAGCGCAACAACCGTAAGATTCACGCTCGTAAATTCCTTGCTACGCCAGAAGGTAAAGCTTGGCTTGCTAAGAAGCAGGAAGAGCGAGAGGAAATCAAGCTGGCGCGAACGGCTAACAACATGTTTTAAGCTACCCATCACGGTGCTAAATGGCTTATATCGTCTAAAATCTATTAGTTGCACAATTTAGTGGGCTCTTTCTTTGGAGACACTCACCTTGACTGGAGAGCAACGAGATTTTGTTGAGTCAATGTATCAGGATAATACTAACAGTAGGGGGATGGTAATGACCAATAAGCAGTTACGTATCCACTATGGGTTTCATGGAAAACATAAAGAGAAAATTATTGAATGGGACGGATGTGATCAAATCAATACCGTGTTGTCAGCGCTTGTTGAAGATTTGAATATACCGACAGCTACTCAGACAGTTAACCTCCTTGAGCATGGCATTGATGATGTGTTCTTCTTTGATGAAGTAAGCAAAAAGTGGGAAGAGATCCCTACAAAATGGTTGGCAAGGGCATAAGGGGGCGATGTCCCCTTTATTTTATTTTTTAATATCGCCAGTACATTGATACTCCATTGAGACCAGTGTTTCCATACATCCGCTTGAGGATGGTTGAGAACAAACTGAAGTATAACCGCCGAAAGGCTCAGCACCAGAATAGCCACATGCAGCGCAACGCTGTGCTGCTGCTTGAGCGCCTTGCTGGACGTTCACTTTAGGGGGGCGAACATCCCGAAAGAATAACTCGTTTTTACAGTCCCATCAGACTTGCTACCACCAGTTAGAACCTGTTGTTTCTATACAGCACACCCAGACAGAAGCAGAGAAGAAGCTAACAACATCAATAAACTTTTACGCATCAAGGATCATCCCTACCAAGAGTTTTTGTGTTAAGTTGTTGCGGTAAGATTGCTAACTTAAAATATAGCCTCAAAAACTTTAAGAGTTTTCTTAATGATTTCTGTCTGATTCTTGAAAGAAGGAATAATAGTTGCTGCGCGTGATAATGTTAATTGTTTCTATCTTGGCATTACCTGAAACATTAGGTTGCTCTTTTATTGTGTTCTTGTTTGTGAATAACTGGTTAAGTAAACAGGAGGCGATTGCCATCGCGCGTATTATTGCCGTCGAGATGCGTTCATCTGGTTATATAGATAGTTTCGAACTTCGTGTGAGCAGATTTGGGGCGAAGAAGTTTTTTAGTATGTTTGGGGAGTTTTACCTCAACCAATTTGATCCCGACACACGAGAGAGAAAGTATCAGGGGGATGTATCTCTGCAAGGTGTGGGTAATGTGTACTGTGAGTTCACTTATGATCACTACAAGTTTACCAAGTGCACCCTCACTGCTGGTGTGTTCTGATTGCTTTCCAAATGCTCTGGTGCGCCTTGCGTTAACCTTTCAGTCTCATGAGCGCCAGCGGCAGTACAATCAAGCGTTTCATATTGCTCACTCCCAAATGTTTGCAAGGGCAGCGCCCACGCTCTTAACGTCAATTTTCAAATAGTTCATGGTGACTTTGGGATCTGAGTGGTTCAGCGCTTTCATTGCTAAAGCCAAATTCCCGTTAGACTTCTCCCACACCTGTGTGGCAGAAAACTTGCGAAAAGAATGGCATCCTACTGTTCCTTTGATCCCCACATTCTCCGCAGCCTGTTTGATCTCACGGTTCACCTGTTCACGGCTGACAGGGGCTTTTCCTGATGCACGATTGCTGTGTGACGTAAAAACATATTCGTCTTTCGGGAATGCCTGGCGGCGACGTTCTACAATCTCCCACACCTTCGCAGGGACGATGATTTCTTTCTTCTTGCACGTCTTACTCTCCAGCACTTCCAGCGTATTTCCTTCCTTGAACTGGGTGAACTTTAAATTCACCGTATCCCCGACACGTAAGCATAAAGAGGCCATTGTTACCGCTACGTCTGCGAATAGCTGTTTGTTATGACTTTCAAGCCAGTTAATCAGCTTAAAAGCCTCTGCCTGGGTGATTATCTTCGTGGTCGCCATCTGCTTATCTCCGTAAATCTTGAAACTGTGAAATAAGATTATGATCATTTTCAGCAAGTTACAACTATTCAATCTCACATTTTTTTGACGGAGTGGTGGAAGGTTGCGCCATTTCCAGCACTACTGAACGCGAAAAAGCACGGACTCCTGTTTGAAATTCGAACAATTTCGGAATATCTTGAACAAAATCATAATGTTGGCAAGTCTAAACAGATGTTTGAACGTTGCCAAATCCTGGCGAGGCTATGCACGGTTTATGCAGATTCATTGCATACCAGAGAGGCGAAGGGCGAAGATAAAGCGTAGCGTATCAAATAAATCAATAGGTTAGGTATTCTATCTCACATTTCTACAGAACCTTGAGGTAGAGAGATTGCACGGTAAATGAGATTTATTCTCACCTGAATATGATTGCATCAGGAAATGATTAGAATGCTAACTAATTGGCGGGTTTCGGCATGGATAATCGATATTCAAATAAATTTGATAAAACATAAAAAGTCTTTAAGCACATTGCACCTACCATGAAAGTGTACATTGTGGACAATGATCGCTGTGAGCCGCACGGCGCAAGGCTTTCGTATAAGTGATGAAAGATACTTTGAAAGTGAGAAAGGCGCTCAGAGAGCGTTACAGGCTGGTTATTTAGGATGGAATAAGCATCGCTATACCTGGTATTTAGAATGTATTTAGCGTGGGATTTTTCCGGCGCTATGGAGGCGAGTATTCGCGATTAACACGTAATCATGAGTGAAACGAGGGATGTAGGGTTAATTCTCCATAAAGTGGACTGTACAATTTGGTATGCGCTGATCACGCGCATGAAAGATAGCTATACAGGAAAGTAACCTCTACTGAAAGTTATTGTTGAGAAGAGATTTTTCCTGTATAGAAACTTGTCATGTTCGCTTCACTCACTGACACAAACCAACTACTAACTACCCTTAATTAAATTAAGGTTATTAATTATCTCTCTTATGTTCTCGTATTCCTCGAACATACATCATTGTGCAGGATGATCATGAGCAGATACTTTTTCATGCGACATTCACCCGCTGATCGCTGGTTCATTGTGAGCCTATACTTTCCGAAGGTATCAAAATAAATGTAAAAGGGCTTATCATTTAAAATGATACCCCCTCTTACGTGATACCCTCGTAATCAGCTTGATTGTGCAGATGGCGCAGCCATAAGATCGGCTCACTCGCATGAAGAGCCGGAAATGATGCCAATCGTAGAAGCATTCTCTCAGGTTGGCAAAACTACCATAAAAACCTGTTGACTTCCACTAACTAATGTTGCTATAAAGCACATTATGTCATTGACATTTAGCAAGGTATTGAAATAGATCAATAAATGTCTTGACAAAACGTTCGTTTGTATGTTATAGTTAGGTATGTTCTGAAGAAACAGAACAACAATTCACTCTACAGATTTCCTTTTAAGCCTCCTCCTGGGCATTCGGTGAGGGGGCTTTTCTGCGTCTGTAGCTCACCGACAAGGTGAGTCCCCACAATGAATAAGGAGACAATCTTCTATGAAGTATTTCAGCAGTGACCAGGTGTTTTATGAACTGGTGAGTGGTAAAGCCACAAGAGATTTAATCTACGCATCTATGTACGTAGCCAGAAAACGAAAGTATTTCGAACGTGAACAGATGTTTAAAGAAGCACTATCCCGTTTTGATGAATTTAAGAAGGATTCCAAAGAATGAAGATTAACTTCACCCCTGAAACTTACGAGGCTTTGATCAATCGGGCTAATCGTGAAAATAAAGCCGCCGCCGCACTGGTGAGCGAATTAATAACAACAGTCCTTAACAAAGAGGAAACCAATGAACCAAAGAAGAAAAGTAATAACCTACGTTGATGCAATTTGCGGATCTGGAAAGTCCACCACGTTACAGCACTACATCAAATCAAGTTTATTAACAAACTCCGAAGCAATTCCCCCTCGTTATCTTCTCGTGATGCCAACACATGAATTATGTGGACAGGTGAGGGAAGAACTAAAAGACAGACGGGTGAAGAGTTTCCATGTGGACACCGAAACAGAAGCGGTAAATCTCCTCATTTCCACCCTGGAATACGATTTCCAGCATTCGGTGATTATCTGCACACATCAATGTTTCATTCATTACTGCTATCGCGCAGCGCTTGAAACGGAACTTCAAAACCTTCTCCGTAGTTTCACTATCTTTGTTGATGAAATCCCTGATGCAATGTTTGGCGCTTACATCAAAGTGCAGCATACAGATCG
This sequence comes from Enterobacter cloacae complex sp. SYL001, assembly GCF_049237025.1. Lineage (NCBI taxonomy): Bacteria > Pseudomonadati > Pseudomonadota > Gammaproteobacteria > Enterobacterales > Enterobacteriaceae > Enterobacter > Enterobacter cloacae complex sp. SYL001. The sequence goes on along the minus strand of NZ_JBMKJI010000034.1, from coordinate 5,831 downwards.
GACGGAAGAAAATTTCCCATTCCTAAAGTGGCTGGAAGAGCGCGACGGATTGTTATTCCTGCGTGAGGATTGCCAAACGGATTTTTATAAATACTGGCATGAAAAACAGGCGAGTGGTCAGGATTTAAAGCGCCTACTTTGGGCGATTATGCAAGGTGCTGGACTTCTCTACGAAGAAAATAAACACCTGTTTGCTTTCACTGCATCACCAATTATCAGATCTGTAGAATGGGCTGAACAATTTACACTCTTAGGTGCTGGCTCTTCTCGGAGCTTGTTTGTCTGGGCTGCTGAACATCTGGCGAAATACGAAGTAGAGGAAGCTGGTGAACATTTACAACCACCAGAGGAGCGCCGTAAACATAAACGTGTGCCGATCTCTCTGGTCGCCGTATGTGAAAACAGATGCACCTTGACAGCATTACAGAAGGTGTTTCAGGAGCATCTACAGGAAATTATCCAGCGCGTGCCTGGTGAATTTATCTTCGCTACCAACAGAGATAAATCCCTGTGTCAGTTTACTACGATAGGGGATGAAATTCTTACCGATGCTTCCCGTGGTATCCGTGTTTCAATGGCTTCCTATGGCCTGAACCATTACCAGCACATACATAATGCAGCGTTTCTTGGTTGCAGTAATCTTGATAAAGATTTCCAAGGTAAATGGCGGCAGTATGCGGAGCTTAACGGCTGGAATGTTGAAGAATTTGAACAGAAGCAACGCTCCGCGATGAATTATGAAAGGTGCTACCAGTTTATTAGCCGTACATCTATTCGTAATGCTGACACTGATCACTGTCTGGTGTTCGTAGTGCCAGATCTGGCAACTGCTGAATACATCAAAGAGCATTATTTCCCTGGAGCAAAGATTGAATGTCTGAAATTTGGGAAAGTGAGAAAGAAACGCGATACAACGAGAGGCGACAACACCCGTGCCGAAGTGCAGAAACATAAAGCCAATGGGCTTACTCAGAAACAAACTCAAGAAGTTATGAATGTTGGAATAGCAACAATCAAACGAAAGTGGAACTAATCAGGAGGCCTAATTGATACAATACATAAAATTGAACAACACAAACCAGATACAGATCAACGATAGCGGGAATGGTGTTTATCATGCGCTTATCTGGTTCTGGAAAGGAAGGAAGACCAAAATTTCTTACGGAGAGCTATCTGATAAATCCGGTGTAAGTGATAACGGGATCAGATTCTGGCTTCGTGCGCTGCGCAACATTGGTGTGATTGAGATAGATGATGAAAGTAGCTATTTATCATTCACGCTGAAACACATCGAACGAGACAATGTAGAATTTATCTACTCTAATTTCTAAAACACACAATAGGGAAACTTTTATGATAACTGCTTTATGGTGGTTCACCATATTCTATGGCGTTCACGTTATGACAAGACAAGGAGTTTCCCCCTCTACGAGGAATGAATGGGAATAAGAAAACGTAACGTAGTTACAAAATTTGAACGAAACGCACAATCATTATTACGAACATCTGATTTTCAAAATCTATCTCGCCTTTCGAAGGAATACAATTCTGTTCCTGGTGAATGGCAAACAACAATAATTGAAGAGAATAGCCCTGCAATGTCTCCTGACGAGATGGGCGCATTACAGGATATTCTCAATAGCTGCCCTGGTGCATTCTGGAAACCCAGGAAGATGAAAATCTTTAATGTGGATTCTTCAAATCTCCACAAATGGCAAATTCTTAATTTCTCCTCATACGAACATTATTGCGGCTGGCTTTCGGTTAATCACCTTAACAATTTAACCCGCGACTTTGACACCCTATTTGATACCAAGGAACATTATGACTCTTAACACTATGAACACCGTGAACACCCTAATTAACTCTTTCCACGATATTTGGCATTTACCAGCCATGCAGCTTGTTAATAAGGCGTGGCGTGAGAGAACGCCCTCCGCGCTCCTGGAGGCGGTGCAATACACTGAACAGGCAATCACTGCCCTTGAACACTGGTATGCTGCTGTAGAGCACCTGGTGCAGATGAACGGGGATACCGTCACCGTGGATCAGGCGTGGCGCATTGCCAATGATATGGAGGAATTCGCCTTGGCTATGCAACACATCACCGTTGAACTCGGAGAGCTTGCTATCCAGATCGCGGAAGAATGCGCTATAACATAAAAGTTACGAAATGTCTTGACATATTGTGCCATTTGTGTCAAAATAGAGTTGTAGGGTGAGTATTCGAATCACTCACCCTCGTATAACAATACGCACTCCCTGAGAATGCCGTTTCCCATAGCGGCACTCTCTCCATCTGAATTTTCTCTCTGAAAGCTGGTTGTATTCCTTTGTTGTGTTTAGTTCCAAAGGGTGGCGCGGGCGTTCCCACTTGTGTCGGGTGGTAACGGACAATCACCGCGCACATTCTCTTTCAGAGAGCAAATTCTTTGCTCTAAACCTTATAACCCCGTTAGGATTATAAGTAGTCAGACTGAATAAATGCCGTCAGTGGTAGTTACGTTCAGGCTGGCAATCTCTTATTACTATTCCAGTGGTGATATTGAGATTCCATTCCCACTTCTCGCCATGACAGAAGGGCTTCTGTTTTGAAGTGGGAGCAATGACGGGCGATCCTTCTTCTGTTATTCATAACAGTTGCGCCCTTCATTTTTTTAAAGAAACCATTCTTTAACATCATAATCCTCCGAAACGAAAATGACGTTAAACAATGCTTTCTAACAAGGGCATACTCTCCAGGGGCTTTATCGCCCCTTTTTAATCTTCTGCGCTTTATGCGTAACGAAATAGTTAATACAACGAAGGAAATCTCATGTTCCTTATGAATTATGATCGTGTGATTACACACAAAGGTGCATCTCTTGTTCTGTCTGAAAAGATGATGAAACAAGCGGCGAATGTATTAGGCGTAAGTGTTGAAGAGATTCGACAGGCTACAGAAAAATTCTGGCCTACCGCCACCATCACCAAATCAAAAGAAGGTTCTCACCCATCATCAGGGCTTGAGAAAAAATTAAAACTATTAGCTAAAGGAAAATAACCGAATGCAATTTGGAACATTTCAAACTCTGAACGGGAATAACAGCCACGCCCGTTATAAAGTAGTGGCTTACGCATCTGATGCAATTATGCAGGATAAGCTGATCCGTGTGGAATCCGGTATTCCTGCCGATCTTATTGTTGGCGATCTTGTAGACGCTACAGGCGCGAAAGCTGCCGCCCCTGGTGACATTGCGTATGTTGTCGTAGAACCTGCACGCGCTGGCGATAAAGCGTTTATTGTAGCTTCTCCAGAACATACTATTTTAGCCCTGGTTGGTGTTGAATTTGGAAGCCTGGATAAATCTCTGGCTCAAGCACAATTAGCAACTCTTGGCTTTACTTTCACTGACTACGACACCGTAGCGCTACGCACAACCTAATCAAGGAAAATAATAAGAATGGCTTATTCAGATCTATTTTCTGGCAACATGTACGATTTTGCCAGCCCGTTTACATTCTCTACTCAACTAAACCAGATTGTAACTAATCTTGGGTTATTCCGTGTTGAACATCACGACGTAAACTCTATCGCTCTTGAGAAAATCACCGATGTGAAAAATCTCGTTGCACCTGAAAAGATGCCTTACGCCCAAAGCGATTGGAACAGTGCAGAACGTCCAGAATTCAGCAATGTGCTGTATCAGCTTAAATATACTAACTCCCTTAACTCTGTCACCTCTCGTGACCTTGAGCAATATAAAGCGCGTGGAACAGTAGACACAGCTGATCAAATTACCCTCGCTATCAACGATTTTAGCGACGCACAGTATGCACAGGTGAGTAACACGGTAGAGGTTGACCTTGTAGAGGCGCTGTTAGGGCTTCGTGTGCAGTCACAATACGCCGGACAGGGCAATTTAGATTTCCTTGCTGGCGAAGCTAAAACCACATACACGATGGACATTAGCGCAGACGCTAACGTATTCCAGCAACTAAGCGAGATTGGACGAATCCAGAATGTGAAACTGGGATCAGGGCTGGCACAGGCTAAACAAGGTGCGGTGATCCTGGCCTCCGGTAAAGCAGCTGTAGCGCTACGCTATCACCCGTCCGTGAAAGACTTCATGGTGTATACGCTGCCGCTGGAATCTGGTGATAACTTCTACACCCGCACTAAAGGGGCAAACCCTGCTTTTGAAACCTGGACGCTAAACGGCGTAACCGTGATCGATGTGACAGGCTATAGCCTAATCACTGACAAAATCGGGGTTGATGGCTTCGTTAGTTTGCCAACCATGAAACCTGAATCAAATGCCTACGTCCTGCATAGCGGTGTCGGCGTTCGCCACGCCACACAGGGCAAAGGTGCAGAGCTATATCACCAGTATGTCGTAGTAGATCAGCGTTGGGGCTTCCCTGAGATAGCGACAGAATGTAGTTATCTGCCAATTGTGAATATTCCACAAGCGATCATCTTCGGTAGCATCTCAGAATAACGAGCGATAGACGGTAGCTCTTCACGTCTGAAATATCAGAAGAGCTTTTAAATGGGCGTGTGAACGTTGGGAACTAAGAGAGCGCAAATCTCCCCAGTGTTCCCGCCCTTTTTTATTTCCAGAATGAGGAAAGATAAAATTGGAAATTATCCTAAAGAGTCGAGGCCTACATTTACAACTTAATGATACAAGTGCAGAGCAAATACTCAATTTAGCAGCCGTATCGAGAGCGCTTGATGTGAGTCATTCACATTTAAGACAACTTATTTTCAGAGGAATGAGTGTATCTGATGCACTCAATTACCTGGTAAGTAAAAAAGGCGGTGGCGATGCTTGAAATAAATACGGCACGTATCGTAAATACCATAGAGTTTAAAGTTTCGAAGGAAGACATTGCACAGGCCAAAAAAGCCGCCGATGATCTGCAACGTCATTTCCAGAAAATCGCCAACCCTAAGATTCGTTTTCAGGCTCAAAAGCAACGTAGACAGAAAGCGCGTGAACAGGTGGCAGATGCTAAAGCGGCTACACCAAAGACTTCTAACGACCTGAAGCAACAGCGCATTGCTGAGAAAGCGGCGAAAGCGCAAGCCAGGGAAGCGGCGAAGATAGCCAAACGAAACGAGACAGCCGATCTCAAGTTTCGTAGTGCTAATCTCCAGATGAAAGGCATAGCTGGGAAGTACGGCGTTGACCCACTAAAGCAACTGGAATTTGCTCGCTTCGCCAAACAACAGACCGAGCTATTCCGCAACGGTCAGATCAGTAGTCAGAAGATGAACTATGAACTTCGTGAAAGAATCGCCCTTATGCGCCGTGAGGCGGCTCTTCAAGCGAAAGTGACGGCATCCACACAAGCACAGGCGGCAGCAATCAGACATGCTAAGAAAACCGACTATGCAGGGGCTGCAAAGGGTATTAAAGAAAAAGGTATCAGCGGCATTATCGGCGGCGGTTCTGGGTTAATCGGGGCTACTGCTGCATTAGCTGGCGGGGCAGGAGTCTTGTCTCGTATCAAGCAGCAAGGGAATGAAAACCTTGATCTGGTGAGAAAATCGGCCCTTGTTAAGACTAATCCTAACGTAGTTAAAACGATGGTGGCGTGGGGGCAGCAACACGGAGTTGATAGCGCCAATGTCGATAAGGTGACGGACAACTTCAAAGATGTGCGTGAACGTATCGCTATGACCCTGAACGATAGCCAGTTTAAAAATGGCGAATGGAAAGGCGGCGATGGTGGTATCTGTAGTGGTTTACTGAATTTGGCCACCTGAACAGAGGTGATATGCTCATCTCAGAACATTACAGGTGCCTCAATGAAAAAAAGAAATTTCAGCGCAGAGTTTAAAC
>NZ_JBMKJI010000033.1:0-43877 GCF_049237025.1 Enterobacter cloacae complex sp. SYL001 | reverse complement strand
TGTTCTCCCTCTCCCCGTGGGAGAGGGCCGGGGTGAGGGCATCAGGCCGCATCGTCGCCTGATTCGCCCGGCGGCGCTGCGCTTGCACGGGCCTACGGGCTGGGTGTTCTCCCTCTCCCTGTGGGAGAGGGCCGGGGTGAGGGCACCAGACCGCAGAGGAGTCAATCACTCCCCAAGCGTCGCCACCATCACCGCCTTAATCGTATGCATCCGGTTTTCCGCCTGGTCGAAGACGATGCTCGCCGCCGACTCAAACACCTCGTCCGTCACTTCCATCCCGCCGTGCAGATCGAACTCCTTCGCCATCTGCTTGCCGAGCGTAGTCTGGTCGTCATGGAACGCCGGCAGACAGTGCAGGAACTTCACGTTCGGGTTGCCGGTCAGCGCCATCATTTGCGCGTTCACCTGATACCCCCTCAGCAGCGCAATCCGCTCCGCCCACTTCTCTTTGGCTTCGCCCATCGACACCCAGACGTCGGTATAGATAAAGTCCGCGCCCTTCACGCCCGCCGCCACGTCTTCCGTCAGGGTGATTTTCCCGCCGTGCTTTTCCGCTAGCGCACTGCACTCCGCCACCAGGCTCTCTTCCGGCCAGCAGGCTTTCGGGGCCACCAGGCGTAGATCCAGCCCGGTCAGCGCCGCCGCTTCCAGCATCGAGTTGCCCATGTTGTTGCGCGCGTCGCCCGCGTAGACCAGCGTCATCTCGTTAAACGCCTTGCCCGGCAGGTGCTCCTGCATGGTCAGCAGATCCGCCAGCAGCTGCGTCGGGTGGAACTCGTTGGTCAGCCCGTTCCACACCGGCACGCCCGCATACTGCGCCAGCGTTTCGACGACTTCCTGGCCGTGACCGCGATACTGAATGCCATCGTACATCCGCCCGAGCACGCGTGCGGTATCCTTAATTGACTCTTTATGCCCAATCTGGCTGCCGCTCGGCCCTAACCAGGTAACGCGTGCGCCCTGGTCAAATGCGGCAACTTCGAAAGAGCAACGTGTACGGGTTGAGTCTTTTTCGAAGATGAGCGCGATGTTTTTTCCAGTAAGCTTTTGTACTTCCTTGCCATTTTTTTTATCGGCTTTGAGCTGTGCGGCAAGAGTTAGCAGAGAAGTGAACTGTGCAGGGGTAAAGTCGAGCAATTTCAGAAAGTGTTTCTTGTACAGATCAGACATTTTATCCTCGCATGGCGAACGCCACTTATTGAATTAAAATTCACTTTATATGTGTAATTATTCATTTGCAACCCCGTTTCACAAATCTTTCCAACAAAGGTGGAGGCAAACCCGTCCGTGTGTGAAAATAGAAGTATCTGCCGCACTTTAAAGAGGATTGACCCATGGCAAACCCGGAATTACTGGAAGAGCAACGCGAAGAGACGCGTCTGATTATTGAAGAACTGCTGGAAGACGGTAGCGATCCGGACGCGCTGTACACCATCGAACACCATTTCTCTGCGGACGACTTTGAAGCGCTGGAAAAAATGGCCGTGGAAGCCTTCAAGCTGGGTTACGAAGTGACCGAGCCGGAAGAGCTGGAAGTGGAAGAGGGCGACACCGTCATCTGCTGCGATATCCTGAGCGAAGGCGCGCTGAAGGCGGAGCTGATCGACGCGCAGGTAGAACAGCTGATGAACCTGGCCGAGAAGTTTGACGTGGAATACGACGGCTGGGGAACCTACTTCGAAGATCCGAACGGTGAAGACGGCGAAGAAGGCGACGACGAAGATTACGTCGACGAAGACGACGACGGCGTGCGTCACTAAGCGTTTCAGGCGGTGGCACGCGCCACCGCTTTTTTCAAGGCAGAACCATGGATTACCCGCAGATACTCGCCCCCGTACTCAACTTCCTCCAGTGCCCGACCCCGCAAGCATGGATTGATAAAGCCCGCGACCCGGCGAACCTGCCGCTGCTGCTCACCGACCATATGGTGTGCGAGCTCAAGGCCGCCCAGACCGCGCTGTTACTCGTGCGTAAATACGTCGCCGACGAAAGCGGTGCCGATGCGCTGCTCGACTGGCTCAAGCCCTACGAACAGTTCACCTTCCGCGACGGCCCGGAGCCGGACTTCATCGCCCTGCACAGGCAGATTGGCAAAAGCGTGATGCCCAAAACCGACGACCCGTGGGGACAGGCGCTCATCGACAGCATGGTGCTGCTGATTAAAGAGGAGCTGCACCACTTCTGGCAGGTGCGCGAGGCGATGCTGGCCCGCGACATTCCCTACGTCAAAATCACCGCCAGCCGCTATGCCAAAGGGATGCTGAAGGACGTGCGCACCCACGAACCGCTGACGCTAATCGACAAGCTCATCTGCGGCGCCTACATCGAAGCCCGCTCCTGCGAACGCTTCGCCGCGCTGGCCCCGTTCCTCGACGACGACCTGCAGAAGTTCTATCTCTCGCTGCTGCGCTCGGAAGCGCGCCATTATCAGGACTACCTGACGCTGGCTCAGCAGGTGAGCGACGACGATATCTCACCGCGCATACAGCTTTTTGGCGAAATTGAAGCCACACTTATCTCGACACCGGACCACGAGTTTCGCTTCCACAGCGGCGTGCCGGTGTAAACCGGCATAACTCAAGGATAAGGATGCGAGATGAATAAAAAGTGGACCCGTATTGTGATTATCGTCATTGCGGCTGCCGCCGTGGCGTTCTGGGTGTTTTTCGACAGGCAGCGCGCCCCGGAACGGCAGATGGATAACGCCCTCAACGCGATGCCCGCCTGGCAGGTGATTAAGGAGCAGGAGCCCGCGCTGCATCAGCGCATCCTCGACCAGATGGCCGCCCTGCAAAAAGCGGGCGAGCCGGAGCAGCAGATTATCGACACCATCCAGCCGCAGATCCTGCATCTGCAGATGACGCGCCTGCAAAACGCCCCGGACGCCAACGTGGTGAACTACATGACCATCAACATGGAGCAGACCGCCGCCATCCAGAAGGTGAGCGACGACGCCTGCTTCCGCTTCCTCTACCCGATGGTGAAGGGCGGCATCAACCCGATGCGCATGCTGGATAAAGATTTGATGGCGCGGCGCATGCAGGCCGACGCCGACATGATGCGCGCGGCCTACGGAAAAAATCGCCACACCGTGACCCAAGCCGAACGCGAGGCGGCAGTCGAGGACGTGCGGCCGATTATGAAAGCGCTTGCCGATAAGTACGGTGAGGACATCCAGCTGCTGCAGATGCCGGAGAAGGCGGCGGGCAAAGAGAAGCTCTCCTGCGATATGGTGCAGGAGATGTGGGCCAAGGTGCTGGCGCTGCCGGAGCAGAAGGCGGCAGGGGTGATTCGGCTGGCGGTGTCTGAGCTGGAGTGACGAAGGGCGCTGGTTTTTTGGGCACTTAGCGCGGGTTTCGCGCGTCGTCGCTTGCATGGCGGCGCGCGACAGGTATAATCCACAACGTTTCCGCATCCCCTTCAGTGCCGAAGTGGCGAAATCGGTAGACGCAGTTGATTCAAAATCAACCGTAGAAATACGTGCCGGTTCGAGTCCGGCCTTCGGCACCATCGGAACATCAATAGACGTCAACGGACGTCTTTTTTTGTGCCTGAAATCCAGTATCTGCAAGGCTTTCCTCGCTTTTTCACTCAACCTAAGTCAACCTGATTCAATCTACATCAACTTACTGATGCGGGTACAACTGCGGGTATATCCCGGTTCGATAATGTTTGTACCCACACAGAACCCTTGAAAGGATACTCATCATGGCTCTGAGTGATGTGAAGGTTCGTTCGGCAAAGCCTGAAGCAAAAGCCTACAAACTAACTGACGGTGAAGGCATGGTTTTGCTGGTTCACCCTAACGGCTCCAAATACTGGCGGCTACGTTATCGCTTTGGTGGTAAAGAGAAGATGCTGGCGCTGGGGAAATACCCTGAAGTGTCATTGGCAGATGCCAGAGCTCGCAGGGATGAGGCCCGTAAGCTATTAGCGAATGGCGTCGATCCCAGTGAGAACAAGAAAGCTGTTAAGGTAGAACAAGAGCAAGAAGCGATAACGTTTGAAGTAGTCGCCAGAGACTGGCATGCCAGTAATCAGAAATGGTCTGAGTCGCACAGTGCTCGCGTGTTGAAAAGCCTGGAAGATAATCTCTTCGCGGCCATCGGTAAGCGGAACATTGCTGAGTTGAAGACACGGGATCTGCTTGTACCCATCAAAGCTGTGGAGTCATCCGGGCGTCTTGAAGTCGCCGCCCGTTTACAGCAGCGCACTACCGCGATTATGCGCTTTGCCGTGCAGAGTGGCTTAATCGATTACAACCCAGCACAAGAGATTGCCGGTGCGGTTGCTACGGCGAAAAGACAGCATCGTGCTGCTCTGGAACTTAATCGCATTCCTGAATTGCTTCACCGCATCGATCACTATTCTGGCAGGCCGTTAACCCGACTGGCGGTTGAACTCACTTTGTTGGTTTTCATTCGTTCAAGCGAGCTGCGTTTTGCACGCTGGACAGAAGTGGATTTTGAAACGGCTATGTGGACGATCCCCGGTGAGCGTGAACCGCTGGACGGTGTTAAACATTCACAGCGTGGTTCAAAGATGCGGACGCCCCATCTTGTTCCCTTATCGCGTCAGGCCTTAGCTATTCTGGAAAAGATCAAAAGTATGAATGGGAATCGAGAGCTGATTTTCGTCGGCGATCACGATCCGCGTAAGCCTATGAGTGAAAACACGGTGAACAAGGCTCTGCGGGTTATGGGCTACGATACGAAAGTTGAAGTATGCGGGCATGGTTTTAGGACAATGGCGTGTAGCTCATTGATTGAGTCGGGTTTATGGTCAAAAGATGCGGTAGAGCGACAGATGAGTCACCAGGAGCGTAATTCTGTGCGTGCGGCATACATTCATAAGGCTGAGCACTTGGGGGAGCGCAGGTTGATGGTGCAGTGGTGGGCTGATTATCTGGATGCGAATCGGGAGAAGGGAGTTAGTCCGTTTGATTTTTCAAAGATTGATAGAGTGAATCGACAGGGCGATAGTTCCGCAGTATAAAATTCACTTCGTGAAGTTGAGCACTAAATAAAAAAGATGCCTAGCCGTAAAGATAGCTAGACGTATTTTTTTGATCCTGTGGTTGATAAAGATCGATATTGCACAATATCGATCTTTATTCCACATTTTATTCTTTTATTACAGTTAGTAAGAGCCATATATGGTGTGGCTTAGGCATGCAGCCATTTTGGGAAAAAATGATAATTCAGCCAAAGACACTGTAAATAATTCAGTTTTTCAACGTTACTGCTCCAAAATATCGATTGCTGAAGTGCTCGTGTTTTTGATAAAGCAAGATGCAAGAGTTTGTAATCCTGTACCACCAGTGCGGCCTGACATTAGCAACACAGTAAATTCTATTGCTCACTCCCCCTTACCAATCCTAAGCGGAAGGCAATCCAAGCTTGTCGAAAAATGCCCGGTTACGCTCTCTGGCCGCTTTTACTAATTGGTCAAAACTTGAATCGCCACGGGTTTAACAGACACCTCGGAGTCATTTAAGATGACTTAAAGAGAGGTGCCCATGAGCGGTAAACGTTATCCCGAAGAGTTTAAAATTGAAGCAGTCAAACAGGTTATTGATCGCGGTCATTCTGTTTCCAGCGTTGCAACACGTCTCGATATCACCACCCACAGCCTTTACGCCTGGATAAAGAAGTACGGTCCGGACTCATCCACTAATAAAGAACAGTCAGATGCTCAGGCCGAGATCCGCCGACTCCAGAAGGAGTTGAAGCGGGTTACTGACGAACGGGACATATTAAAAAAAGCCGCTGCGTACTTCGCAAAGCTGTCCGACTGAGGTACGCCTTTATTCGTGACAACTCCCGTTGCTGGCCTGTTCGTCTGCTCTGCAGGGTGCTGGATGTTCATCCCAGTGGCTTTTACGCCTGGTTTAAGCAACCGTATTCTCAGCGCCATCAGGTAGATCTGAGACTGACGGGACAGATCAAACAATTCTGGCTGGAGTCCGGTTGCGTTTATGGTTATCGCAAGATCCATCTGGACTTGCGGGATAGCGGGCAACAGTGCGGAGTGAACAGAGTCTGGCGACTGATGAATCGTGCCGGGATAAAGGCTCAGGTCGGTTACCGTAGCCCGCGGGCACGCAAAGGCGAGGCCAGTATCGTATCGCCCAACAGGCTCCAGCGACAGTTCAATCCGGATGCTCCGGATAAACGTTGGGTAACGGACATAACCTACGTCAGGACCCACGAAGGCAGGCTGTATCTTGCTGTGGTTGTTGATCTGTTCTCACGCAAAATTATCGGCTGGTCAATGCAATCACGGATGACAAAGGACATTGTCCTGAACGCACTGCTGATGGCTGTATGGCGGCGTAATCCCCAAAAACAGGTGCTGGTTCACTCGGACCAGGGCAGTCAGTACACAAGCAATGAGTGGCAGTCGTTCCTAAAAGCACACGGCTTGGAGGGGAGCATGAGCCGTCGCGGTAACTGTCACGATAATGCGGTTGCAGAAAGCTTTTTCCAGTTGCTGAAACGCGAACGGATAAAGAAAAAGATCTACGGAACGCGGGAAGAAGCCCGCAGCGATATTTTTGATTACATCGAAATGTTCTATAACAGTAAGCGTCGGCATGGTTCGAGCAATCAGATGTCACCGACAGAATATGAAAAGCAGTATTATCAACGGCTCGGAAGTGTCTAGATTATCCGTTGCGATTCACTCTGAAGAAGACTTTCCTGCCTGCGTGAATCTTGCTTTGATAGCCATATCGGTGTTCTACTGGTACGGCTTTATACCCATTCGAAATGTCTATTTTTTGTACGGATTTTAACTCGTGGGTACAAGTGCGGGTATAACCATTTATCTCTGCTTATAAACTACATTGATATCAGTCTATTGAGTGTAAAATTCGAGTCCGGCCTTCGCACTCATTCTCTAAAAACCTCCCTCCGATGCCACTCTACAAACCCCTCACCTGGATAATTCCCTTTCACCACCGGCAGCGCAATTTGCTTTCCTGCAAAATCCCAGAACAACCGCCCAACGATCCCATTCCCATTCACTGCCTCGGACACCAGCACCCGCATACTCTCATCAAGCCCAATCGATCCTTTATCAAACGCCTTATGATGAATCGCACACAGCGCCAGCCCGTTCGGGATCTCACACGGCCCGCCAAACTGCTTCCATTTAATATGCGCGGCTTCAAGTCCAACGGAGGCGTTATCATGTCGCATGTTGAATCCGCAGATGGCACATTCATAGTTTTAAGCACGCAGTACCTGCTGGCGGAATAGCGGATCGCGAATCTTACGGATCTGCTGGATATCAAAACCCATCTCATCCGCGATCTCTTCCTGAATGCTTTCAGGAAAATGCGCTTCAAGGATCTGCTGCGCCAGCGAGCCGATCAGATTTTTGTTCTTATTCAGCAGCGCAAAGTGTTCTTCATCAAACCCGCCTGCGACCTTCTGCTCCACAAGTTCTTTAACAGGCGGCTGTTTGCTGCCCGTGGTCGAACAGAACTCAGTATTCTGAAGATCCCAAAACCCGTCCCCCTTGAGCCGCCAGAAGGGCATATTCGGGTAATGCGTCTTCCTCTGTGGGCCAAACCGTTCTAGCAGGCTAAGCAACTGTTCGTGGACTTCGGTTCCATAGTCAAACAATCGCGCATGCCCATGCTGATAGTTCGCCAGCACGTACAGAAGCAATAAAGGTTTATGCGGCGCACGCTGTTCGCCTTTGCGCCAGATGGTGATGTCGGCAATTGCCTGCTCGAGAGTTTTGCTGGAAGCCATCGCGTTACGGAAGAGGGTAAATAATTGCGATAATGCTCGCAAAACCCAGACCAATCAACCCACAATCAACAAAAACATGACCTTACCGCACATAACCCTATTTCCTGAATCCCCCTCGCAAATTCCAAATTTACCCCACGCCAAACCGCTGTATTTATATTCAGTCCTGTATAATGAGCACCAGAAATTACGCCGAACGGCAAAGGAAGTATCAAAGAGAATTTGAAGAAGAATTCGCGATATGAAGGTGCTGCAACACCCCCATACCGCTAACCACCAGCAACTGAAAAGGAGTTGAAAATGGCTGCGACGAATTTTAAGCCAGAGTTTACTGTTTGCAAAACAGAATCAGACGCTTTCACCGGCATGATTGAAAACCGCGAGCTGGTACGCAAAAACAGCGCCCGCCGTCTTCACGGCAACCAACCCAACGCGGCACCCATTCATCCCCGCGCGGAAACGCCGCAGGACAGTGCCGCCTGCTGCGAACTCTATGCACGCATCGATATGAAATACCTTCTTTTGGGCGGCGACTGGTTAAAACGTGCGGGCTTTATCGACGGCATGCCGGTGAAAATCCGCGCCATGAAAGACTGCATTGTGATTACGCCACAACATACAAGAGAATTATGGGGATGCCTGGAAGGTATGAGTGTGGTGAATATAAATAAGCAAAAAGTCGCGCAGTGGTTGAAGACGTTTCCGGGAGCGCTGAATGATACTGGAGATATCCCGTTAGTTAAGCGCAATATAGGCCAAGCAAAATAATAACGTATTGGAACACCCTTGTTCCTGAAACGAGGGTGTTTAAATTAGTGGAAGGGGTAATCTGTTTTTTCAATAATATTATTGAACTGAATGATATGGCTGTATTCTTATCATTGTGGTTATATAGGGAGTTTTTTCAGAAGTATGTTAGAGATCTCAATTTAATTATTGTCCAACATTTATGATTCTTCCTGGAGCAACTCAATGGAATGAACTATGGACACAACCGAAGAACTAAATGGAACGTATTTTTATGCTGGCAGAACAAATCTTACCGCTGGCGGCCTTTTCTTTATGATTTACTGTGAGTCAATTGCCGATCATTTTAGTATTGACGATGTCGCTGGTATTGCTGCGTTATATAGCGGTGCTAATAATCAGAAGACCAGAAAGAAACCCGCGGGAGCGAAGGAAGGAACGTCCCGAGCCTCGAAAGCCATGAGGCGCTATTTCAAACAAGCTAAGTTCCCGTATGGCATTAGGCTCCCGACATGGATTGGCGGCTACACGCCATGGACTGTACGCTGTAGGATGGTTTCACAAATCAGTACGTTTATCGGAAGAACGATTCCATTAGTTGGTATGGTGATATTAGTCGCTGATGTATCGCTAATCACCTATGCTGCAATACGTGATTATAATCGAATCGCACGGGGCAGCGACAAACTATGGTAGAGGATATTGAGCAGCGCATCTACGCCTTAGCCAGACGCTATAACGGCGTTTATCTGATGAATAACGAAGCGAAGCAGAAATTACTGAATGCAAAAACTGATTTGGATACTGACATGCAGCTTGATGTCACTGAAGCAGAAGATTTAATGGAAGAATTTTTTAAAGAATTTGATGTTGATAGAGGGAATTTTAACATAAACACCTACTACCCTGATGAGCCTTTTTCATGGAATCCATTCAAAAAATTCCCGGTGGTGATGGTTCCAGATTTCACTATTGGAATGCTTATCGAATCCGCAAAAGCGGGCAAATGGTTATACGACTAAAACGCAAGGAGCAATAGAATGGCCGTACCTGTACATCTCTTTTTAACCAATGACGGCGGCACAATGATTTGTGGTTCTTGTGACGTTGCACAAAGGGAGGGAAGTATTGAGCTAAGAGGATTACAACATAACCTCAGCCTGCCAACCGACTCGGCAACGGGAAAGGTCACTGGCACTCGCCAACATTCGCCGTTTCAGTTTACCAAGGAATTGGATAGCTCTTCGCCCTATCTGTTCAAAGCGGCAGCAACGGGTCAGACCCTTAAAACGGCTGAATTCAGGTTTTACCATATTAACTATTCCGGGCAGGAGGAGGAGTATTACCGAATCACGCTCGAGAACGTTAAGGTCATTTCTGTGAGTCCAGTAATGTACGACACCCGAGGCTGTCCGGGGACGGGGCATATGGAGGAAGTGGCGTTTAATTATGAGAAGATTACCCATTTGTACAAGGACGGTAACTTGTTAGCGCACGACGCGTGGAACGAACGTCCAACATCGGGTTCCGCTGCTTGATTCTATGTTGAACTTGCCCGCCAGCGTTTCGTTTGTGCGGGCAGGGAATATCATTCTTTATTCCTTTTCGTAAATGATGGCCGAAACATCATAAAAATAACCCACGCGAACATTCCAATAATCTTCATAGGCCTGGGTTCAAACACATCCAGACACACAATTGCGCCAATAACTAATAGCGGACCTTCTATCAGTTCAGCTATCCCTCCTAAAATATGTAACTTATGAGGCAGTGCCCGATTAAGTAATGTCGCAATAAGTTGTGCACTTCCTAATATGATTGTTATTGCGATTGTACGGTCCTCCCAGTTATCAAAACCAACCAAAGAAATGAGGCATGTAGCCAGTACATAACCACAGAATAATATATTCAGCATGTAAATAATAAACTTGCCCATAGCATTTACCGAGACGGTTAAAAAAATAAAGAGTCTATGAATATATCGCTCTTAACAGAATGACAAACGAAAATGGCTAATAATGCATTTAAGAATTTTTTGCGCCTCGCTTATTTACGCAATAATCAAGTTAGCGGCTTCATGCCAATCCCCCGCACTTCACCGCTAAACCTACTTTAACTAAACACCGGCACCCCCAGCCCAACCTTCACCTCCCTCAACGTCTCCTGCGTCACCCCCTGCGCCCGTTCCGTGCCGCGCTTCAGCATCGCCATCAGCTCCCCCTTGTCCTGCATATACATCGCCCTCCGCTCCCGCATCGGCGCAATCAGCTCCTGCAAACACGCCTCCAGCTCGTTCTTGCAAACCCGGTCGCCCAGCCCGCCCGCCTGATAATGCGCCTTCATCGCCGCCACTTTCTCCTTGTCCGGGTGAAACGCGTCGAGATACGTAAACACCACGTTCCCCTCAATCTGCCCCGGGTCGCTCACCTTCAGGTGGTTCGGGTCGGTGTACATGGCGCTTACCGCACGGTGAATGGTTTCTTCGCTGGCCGACAGGTGCAGCGTGTTGCCCAGCGATTTCGACATCTTGGCGCTGCCGTCGATGCCGGGCAGGCGGCTGGTGTCGCTCAGCATCGCCTTGCAGTGGCGCAGCACCGGGGTGGGCAGCAGGCTGTTCATCTTGTGCACAATCTCGTTGGTCTGCTCAATCATCGGCAACTGGTCGTCGCCGACGGGCACGCACTCGGCCTTAAACGCGGTGATGTCCGCTGCCTGGCTGATGGGGTAGGCCATAAACCCGACCGGCAGCGAGCGGGCGAAGCCCTTCTGCGCAATCTCGTTTTTCACCGTCGGGTTACGCTCCACGCGGGCGACGGTGACGATGTTCATATACAGCATCGTCAGCTCGGCGAGGGCGGGCAGGGCGGATTGTAGGCAGATCGTGGTCAGGTTCGGGTCGATACCGGCGGCGAGGTAGTCGGCCAGCACTTCGGGGATGTTGTCGCGGATCTTCTGCGGGTTGCTGCCGTTGTCGGTCAGCCCCTGAAGGTCAGCAATCAGCACAAACTGGTTGTGCGTCTGCTGAAGCGCCACGCGCTGGCGCAGCGATCCGACGAAGTGGCCGAGGTGCAGTGGGCCGGTTGGGCGGTCGCCGGTGAGGATGGTTGGTGCGTTCATAAAGACTCCTTAACGTTGTCATGCCGAAAGGGGTCTTAGAAATGTGAAAGCCGCCTTTCGGCGGCTATCTGAAAATGGGGAAAACTACTCCGTGCCGCCTTAAGAAGGCAGCCACCAGCGGTTTACGGTGAGCACGGCGTGGTTTATGTTCATCTCATTACCGTATCACGTCCGGCGCGAAAAACAAAAGGGCACGTCATGCTGCAATCACTCAACCATCTGACCCTCGCGGTCAGCGACCTGCAAAAAAGCGTCACCTTCTGGCACGAGCTGCTGGGGCTTGCGCTGCACGCCCGCTGGAATACCGGGGCCTATCTCACCTGCGGCGATCTATGGGTCTGCCTGTCCTACGACGAGGCGCGCCAGTACGTGCCACCGCAGGAGAGCGACTACACCCACTACGCGTTTACCGTGGCGGAAGCGGATTTTGAACCGCTCTCGCAAAGGCTTGAGCAGGCGGGCGTCACCGTCTGGAAGCAGAACAAAAGCGAGGGGGCGTCGTTCTATTTTCTCGACCCGGACGGGCACAAGCTGGAGCTGCACGTGGGCAGCCTCGCCGCGCGGCTGGCGGCGTGTCGCGAGAAGCCCTATGCGGGCATGGTATTTACTTCAGACGGGGCTTGAGGCGCGCACCTTCAGCCTGCCCGCCAGCGTCACGTGTGTGGCGGCATCTTCCTGATTGCACAGGTACTCCACCGCCAGCCGTCCCAGCTCGCTGTAGGGCAGCTGGATACTGGTCAGCGGTGGGGTGAGCTGTTCGGAAATCTTCTGGTCGTCGTAGCCCGCCAGCAGCATGTCCTGCGGGATACGCACGCCATTCACCGCCAGCGCCTGGTAGCAGCCAATCGCCAGCCAGTCGCTGGCACAGAAGATGGCGTCCGGACGCTCGGTCAGTTCCAGCAGGGCCGTGGTGGCGGTAAAGGACTCGCTGAACTGCCAGTTGGTCTGGCGCACCAGGCTCTCGTCACAAGTTAAACCGGCCTGCTTCAATGCCGCCTGGTAGCCCGCCAGACGCTGGCGCGAGGCCTCCATCCAGCTCTCGCCGGTGATGTGGGCGATACGGCTGGCGCCGCAGGCGATGAGGTGTTTAGTCACCTGGAAGGCGTTGGCGTAGTCGTCCGGGATAAACGACGGCAGCAGCGGCGAGCCAGGGTCGCGCTGGTTGAGCAGCACCAGCGGGATGCGGGTACAGTCCTGAAATGGCGTCATATCGACGACGTTCGTGACCGGAGAGGCAAGGATAATCCCAATGCAGTTGCGCTTGTCCAGCTGGCGGATGATGTTCAGGGCCAGCTCCACGTCGTCGCCGTAGTCGTAGACGGTGAGCAGCGTCTCGTTGCGCCACGCCGCTTCCCGCGCCTGGCTGATGGCGTCGATAAACGGGTCGAAGCTCTGCAACGAGCTGACCAGCAGGGCGATCTCCTCCTGGTTGCGCGGAGCGTGAATGGCAGGAAGACGGTCGTAGCCGAGCTCGGTAGCGACGTTGATCACCCGCTGGCGGGTGTCGTCGCTGAGCTTGATGTTGCGGGACTGGTTAAGCACCAGCGATACCGTCGCCTGCGACACGCCCGCCGCCCGCGCAATATCGTTCATCGTCACTTTCATTTTTCGCTTCATCCGTCCTCTCCCTTTCGCGAATTTGCATCATACCCTAACCGCACGCTTTAGCGCCGCCGATCACGTTTCTCATTCATCGAAGCGTGAACTTTGTGAGAGGCGTCGCTTTTCTTTGCACCGCGATTTGCGCATTTATCCCACAGCTAATATTTATTAGCTAAACATTATCAGCAAGAGGATGCGTAATGAAAGAGCAGTGGAGTAAAGAACAGGCACAGGCGTGGTATCAGCAAAAAGGCTGGTTGTGCGGGTTCAACTATCTGCCGTCGACAGCGGTGAACTGGACCGATATCTGGCAGGAAGAGACCTTCGATGCCGCCACTATCGACCGCGAGCTGGGCTGGGCGGCGGACGCGGGCTATAACACCCTGCGCATCAACCTGCCGTTCATCGTCTGGGAGCACGACCGCGACGGGCTGATGGCGCGCATCGACCGGTTTTTGACGATTGCCGACGACAACGGGTTCAGCACCATGCTGACCCTGATGGACGACTGCGGTTTCTCCGGCGACGAGCCGTACCTCGGCCCGCAAAAGCCGCCCGTACCGGGCAAACACAACAGCCAGGCGGCGGCAAGCCCGGGACGCGACAAGGTGTGCGATCGCGACTGCTGGCCACAGATTGAGCGCTATATCCGCGACGTTGTGCGCCAGTTCCGCGAGGATAAGCGCGTGTTGCTCTGGGATCTGTATAACGAGCCGGGCAACCGCGGCATTTTCGCGACGGGCACGCAGGAGGTGCAGTACGACGCGAAGCTGGAGACCTGCGCCCACGCGCTGATGAAGCTGGCGTTCCAGTGGGTGCGTGAAGAAGACCCGACCCAGCCGCTCACCGTCTGCGCGTGGCGCGTCCCGCCGGAAGAGGAGGGCGAGACGTTCTTCCAGCACCCGCTGGACCAGACCGCGCTGGCGCTCTCGGACGTGGTGAGCTTCCACGCCTACACCCACACGGGGCGCATGACGGCGATGATTCAGCAGCTGCAAGCGCTCGGTCGCCCGCTGTTCTGCACCGAATGGCTGGCGCGCCACGTGGGCAGCACGATTGAAGAGCAGCTTCCGCTGATGTACATGGCGAAGGTTGCGCCGTATCAGTGGGGGCTGGTGCGCGGCAAAACCCAGACGTGGCTGCCGTGGCCGGTGGTGATGAAGGAGTCCACGGACTACTGTCGCCTCTGGTTCCACGACGTGTTTGAGGAGAACGGCATTCCGTTCTCACGCGCTGAAATTGCGCTGATGCAGAAGCTGCGCAAAATCGCCCCGAATCCGCAGGGCTAATAATAACGACCCGGCGCGCTGTCGCCGGGCAACCAGGTACGCACTATGGCAACGACAATGAAAATACCGTCTCGCGAGTTGTGGTCTTATTTTGGCTATGGTTTAGGTCAGTGTTTTAGTTTTGGTTTAGTGGGTTCGTTTATTAACTATTTTTACACCGACGTGTTGGGGATCTCGGCGCTGGCGGCGAGCACCATCTTCCTGATTGCCCGCGCGTGGGACGCGGTTCACGATCCGCTGTTTGCCAGCATAATGGACACGATTAACAGCCGGTTCGGCAAGTTTCGCCACTTTTTGCTGATCGCGCCTTTGCTGATCACCGGCGTCACGCTGCTGTCGTTCTATAAAATCGAAGCGGACATGACCACCAAAATCCTCTACGCCGGGGTGACGTATATCCTGTGGGGGACGCTGTACGCCATCTCCGATATCCCGTTCTGGTCGATGTCGTCGGTGATGACCAACGACTCCGCCCAGCGCACCCGCGCGGTGACGGCGGCGATGCTCGGGGTGAACGCCGGGATTGCCTGCGCCAATATCTTCTTCCCGAAGCTGGCGGCGTTCTTCGCCCAGTACAGCAACGATAAAGGCTACTTTATGGCGGCGCTGGTGATGATGCTGGTGGGCCTGCCGCTGATGCTCAACGGCTTTATGCAGATCAAAGAGCGCGTCCCGCCCAGCCCGGAAAAGGTGACGATGCGCGACACCTTCCACAACCTGCGCCAGAACAAGCCGCTGTTTATCGTCCTGCTGTCGTTCTTTTTTTGCGTGTTCCACAACGTTGCGGGCGGGCTGTATATCTACTTCTTTATCAACAACCTGGGCGACGGCAGCCTGCAGATGGCGATTGGCGTGATGGGCATTGTGGCGGCGGTGCTGTGCCTGGTCGCCCCGATGCTGACGCGCCGGATGCAGAAGCGGAAGCTGTTTATGATCCTCTGCGGGCTGGACGTGGCGGTGCGCGTGGTGATGTGGTTTGTCGGGTATCAACAGGTGACGATGCTGTTTATTCTCCTCGGCCTGAGCACGCTGTTCGTGATGATGACCAACATCCTCACCTCGTCGATGATTGCCGACACCATCGAGTACGCGGAGTACCACACTAACAAGCGCTGCGCGGCGATCACCTTCTCCGGGCAGACCTTTACCGGCAAGATGTCGGTGGCGGTGGGTGGCGGGTTAATCGGCGTGTTTCTGACGATGATCGGCTACGTGCCGCAGGCGCAAATCCAGAGCGAAGGCGTGCTGTCGGGGCTGTTCTTCGGGATTTGCCTGCTGCCGGCGATTGGGTCGCTGATCCGCATGGGCTTTATGTCGCGCTTTACCTTTACCGAGGAGAAGCATGCGGAGGTTTGTCGGTTGCTGGCGGAGCGTAGGCATCATGTAGAAAATAGCCGTGCGGAGAATGAGCGGCTGGAGCGTCCGGCCCCGGCGAACTAAGAGAAATGGGCGCCTGTCATGCAGGCGTCCACTTCAGAACTTAATTCACGTCAGTTATCCCACAGCAATCACGCGCTAATTTCAATAATTGCTGAGTCATTGTGGCGGCATCTGCTGCTAAATCTAAGGTGGCAAAGTGGATTTTATGCCCCTGTACCTCAACGAATTCGTAGAGCATTACATCGACGGCTGGATGAAGTAATAATCCAGCTGAACAGAGAGATAATGGGTCTGTTCGGTTCTCCTGCGTTCGCAGATAGGTATAAATCTGGTAGATATAACCGCTGCGCAAGCTCTTATCGCGATACCAGCCTTTAGTCAGAATGTTATTGAATTTGGTGTCGATGATGACGCGCTGTGGAGGTTGCTTGTGCTCAAGAATAATGTCCGAGTTCATGGTTGGGAAAATACTTTCGCTCCCTGCACTTTGAGACGTTAATCCCCATTTCAACTCTTTTCCGGCAGCGACTGTCCAGTCTTTTTTGGGAAGATGGAAGTGATAGAAACCCGCCATACTTTTCTCGAAGAGCTTGCGCATCCAATAAGGGTCATCAGAAGGCGTTGGCAACAGTTTTTGCCCCGCAGTTTGGGTTGGTAGCCATAATTCAAATGCCAGCTTCGCGGCATCGACCATGGCTTTATCCGCCGCATCATGGCGGCCAAAACGTGTGATTGACGGCAGTTCACCTTTGCCGGGCATACCCCCCTCAATACCACGACGACGCAAATTGATTGCCATTGTGCGACATTGTGCAGCCAGCGTGCCGTTGCTGAGCAGCGGAACAAGGTGCTCTAACGCAGAGCGAACATAGCGATTTCGTGGTGTGTCCAGCGTCATTTCCTGAAACTGGCAGGTTACCTGTGCCCGCTCAAGCAATTGTCGACTAGTTGTGCGCAGAACATCAATGCGTCCCCTTACCCTGTTAAGCGTGGCGCGGCGAGTTTGGTATCCCATACTTAAATGCCTTAACAGCCGCTGCTCCACTTCGTGAAGCAGGATCCTGGCCACCAGCGCCGGGATCTCCTCCGGGTTGTTTTCAGCGGCAACCATGCTGCGCCCGTGGTGGCGAAACAGACTGGAGGCGTACAGCATCAATAGCCAGATATTCCGCAAAGGAATACGCGATACAGCTGCCCGAGCCTGCGTATCGTCACGTTCAGCAAGATCGGTCATACGCTGAGAAGCTCCTTTCTGGAATCCTGGACTTTCTCCGGCGTATCAAACCAGTATTCGGCAAGTAAAGGGCAGATTTCGGTTTCGACAATCTGCTCGTACCAGGTCATCCCGTCGTCAATTTTCAACCCCGCAGGTGGGGTTACATAGCTATGCCCGATACAAAATTGAGGTCCCAGGGCCGCATCCCTGGACAATTTTTCATTTAAAGCGGTTAATTTGGATTCGATAAGGGCTAATGTGTCCAGGCTCACATTAAACCGTTGGTTAACCCATTTTTTCCACGCGTCGTTAAACTCGGGCTTTAGATCAATAAACGCAAAGCGGCGCCGTAATGCCAGGTCTAGCAGGGCAAGCGAGCGGTCAGCGATATTCATCGTCCCGATGATATACAGGTTTTCAGGAATGTAGGTTTTTTCATCCATATCAGATCGATATGAGAGCTCAAGCGCCTCATTCGGCGTACGTTTATCCGCCTCCATCAGCGTCAGCGTTTCGCCAAAAATTTGCGCAGGATTGCCCCGGTTAATCTCCTCAATAATGACCACGTACTTAGTTGTCGGATCGTTTACTGCTTTGTCGATTGCATGGAGAAAAGGCCCGTCTACCAGTGCTAAACGTCCTTCATTGTTAGGACGCCAGCCGCGAATAAAGTCTTCGTAGGAGAGGGTAGGGTGGAACTGCACCGCGCTGATGCGCTTAGAGGTTTCCTCGCCCATCAGACAATACGCCAGACGGCGCGCAAGCCAGGTTTTACCGGTTCCCGGCGGGCCCTGAAGGATCAGGTTTTTTTTGGCCTGTAACCGCTGAAGGATGAATTGGATTTTTTCCTCTTCTAAAAAGCAGCCCTCATCGATCAAATTGCTTATCGCGTAAGGCTTGTGGGGGATTTCTGCGGGCACGTTCTCTTCAACCGTTTCCTCGGTGATGCTCTGCAATTCACCTTTATCGAAGTTGAGGTATTCATAATTGCCGGGGGTCTGAAACTCCAGTTCATCATCATCACGTAGTTTTTGCAGATAATATGAAATGGATGATTCAATAGTATTGTTATTGGGATAATCCGCCTTAATCTCATCCAGATAGGCCTCTTTTAACTCCCTCAAAGAGAAAAATGGGCTGTCTTTTCGTAGGCACAGCACCTTGATCTTATTGAGCAAATACGCTTTCCATGTCATCCGCTCGACTTCATCATTTGACTGTTGCAAATCGATATTCCATGCCGCCAGAGAGAGTTCAGGGAAGGAGTGAACCGGATAGTTTGGCTGGGTAAAAGCCTTTTTGAGCGCCAGGGCTACGGTCTGATAGTTGTGTCCGCTACAGCGCCCTTTGGCACCTTTTTTAATGATTTTAATGTTCAGGACTTTCTGGATGTAGTACTGAGACTGGCTATCCAGCGTAGGGTAGAACCAGGGGCGTAGCCAGTACAATCCCATTGTCAGGTTCCAGCCCACATTGCGCACGTTAGATGCGGCGTCATAAGAAAAGAGGAAGTCAGCGGGATCGGCGTTTGGGGTGTCGGCGAAGGAGATTGCCTGAGAAAACATTTCCCACAGCGTATCGATGTCTTCAGGCTTACGTGATTTCTCATAGCCAAAGAACCATGATTTCTGATTGTTAAGTAGCGGAATACCGTCGAACGATTCAGGAACCTTTTCGCGTACGCCTATCAGTTTTGCCAGGCTGGCTGCGATATTTCTTCGGTTGGTAACGGTAAGCGAGCGATTAAACAAGCCCATAGTGGTGAAAGGACAAATGTCTTTCAAAGGATGGGGGACGCCATTAGCGGGCTTGTCCTGTAGGTGTGACATACTACCAATCTCAGCAGCAATGCGGTGAATACCCGCCACCAACTCCTCTCTTCGATTTCGCCAGGTCAGTAGCTGAGAGGCAAAAGCCTGATAAAAGTCTGCCCATTCGAATCTGACGTCTTGCTCAACTGCGTCCATATGCTCTCCAGTAAAATTACAGGCTTCGGTAACCTGGCGAATGAATTTTACGGGATTGCAAGCCTGAGTGAATAACTACCTAAAACAGTGATCTATAAGGGCATGCCGGATCAACATGCCCCTGGACGACGTTACAGCGACTTCACAAACGCCAGCAGATCTTCGTTGAGCTGATCCTGGTGGGTCAGCGCGAAGCCGTGCGGGGCGTTGTCGTACACCTTCAGCGTGGCGTTTTTGATCATCTCCGCCGCAAGCTTGCCGGTGCTTTCAAACGGCACGATCTGGTCGTTGCTGCCGTGGATCACCAGCGTCGGCACGTCGATTTTCGCCATATCCGGGCGGAAGTCGGTTTCGCCGAAGGCGGTCACGCAGTCGATGGTGCCCTTCAGGGATGCCAGCAGGGCGATGTTCAGCGTCTGGGTCAGCGCGCCTGCGGACACGGTCTGCCCAGCGTTGATGCCGTAGAACGGGGTGGCGAAGTCGCTGATGAACTGGGCGCGATCTTTACGCAGTCCGTCACGGATGCCGTCGAACACGCTCTGATCCACACCCTGCGGGAAGGAGTCGGATTTGCCGAAGATTGGCGTCACCGCGCCCAGCAGCGCCAGACCAGCCACGCGTTCGCTGCCGTAGTTGTTGATGTAGCGGGTCACGTCGCCGCCGCCCATGGAGAAGCCCACCAGCGTTACGTCGCGCAGATCCAGGGTAGTAATCAGGTCGTTAATGTCGGACGCAAAGGTGTCGTAGTCATAGCCGTTCCACGGCTGATCCGAACGCCCAAAGCCGCGACGGTCAAAGGCGATGGCGCGGAAGCCGCGCTCGGCCAGGTAGTTTAGCTGGCTGTCCCACATGTCGCCGTCCAGCGGCCAGCCGTGGCTGAAGAGGATCGGTTTGCCCGCGCCGCAGTCTTTGTAGTAAATCTGCGTGCCGTCTTTTGCCTTAAACAGTGCCATAGTGTGTTCCTGTGCAGGTGATTGTTATGGTTATACCGGCGCGACCAGATAGCGAATTGCCGGTGATGTTGTGCCCTGATGAAAAGCCAGAACGCGGCTCTGCAACAGGAGGTCATTCATGGTGTGGCGTTCCTGCTGGCGCAAATGCTCAATCCAGGAACCCATCAGGAAGGTCTCGATAAACAGCCCTGGACGTTCGATATCCTCGTACACCGCCCAGCTCATCGCTCCGGCGCGGCGGCGCACCCGGCGTAGCTCGTGCACGGCCTGCAAAAACGCTTTCGCGTCCTGTGGGTCGATGATGTACTCGTGCGACACCAGCACCGGGCCGCGCTCGTTCGGGAGTTCAATCTCCACGCCGTCCAGCGGCTGCCCGCTCAGGTCGAGATTTAAATTCGGATCTTTCTCCAGCTTCCAGCGGAATGCCGTCGCGCTTGCCAGCACCATCCCCAGCGTGGCAACCACCAGCGAGGTCGGGGTGCCGAACTGCGAGGCGATCTGCCCCCAGACGGCGCTGCCTGCGGTCATCGAGCCGAAGAACACCGTCAGATACACAGCCAGCGCCCGGGCTTTTACCCAGCGGGCGGCGCTGCGCTGTGCGCCAAGGTTGAGGGTGGAGAGCACCGCAATCCACGCAAAGCCGGTAAAAAACTCAAACAGGTTCAGCAGCCAGAAGTGGCGCACGAACGCCAGCGCCAGCATGGTGAGGGCAAACGTCAGGCTGGCGGCCACCATCAGCCGATCGGCATTCAGCCGCTGGCGCAGGCGCGGCAGCAGGATCGCCCCGGCAATCGCCCCCAGGCCGATACACGCCAGCATCACGCCGTAGCCCGCCGGGCCTAAGCCCAGCTCGCGGCGCGCCACCAGCGGCAGTAACGCCCAGCCCGCGCTGCCGAAAACGAAGAACGCCACGGTACGCACCAGCACGTTGCGCAGCACCGGGGCGGCGTGCACGTAGCGAATGCCGGACCGCACCGCCGAGAAGAAGTGCTCCGGCGGCAGCCGCTGCACGGAAGGCGCCGGACGCCAGCGCCACAGCACCCACGCCACGCCGACCACGGATAGCGCGTTAAGCGCAAACACCATCCACGGCCCGGCCAGCGACAGCAGGAAACCGCCCAGCGCCGGGCCAATCGCCCGGCTGATGTTGACCCCGAGCGAGTTAAGCGCCACGGCGGAACCCAGCTCGGGCTTGCTCACCAGGTCAGGCACAATCGCCTGAAACGGCGGCGAACTCATGGCCGCGCCCACGCTCAGCAGAAACGTTGCCGCCAGCAGAACGGTGGGGGTGACGTGTCCGGTAAAAGAGAGCAGCGTCAGCCCGGCAGCGGCGATGAATACCCATAGCTGGGAGAAGAGCAGGTATTTTCGTCGGTCAACGATGTCCGCCATCACCCCGGACGGCAGGGCGAAGAGGAACATCGGCAGGCTGCTGGCCGCCTGCACCAGCGCGATATCCAAAGGATCGGCGCTCAGGGTCAGCATGCTCCAGTTGATACCGACGTCGCTCATCCATGAGCCGACGTTAGAGACCACCGTGGCGATCCACAGCATGCGGAACACCGGCTGGCTCAGCGGCTGCCAGGGCGAAGCCGCCGATGCGGGCGTCGTCTCGGCGTGTGCGTCGCGAACGTCGTTAACCTGGGTCATGCGAACCTCTCCATCGTCTTACGCTGCAGCCGCCACTGTCCCGGTCCGGTGAGGGCGAGGGTGGTGAAGATAATCAGCAGCAGCCAGCCAAACTGCCCTTCGGCAATCGACCAGTCCGGGTGCACCGCCAGCATCGCCACCAGCAGCACGGCGATAATCGGCAGGCACGCCAGGCGGGTGTAAACCCCTGCAATGATAAACAGCGGGCAGATGACCTCGGCGACGATCGCCGGGATCAGGCTCGCGTAAGGCCCGAAGCCGAACGGATCTTCAATGCGCGTCAGCTCTTCGCTGAAGTGCAGCACCTTCGGCAGGCCGTGCACGTACAGCAGCAGCAGGCTGCCGGTCAGGCGCAGGAAGAACAGCCCCGGATCGATCCGGGGCAAAGCGTCATTTTGTTTCATCAGAATGCAAAGCAGCTGCAGCCCAGCGCCCCCCAGAAAGCGTTATCGTCGGACACCGGCATCTCTGACGTGCGGGCGAAATCATGCTGGTGGCTATGAACCCCGCACGGGCCGCTGCAGTGGTGGACGGCGCTCATGCCGACGCGTGCGGCCTGCGGCGGCGCGCTGCGGTAGTGGCCCGGCACCTTCACCACCGGGGACCACTCGGGCAGGACCGGAATGGCGGGCGGCGCGAGCGGGCCAAAGCTGCCAGCAGCGTAGACGATATCGCCGTTGACCACGGTGAGGACGGACTCGATGCCCTTGATCTCCTCTTCCGGCACGCGGAAGTAATCTTTGCTGAGCACCGCCAGATCCGCGAGCTGGCCCGTTTTGATCTGCCCCTTCTGGTTCTGCTCGCTGGAGAACCACGCGCTGCCCTGGGTCCAGAGCATCAGGGCGGTATCGCGATCCAGACGGGCGCTGTGATCGTACATCTGCATCCCGCCAACGGTGCGGCCGGAGACCAGCCAGTAGAGCGCGGTCCACGGGTTATAGCTCGCCACGCGGGTGGCGTCGGTGCCTAAGCCCACCGGCACGCCGGTCTCCAGCATTTTCGCCACCGGCGGCGTGTGGCGGGTGGCTTCGATGCCGTAACGCTCGGCGAAATATTCCCCCTGGAAGGCCATGCGGTGCTGCACGGCAATGCCGCCGCCCAGTTCTTTGATGCGGTCGATGTTGGCCTGTGACACGGTTTCGGCGTGGTCGAAGAACCAGTGCAGCCCGTTGAACGGAATGTCGCGGTTCACCTTCTCGAACACGTCCAACATGCGGCTGATGGATTCGTTATAAGTAGCGTGCAGGCGGAATGGCCAGCGGTGTTCGACCAGATGGCGCACCACGCGCTCCAGCTCGTCCTCCATGCCCGGCGCGAGATCCGGGCGCGGCTCGAGGAAGTCTTCAAAATCGGCGGCGGAGAAGACCAGCATCTCGCCCGCGCCGTTGTGGCGGAAGAAGTCGCTGCCCTGGCCCGGCGTGAGCATGTCGGTCCATTTTTCAAAGTCTTCCAGCTCGTGGCCCGGACGCTGGGTAAACAGGTTGTAGGCGATGCGGATGGTCATCTGCTTTTTCTCGTGCAGCTCGGCAATTACCTCGTAATCTTCCGGGTAGTTCTGGAAGCCGCCGCCCGCGTCGATGGCACTGGTCAGCCCCAGGCGGTTCAGCTCGCGCATGAACTGGCGCGTGGAGTTGACCTGCTGCTCCAGCGGCAGCTTCGGCCCTTTGGCGAGGGTTGAGTACAGGATCATGGCGTTCGGGCGGGCGATCAGCATCCCGGTCGGGTTGCCGTTGGCGTCGCGCTGGATCTCCCCGCCCGGCGGGTTCGGCGTGTCCCTGGTGTAGCCGACCACCTTCAGCGCGGCGCGGTTGAGCAGGGCGCGGTCGTACAGGTGAAGGATAAACACCGGCGTATCCGGCGCGGCGTCGTTAATTTCATCCAGCGTCGGCATACGACGCTCGGCAAACTGGAACTCGCTCCAGCCCCCCACCACGCGCACCCACTGGGGCGACGGCGTGCGCAGGGCCTGCTCTTTCAGCATCCGCAGGGCGTCGGCGAGCGACGGCACGCCTTCCCAGCGCAGCTCGAGGTTGTAGTTCAGCCCGCCGCGGATCAGGTGCAGGTGCGAGTCGTTCAGGCCGGGGATGGCGGTGTGGCCTTTTAAGTCGACCACCTTAGTGCCGTCGCAGTGGTGTTGCATCACCTCGGCGACGGTGCCCACTTCCAGGAATTTCCCGTCGCGCACGGCAACGGCTTCCGCGAGAGGGTTCTCGCGATCGACGGTGTGAAACTGGCCGTTAACCAGAATGAGATCGGCTTTACCGAGGGTAACCATAACTGCTCCAGACTGAGAGGGGAATGGTCAGGATTATGGGAACCGGTTTTGGGAAAGATCCAGTTATACAATAGGATAGGTATACCAAAGTATAACTATACCTAAGGTTAACTATACGAAGAGATAATTACGCGCCAGCGGCGTGGGTCATAGGATGAATGCGATTTTATCGGCGTGCTGTTCGCGGCGATTTTAACCTTTAACCTCACTGGATAATCTTATGACCACTACAAAGCTCGAAGTCTTAACCCCAGCCAACTGTCAGATCATCTTCATCGACCACCAGCCGCAGATGGCGTTTGGCGTGCAGTCTATTGACCGCCAGGTGCTGAAAAACAACACCGTGGCGCTGGCGAAAGCGGCAAAAGTGTTCAACATCCCGACCATCATCACCACCGTAGAGACCGAAAGCTTCTCCGGTAACACCTATCCGGAGCTGCTGGATGTGTTCCCGGGCCAGGACATCCTGGAGCGTACCTCCATGAACTCCTGGGACGACCAGAAGGTGCGTGACGCGCTGAAGGCTAACGGCAAGAAGAAGGTGGTTGTCGCAGGCCTGTGGACCGAAGTGTGTAACAACAGCTTTGCCCTGTGCGCGATGCTGGAAGGCGACTACGAAATTTATATGGTGGCGGACGCGTCCGGCGGCACCTCCAAAGAAGCCCACGACTTCGCGATGCAGCGCATGATCCAGGCGGGCGTGATCCCGGTGACCTGGCAGCAGGTGATGCTGGAGTGGCAGCGTGACTGGGCGCATAAAGAGACCTACACCGCGGTGATGGATATCGTGCGCGAGCACTCCGGTGCGTACGGCATGGGCGTGGATTATGCCTACACCATGGTGCACAAAGCGCCGTCTCGCCAGAAGAGCGAGCACCGTACCTTAGCGCCGGTTCCGGCACGCTAAATCCCGGCGGCGGGCTGGTCCCTCATCCGGCTCGTCACTGCCTTTTTCTCTGGAGTTCACAATGAGTACAGGGTTGATATCCCTCGCGGCAGGCGTGCTGATTGGCCTGATGTACGCCGTGCTGAAGGTGCGTTCCCCCGCGCCGCCCGCGCTGGCGCTGATTGGCCTGCTGGGGATGCTGGCAGGGGAACAGGCGATGCGTCATCTTTTATCCCGCGATAATCCCGCTGGCGTGCAGGTGACGGTTCCCCACGTTCAGCACCTGACCGGAGCGTCATCATGAAGGCCTGGATTATTTCGCTGGTGTGCGGGGTCGCGGCTGGGGTAATTTACGCCCTGCTCGACGTGCATTCCCCGGCGCCGCCGGTCGTCGCGCTGCTTGGCCTGTTCGGCATGCTGGTGGGTGAACAACTGCTCCCCATCGGACGTCGTCTGGTGAGCCGCGAACCGCTGACCCTGGCCTGGTTTCGTCATGAATGCGTACCGAAAATCAGCGGTACCGCGCCCCCAGCGCCCGCGAAGGAAAGCCGCGACGCGTAACGAATTGTTTGAGGAAAGACAGCATGACGCTGCCGTGGCGCATTG
This sequence comes from Enterobacter cloacae complex sp. SYL001, assembly GCF_049237025.1. Taxonomy (NCBI): domain Bacteria; kingdom Pseudomonadati; phylum Pseudomonadota; class Gammaproteobacteria; order Enterobacterales; family Enterobacteriaceae; genus Enterobacter; species Enterobacter cloacae complex sp. SYL001. The sequence goes on along the minus strand of NZ_JBMKJI010000033.1, from coordinate 18,426 downwards.
CCATCATTGATGACGAACGCTCTGTTCGCAGCGGGCTCAGTAACCTGCTGCAATCGGAAGGGTATGCTACCGATACCTTCGATTCGGCAGAGGTGTTTTTGAGCCACCCTCTCGCCCTGTCCGGCGCGTCGCTGGTGATCACCGACATCAAGCTGCGCGGCATGAACGGGATCGAGCTGTTTGAGAAGCTGCGGTTGCTGGCCACGCCGCCGCCGCCAATACTGTTTATCTCCGGCCATGCGGATGAAAATATGCAGCGGTATGCACTCAGCCTGGGCGCCGCTGCATTTTTGCGTAAGCCGATTAACATCGATATTCTGCTGGATCATATTCAGCGGGAGCTGACCCGCCGACAATAAGGATCGCGGATGAACGAACAAACGTCGCCTGCATTTTGGCCCGCCCGGGGAAGTCTCCATGAAGGGCGGGCTTTTGTTCTGAAAGAGGATGTTATTTTTACCGTGCTGGCGCAGGAGGGCGGCATCTCCTGGATGAACGGGCGGCATCCCCAGTCCGGCGGTTCGTTTATTATTGCCACCGCGGTCAGCGATGAAGAAGAGGAGCGGGCAACGCGGCTGCTTAAAAACGAGTTTGCCCTGCGCGATCGACTTCATGACGGCTGGGCTATCCGGCCCGTCGCTTCAACCCAGTACCGCGGACGTTTTGCGCTGGTCTACGCGCCGTTCTGCTTTGAACTGCTGGCGTGCCGGGCAGGTAAGGCGATTTCCGGGATCGCCCGCTTTATCGAGATGGCGATCCGCATCTGCGGTCCCCTGCGCCAGATGCATCTGCACAACCTGATCCACGGCGATATCAAACCCGGGTCGATCTTCGTTCATCACGACGCCACCAGCCGTCTGTGCAGCTTTGGTCTTTCCTGCGCCACTTCCGACGCATTCTCCCAGTCCCGGCTTGCCGCGTCTGGCGGCACGCCCGCCTACATGTCACCGGAACACACCACGCGTACCCAGCGCGCCGTCGACAGCCGGAGCGATCTCTACAGTCTGGGTATCGTGCTTTATGAACTTCTGACCGGGCGATTGCCGTTTGAACTGAGCGCTGATGACCAGACTAACTGGGCGCATTACCACATTGCCTCCGAGCCGCTTGCGCCGGGCCGGGTGCGTCCGGACGTACCCGGCATGCTGTCGACCATTATCCTTAAGCTGCTGGAGAAGAATCCGGAGAATCGCTATCAGACCGTCGACGGGCTGATTGCCGACCTCAGGCGCTGCCAGGCGACGCTGACCGCCGAAGGTGAGATCGTCGACTTTATTCCCGGCCAGCAGGATCGCTCTCCGGCGATCCATCTTGCCGATTCGCTTTTCTCTGCGCATCCGCAGGCCAGCGACGTCATCGCCGCGTTTGAGCGGGTCAGCCAGAGCGGTGCGCCGGAACTGGTGACGATTGGCGGTCCGTCGGGGATCGGCAAATCTTCCGTGATCGCCACCACGCTGAAATCGCTGCAACAGCGCAAGGTGCTGCTGGCGGTGGGCAAGGTCGATCAATACTCTCCCACGCTGCCCTACGGCGTGCTGAGTTCGGCGTTTCGGACGCTCACGCTGCACCTGCTCGGGCTGCCAGCCGGGGAGGTGGCGACATGGAAAATCCGCCTGTCGCGCGCGCTGGAAGGCTTCGAGGAGCTGGCTGTCAGCCTGGTGCCGGAGCTGAATTTATTTCTTGAGAACAAACCGCGTTTCTCTGCGGATACATTTTCCATCGACGCGCGGGCGCGCTTCAGCCATATGGTGCTGGCGCTGGTGAAAACCTTCGCCACCCAGGGCGCGACGCTGGTGCTGCTGCTGGATGATGTGCAGTGGATCGACGCCGCCAGCCTGCAAACGCTCGATTACCTGCTGCGCGCCTGCGGCGCCATCCCGCTGCTGGTGGTGGTGGCGCACCGCGATCTCAGTTCGCTTTCTGATCCCAGCTTGCAGACCGCGCTGGCGAGCCTGCCGGAGGCGGCGCAGCATGCCATGACGATCGTGCCGCAGCCGCTGTCGGTGAAGGCCGTGGCACGCTGGCTCGGGGGGATTTTTCATGCCCGCAGTACCGGCACCTCCGATCTTGCCACGCTGATCCATGAAAAAACCGGCGGCAACCCGCTGTTCGTTCAGGAATTTTTCCGCCGCATCGTCGATGACGGACTGGTGGTGCACAACAAATATCAGGGGAAATGGCATTACGATCTCCAGGCCATCCGCGCCCGGCATTACACCGAGAACGTGGTGACGCTGGTGCTTGAACAGCTCAAAGAGATGCCCGACGAGACGCGCCGCCTGCTGGGCAGCATCGCCTGCCTCGGCTGCACGGGCGAGCTGGAGATGCTGTGCCGCGTGGTGGGGCAGTCGGCGGCGGAAATCCGCTACGCCCTTCATCCGGCGGTTACCGCTCAGCTGATTGTGCTGACGGAGAAAGAGTACGCTTTTACCCACGATCGGGTGCAGGAAGCCGCCTTTGCCCTGCTGGATGAGGGCGAGAAAAGCCATCTGCACCTGACCACCGCCAGCCTGCTGGCGGATGCCGCGCGGCAGACGGCGGGTAACGAACTGCTGTTCCGCGCGGTTCACCACGTCAGCGCCGCGCTGGACTGCATCCAGCCTGCGCCGCAGCGCCAGAGATTCCGTGAGCTGAGCCTCCAGGCCGCGCGGCGTGCGAAGCGTACCGGCGATTACCTTTCCGCCTTAAGTTACATCCAGACCGCCAGAGCGCTGGGGAACGCGGGTCCGGTCTCGGACTTTATGCTGGATATCGAAGAGGCGGGCTGTGAGTTCGCGCTCGGGCACCTGGAGCGCACGCGCGCGCTGTGCGATACGATCCTCGGCTCACCGGGCGGGCTGACGGAGAAAGCGCTGGCCGCTAACCTGCTGGCGGAAGTCTATATGCGCCAGTCGGAGATCCGCCTGGCGCTGGAGGCGTCGTTATGCTGGCTGGGCGTGTTCGGGATCCAGATCAGCCGCTACCCGGAAAATGCCGAATGTGACGAGGCCTGGCAGCAGTTCTGTCAACGCACCGCCGACGCGCCGCAGAACCCGTTTACTCAGCTTAAGCTGATGGAGAGCGCGGAGACCGAAGCGGTAATGAACCTGCTTTACAGCGCCAGTATTTTCGCCAGCTTTACCTGCCCGCGCCTGCACTTCTTACTCCTGTGCCGGATGATGCACCTCACGCTCGATCGCGGCATAACCGGCGCATCCACCACGGCGATGGCCTGGTTTGGCGTGCTGATTGGCCACCGCTACGCCGAATACCGTCTCGGGTTTGAGTACGGCACGCTGGCTCGCGAGCTGGTGAACCGCCACGGCTATGATGCCTATGAAGCTAAAACTCTGCTGCCGCTCGACCAGCTCAGCGTCTGGACCCAGCCGCTGTCGTACACTATCGAGTGCGCCAAGGCCTGCTTTACCTCGGCGGTGACCCACGGCGACATGACGATGGCCTGCTTCGCGGCCTGTCATCAGATCATTAACTTCCTCTCCCGGGGCGATCATCTGGACGGCGTGTTGACCAGCATCGATCGCGGTCTGGCTTTTGTGCGTAAAACGGATTATCAGGACATTGAAACCGTTCTGCACATTCAGCGCCGCTACGTGGAGTTTTTACGCACGCCGGTGACGGGCACATGGAGCGCCGCCCAGGCGCTGCCTGACGATCTGCTGCCCGCACCGCCGGAGCAGGCGCCCGAGCAGACCTCGACCATGCTGTTCTGGTACTGGCTCTATCGCGGGATGGCGCACTTTACCTGCGGCGAATACGCCGACGCGCAGGCGGATTTAGAGAGGGCGGGCTGGTATGCGTGGTCCGCGCCGGGCCATATCCATCTGCTGGATTACCATTTTTACAGCGCGCTGGCGCTTTCCCGCCAGCTTTCGCCGGAGACCTTCTCGGCGGATTATCGCCGCAGTATTCATCACCATTACGACAAAATTGCCCTCTGGGCGCGGATCAATCCGGGCACGTTTGCCGATAAAGAGGCGCTGATTTATGCCGAAATCGTCCGTCTGGACGGCATGAACAGCATCGCGCTGGAGCAGTATGAAAAGGCGGTGCGGCTCTCGCGGGAGGGCGGGTTTAACCCGATCAATGCCCTGGCCCACGAGCTGGCAGGGCGTTTCTCGCTGGCCTGCGGCTACCCGACCGCCTCCGACGCCCATTTCCGCGGTTCGATTGCCGCCTGGGGCCGCGCTGGGGCGCAGGCCAAGGTGCGTCAGATGGAGCAGGATTTCCCGCATCTGCTGGCCTCCGGGCAGAGCCGCGCGTACGACACCGTGGCATTTGCCCAGAACGAGGTGATCCGCGATTTACAGAGCGTCATCAAAGCCTCACGCGCCTTGTCCGAAGAAATCAACCTCGAGCGTTTAATTGAAAACCTGATGACGCTGCTGCTTGAACGGGCCGGGGCGCAGCGTGGCCTGCTGCTTCGCGTCAGCGATAATCACATCCCGGAGATCGAAGCCAGCGCCTGGACCAGCACCGACGGGGTGCGGGTTCGCATCCTGAAAGAGACACCGATGGCGACGGACATGCCGCTGTCGGTGCTGGCCGCGGTGATCCGCACCGGGCAGGAGATCCGCACCGGCAAACCGGAGGAATTTCACCCGTTCAGCCAGGATCCTTATCTGGTGACGTCCGGCGCCGCCGTGATGTGCGTGCCGATGTTCAAACAGGCGCGACTGGTGGGGGTTCTGTATCTGGAAAACCGCCTGATGCCGGAAGTGTTTACCGCCGAACATTCGCGCGTGGTCAGCCTGCTGGGCGCGCAGGCGGCGGTTTCGCTGGAGACGGCACGGCTCTACGCCGAGCTGCTGGCGGAAAACATCCACCGCCGACGGGTGGAGAAAGAGCTGCGCGCCAGCCAGACCTCGCTGATGCTGGGTGAGCAGATCAGCCATACCGGCAGCTGGCGCTGGGAGCTGGTGCAGGATCTGATGTTTATGTCCGAAGAGTACGCCCGTATTCTTGGCCTGCCGGAGCAGCAAAAGATGATCTCAATGGCGGAGTTTTTGACCTTCGTGCATGAGGATGATTATGGCCGGATCGGTAACCTCGTTAATCAGAGCGTGCGTGACGGGCTGTCGATGCGCGCGGAGTTTCGCATTATCCGCACCGACGGCTCCGTTCGCTACATCCTCGGGATTGGCGATCCGGTGGGCGTGGGCAGCGAAGTGAATGAGTATTACGGCATCATTACCGACATCACCAGCCAGCGGGCGGCGGAAGATGCGATGCGGGTGGCGCAGGCGGATCTGGCGCGAGTCTCACGGGCCACCACCGTCGGGCAACTGACCTCCTCGATCGCGCACGAGATCAACCAGCCGCTGATGTCGATTGTCTCGAACGCCGGCGCGAGCCTGCGCTGGCTCAACCGCGATCCGGCGCGGCTGGACAAAGTGCGAGAGGGGCTGGAGGAGATCGCTGCCGAGGGCGAGCGGGCAGGGGAGATCATCCGCAGCATTCAATCTCTGACGCGCAAACAGGACCCCACGTTTACGCGCATCGATCTGCACTTCCTGATCCACCACATTATTATGCTCTCCCGCAGCGAACTTGAGCTGCGACACATAAGCGTTGATTATCTCCTGAACGCTGACGACAGCTTTATCATCGGCGACAGCGTGCAGATCCAGCAGGTGCTGCTTAACCTGGTGATGAATGCGATGGAAGCGATGGCGGAAGTGACGGATCGCCCGTGCAGCATCACGATCGCCACCGCGAACTGCGCCGAAGGGAAGGTGATCTTTGAGATCGCCGATACCGGCAGCGGCATTGAGCCGGAGCTCACCGAGCGGATCTTTGACTCGTTCTATTCGACCAAAGCGCAGGGAATGGGGATGGGGCTGACCATCAGCGCCAGCATCATTGAACGGCACCGGGGAAAACTGAGCGCGCGCCGCAGAGAGCCGTACGGCACGGTGTTTACCTTCGCGCTGCCGCTTGCCGGACAGGAGGCGTAACGGTTATTCCGCTGGCTGATGTTTTGTCAGGCGCTCGACGGCCCTGACCAGCTCGGCCACGGAGCGGACCTGCATTTTCTCCATCACCCGGCGGCGGTGTACTTTCACCGTAATCTCACTGACGCCCAGCTCGGCGGCGATCTGCTTGTTGAGCTTGCCGCTGATGGCAAGCTCAAGCACCTCATGCTCGCGCGGCGTGAGGGACATGTGGCGCTGTTTCAGGGCGTAGTGCTCTTTGACGCGGGCGGCGTTGTGCTGTGCCAGCCTGAGCGCGGATTCGATAGAGCCAATGAGGGCGCTGGATTCAACGGGTTTAGTGAGAAATTCGTAGGCCCCGCCTTTGATCGCCCGGACGGACATAGGGATGGTGCCGTGACCGGTGAGAAAGATGATCGGTATTTCCCGCCCGTTGGCTTTCAGCGCATCTGCGACATCAAACCCGGTGATCGTGGGCATCTGCATATCGAGGATCACGCAGGAGGGCAAATCCTCAAAGGGATGGCTGAGAAAGGCTTCTGCTGAGGAAAAGCCAAGGGCGTGTATATCCGCTGATTCCAGCAGCCCAACAACGGACTGCCTGACTGCGTCATCGTCATCAACCACATAAACAATGTGTTCCATTCACCGCCCCGGTGTGATCAGTAAACCATCGAGAATAAAATGCGCCTTTTTGAACGTAAGCGACTGTTTGCTATCCTCATTCATACTAACACATTAATAATTATTATCATTCGGCAATATGAAGATGATATGAAAGTGTAATAAAAATGTGGCGAATTGGTTAGGATCGGAACGCTGTTTTTAGAGACCTTTCCGGCTGCGAAGCCAGAGCGTGACACAGGCGATATTCATCCTGAGCCACGATGTTTTGTGTGAGGACGCCGACGGGTAAAACAGGCTACACTCTGATTTTGAGCGCGACAAGCTGAGGACATAACGATGCACTACACACTGAAAAGCAGTGACGATAAAGAAAAAGCGGAAGGAACAAGCGGCGCGGGCGCTCTACAGCAAAAACTGCTGGAATCCCGTTCGATTGTCATCTCCGGTGAGATCAACCAGGAACTGGCCCAGAAAGTCATCACTCAGATGATCCTGCTGCAAAGCGTCAGCAACGATCCGATCAAGCTGTACATCAACAGCCAGGGCGGCCACGTGGAAGCGGGCGACACCATCCACGACTTCATTAAGTTTATCCGACCGGAAGTGCACGTCATTGGCACCGGCTGGGTGGCAAGCGCCGGGATCACCATCTTCCTGGCGGCGAAAAAAGAGCACCGCTACTCGCTGCCGAATACCCGCTTTATGATCCACCAGCCGCTGGGCGGCGTGCGCGGTCAGGCAACGGATATCGAAATCGAAGCGCGCGAGATTATCCGCATGCTGGAACGCGTGAACAAACTGATTGCTGACGCCACCGGCCAGCCGCTGGAGAAAGTGAAGAAGGACACCGACCGTAACTTCTGGATGTCACCGGCGGAAGCGCTGGACTACGGCATCGTGGGCAAACTGATCACCCATTATGACGAGCTGAACCTGGATTAAGTTTTAGCCCGCGCGTGCGTCGGGTGACGGCTTCGCCTTACCCGACCTACGCGCGCTCGATTGACCCATGACAAGTTCCCCCCTGGCTGTCTCTTCTATAATCGCGCCTGTCTCCCCTCTCACTGGTGCTAACCATGGCGTATCAACTGAACCTCGACTGGCCGGAATTTCTTGAAAAATACTGGCAAAAACAACCCGTTGTGCTGAAAAATGCCTTCCCGAATTTTGTCGACCCCATTACCCCTGATGAACTGGCGGGTCTGGCGATGGAGCCGGAAGTCGACAGCCGCCTGGTAAGCCATGCTAACGGCAAGTGGCAGGCGAGCAATGGCCCGTTTGAGCATTTCGATAACCTCGGTGAAACCGGCTGGTCTCTGCTGGCGCAGGCGGTGAACCACTGGCATATGCCCGCCGCAGAGCTGGTGCGTCCGTTCCGCGTCCTGCCGGACTGGCGTCTCGATGACCTGATGATCTCCTTCTCCGTCCCGGGCGGCGGCGTTGGGCCGCATATCGATCAGTACGATGTGTTTATTATTCAGGGGATGGGTAGCCGTCGCTGGCGCGTGGGTGACAAGCTGCCGATGCGTCAGTTCTGTCCGCATCCGGCCCTGCTGCACGTCGATCCGTTTGAGCCAATCATTGACGAAGATCTGGCCCCGGGCGATATCCTCTATATTCCGCCTGGATTCCCGCATGACGGCTTCACCCATGAAACCGCGCTCAACTACTCTGTCGGTTTCCGCGGGCCGAACGGTCGCGATCTGATCAGCAGCTTTGCCGATTACGCGCTGGAAAACGATCTGGGTGGCGAGCACTACAGCGATCCGGATCTGACCTGCCGCGAACACCCGGGCCGCGTGGAGCAGTACGAGCTCGATCGCATTCGCCAGATGATGATCGACATGATTAGCAAGCCGGATGATTTTACAAAATGGTTCGGCAGCTTCGTCTCCACGCCGCGTCACGAGCTGGATATTGCCGCCGCCGAGCCGCCGTATTCCGCAGACGAGGTGCTCGACGCGCTGCAAGGGGGCGAAACGCTATCACGCCTGAGCGGGCTGCGCGTGCTGAACATCAACGGCTGCTTCTTTATCAACAGCGAACAGCTGGAGACGGTGGATGTGAACGGGGCGGACGCGCTGTCCCGCTACACCCAGCTCGGCCAGGCCGAGCTGGGTGTAGCGCTGAATAATCCGGCGTTTGTGGAAGAGTTGACCGGATTGATTAACCAGGGATACTGGTACTTCGACGAGTAACAGACAGCGGCGTTTAGTCAGACTAAACGCCGCTACGTTTAAACCAGCATATTACAGGCCTTCCAGTAGTTCAGAAGCCGCTCATCGTCGCGCTCTTTTTCCGCTTTAATTTTCATCGCCTGGGCGAGATTTTCTCGCGATACCTCATGGCCTTTTTGCACGATGTCTAAGACCGCTTCACCAAGAGCCAGCGAAATTTCTGTCCGATTGTTGCGAATCGTCATAAATACCTCCTCGTTGGTTGCGATACTTTAATTATGAACGGAAAATAATCAGTCGCTAATAATTCATCTCATTCTTATTTTTTTTCAATTCGGCGCTAAATAGACATAATATTCGGTTCTGTCAATGATGTTTCAAAATGCTAATACGCATTTCAGGTCCGAATTTATGCGCTACAGTTAATTTCGTGCAACAGGCAAATAACCGAAACAGGAGAATTAATATGGTAGATAAAAGCGCAATTAAGGATCACACTCAGGTTGTCGCCAGCTGCGGAACGCATGTCGGGGTTGTGGACCATCTTGATGGTGAGCGTATCAAGCTTGCGAAGAGCGATCCGGAATCAGGCGGCAAGCACCACTTTATTCCTCTCGGCTGGGTCGATAAGGTCGAAGATAATAAAGTTGTCCTGACCAAAAACCATAAAGAGGTTTTTGCTGAGTGGCAGGAAGCATAAATATATTTCTCGTAAAGAAATATACGCCTTCGCTCCGGCTTCGTCCGGAGCGTAATAGTGTCTGCGCCCGGTGATTGCTGCCATGGCAAATGAATGGTACTGTTTTGCCTGTCCTTTCCCCGATGCAGGCTCCGAATTATGCTCCAGAGTGAAAATACATCAGCGAAGCGCATTTTTTTTGTTGAGGATTTTCAAATATTCGGCGAGCGCTACGGCATCGACTACCGTTTCCCGCAGCTAAAAGATGAGCAGGTCAGCGGCAGCCCCGTGTTGCAGGGGAATGTTGAAGAGATGACGCTCTCGTCCGGCATTTCACTGACCCATTCCGAGGTACGTGTATTACAGCCCTATGAAACCACCTCTCGCCACAGCAGCCCGCTTTATATGCTGGTGGTGCTGGAAGGGTGCGTGACGCTCACGCTCAATGGTATCGATTATCCCGTCCGCCCGGGCATGGCGTTCAGCTCGCGTCTGAGTGAAGATCAGGTGATGAGCGCGCGTCACGATGCTGACAGCACGCTGAAAACGCTCTCGTTTGGCGTGTACCCGCACGATGCCGGACGTGAAGCCCTGCTTGAGTCGCTGCTGCTGGAATGGCAAAGCCTGAATACCCCCGCGTTTGTCTGGCACGTTCCCGAGTTTGTGATGTCAGGCATTCAGCATGCACAGCGGCAGGGGGGAAGCGTGCTCTCGCGTAAGCTGTTGCTGGAGGGGCTCATGTACCAGCTGCTCGGCCACGGCCTGAACCAGTGCCAGCTGCCCTGCCCGAGCCGCCCTGAGCATGCGCGTCTGGAACGCGTCCGGTGCCTGCTGGAACAGTCTCCTGAACGTGACCATACACTCGCGCAGCTGGCAGCCCTTGCTGCCATGAGCCCAAGCAGCCTGCGCAGCAAGTTCCGTCAACGCTACGGCTACACACTCTTCGATTATCTCCGCGACTGTCGCCTTGCGCTGGCGCGTCGCTATCTGCTGGAAGGCCACAGCGTACAGCAGGCGGCGTGGATGTGCGGGTATCAGCATGCCACCAACTTCGCCACCGCGTTTCGTCGTCATTACGGGATTTCACCGGGTGACGTGCGCAAATTCCGCTAACGTAATTTTGTCCATCGCGCGAACGTATCCCGTGCGGTTTAGCATCGCGCATACATAACCTGGCGGCGCGCATAGCTGTTTGCACCCTCAAAAAGGTAATAATTCTTATTAACAATAAGAAATATCTCTGGAGAGGGTTATGTTTGCTAAATCGCGTCTGGCACTGCTGGTGGGATGGGTTACCGGTAGCGTCGCTTTTCCTTTACTGGCACAGGATGCCCAAAAAACTGACACCGTGGTGGTGACCTCGCAGATGCAGTCTGCGGCCACCAAGCTTGAAACGCCGGATATTGAAACCCCGCAATCGGTCTCTATCGTCACCCGCGAGCAGTTCGAAGAGCAGGGCGCAACCAGCGTGCGTCAGGCCGTGAGCTACACGCCGGGGGTCTACAGCAACCAGATTGGGGCATCAAACCGCTTCGACTACATGGTGCTGCGCGGCTTCTCGGACGGCAGCCTGGACAACGTCTACCTCGACGGACTGAAGATGATGGGCGACACCAATTCCCACAGCTCGCTGGTGGTTGATCCGTGGTTCCTGGACAGTATCGAAGTCGTGCGCGGCCCGGCCTCCGTGCTGTACGGTCGCTCATCGCCGGGCGGCATCGTGGCGCTCACCTCCCGTAAGCCATCGTTCGATCCGGGCGGGGAGATCAAGCTCTTCGCCGGTAACAATAACCAGCGCGGGGCGATGTTCGACGTCACCGGCCCGGTTGATGATAACGACCGCGTGGCGGTGCGCCTCAGCGGGATGACCCGCTATGCCGATTCCCAGTTCGATCCGCTCAAAGAAGAGCGTTACGCGCTGATGCCGAGCCTGACCTGGCGTATCACCGATAATACCCGTCTGGATCTGATGGCCTACCTGCACCGCGATCCGGAAGGCGGCAGCCACTCCGGCCTGCCGTATGAGGGCACCGTCGTGCCGCACAGCGGTAAGAAAATCTCCAACACCTTTTTTGAAGGTGAAGACGATTACGACAAGTACGATCGTCGGGAAAACATGGTCGGTTATAACATCGAGCACTTGTTTGACAGCGGCTGGGCCGTGCGTCAGAAGCTGCGCTACCTGCACACCAAAGTCGAGCTGAACCAGGTGTATGCCGCAGGCTGGCTGAACGACACCGAGCTGAACCGCGGCTATTCCGGCTCCGACGAGAAGATGAACGCCATCACCCTGGATAACCAGGTCGACGGCAGCTTCGATACCGGCGAGGTGAACCACCGCGTGCTGATCGGCATGGACTACCAGGACCGCACCAACAACGTCACCGGCTACTACGGCGGCTTCCCGCCGATTGACGCTTTCCATCCTGCTTATGGCGCGAAGCCGGACTATATCACCCAGTACAGCAGGGAAAAGCATAAGCTGCGCCAGACCGGCTACTACCTGCAGGATCAGATGTCCATTGACCACTGGCGCCTCACGCTGGGTGGGCGTTACGACCAGGTGAGCGTGTCGAACGTCGACAACTTCAACCATACCCGCAGCGATCTGGATAAAAACAACTTCAGCAGCCGCGCGGCGCTGCTGTATCTGTTTGATAACGGCGTCGCGCCGTACGTCAGTTACTCCACCGCCTTTACGCCGACCAGCTTTGCCGACGAGCAGGGGAATATCCTGGATCCGATGAAGGGCAAGCAGTGGGAAGCGGGCGTGAAGTATGAGCCGGAGGGGATGAACAGCCAGTTCAGCGCCTCGGTGTTCCGCATCAACCAGAAGAACATTGCCACTAAAGAGGAGCCGACCGATCCGTACCGTTCCATCGGTGAAATCGAATCCGAAGGCGTTGAGCTGGAGGCGATTGGACAGCTGACCGATAGCCTGCGCATGCAGGCGGCCTACACCTATACGGATATTCGCTACAAGAAGAGCAGCCCGGAAGAGGAGGGCAAGCGCGCCGTCTATGCCCCGCGTAACATGGCCAGCGCCTGGCTGAGCTACGACGTCAAAAGCGGTCCGCTGGACGGCCTGACCGTCGGCTCCGGCGTGCGCTATGTCAACGGGATCGCCAGCGATCGTCAGAACACCCATACGCTACCGTCATACACCCTGGTGGATATGGTCGTGGGGTATGACCTGTCGAAAGTGGGGCTCACGGACGTGAGCGCGCAGTTGAACGTCAATAACCTGACGGACAAAAGCTACGTTGCGGCGTGTAACTCGCTCTCTTACTGCTACTTCGGTGCAGAGCGCAGCATTGTCGGCAGCGTTTCGTGGACGTTCTGAGTCGTTAGCCAATGCCCGGTGGCGCTGCGCTTACCGGGCCTACGGGATCGGTTTTCACCCTCTCCCTGCGGGAGAGGGCCGGGGTGAGGGCAACAGGCCGCACTACCCCTCCATCGCAATCACAATCGCCTCACCCATCTTTTTCAACGCCTCGCGATGTTTATCCGTCGGCGGCAGCGCCACGTTGATCCGCAGACAGTTGCGGTACTTACCGGAGGCGGAAAACAGCGACCCGGCCGCAGCCTGGATCTTCAGACGGCACAGCTGCTTGCTGACGCACACCATGTCGACCATCTCCGGCAGCTCGACCCACAGCAGGAAGCTGCCCTGCGGGCGGGTAACGCATATTTCTGCCGGAAAATACTGCCGCACCCAGCAGGTATAGGTCTCCATATTCTGCTGATAAATCTGGCGCATGCGCCGCACGTGGCGATGGTAATGGCCGTCGCGAATAAACGCCGCCACCGCCATCTGCGTGCCCGGCACGTTAAAACCGCCCGCGGCGTATTTCATGTGCATCACCCGGTCGTAATAGCGCCCCGGCACAATCCAGCCGACGCGCAGCCCGGGCGCCACGGTTTTGGTAAAGGAGCTGCAGAGGATCACGCGGCCATCAATGTCCATAGAGTGAATGGTGCGCGGGCGCGGGTACTCTGCGGCCAGCTCGCCGTAGATATCATCCTCCACAATCACAATATCGTGCCGCTGGGCGAGCGCCAGCACCTGCTTTTTACGTGCTTCCGGCATGATAAACCCGAGCGGGTTATTGCAGTTGGGGACCAGGATCACCGCTTTGATCGGCCACTGCTCCAGCGCCAGCTCTAACGCCTCGATGCTGATCCCGGTCTCGGGATCGGTAGGTATTTCAATCGCCTTGATGTCGAAGCCGCGCAGCATCTGCATGGTGCCATGAAACGACGGCGACTCGACCGCCACGATGTCCCCCGGCTTGCACACCGAGAGCAGGGCGATCGACAGCGCGCCGTGGCAGCCGTTGGTGATCACAATCTCGTTTGCCGCCACGGTGGAGCCGCCGTCCAGCATCAGGCGGGCGATCTGCTCGCGCAGCTCCAGACGACCATCGAGCACGTCATAGCTCAGCATTTCGCCAGGGTTATGCTGCGCAATGCGGCTCATCTCGCGCCACAGCGGCTTCAGGCTCGGCTGGTTGATGTCCGGCGAGCCGCCGCCAAAGGAGATCATCTCTTTGTCGGCGCGGGCGTCCAGCAGCATCATCACCTCATCCCACTGGGTGACGTCCACGGGGCGCTGCACCGGGCGCGTCATCGCCGGTACGGGCGGCTGCGCTTTGCGTTTCGAGACAAAATAACCGGAGCGCGGCTGGGGCGTGATCAGCTGGAGATTTTCGAGGATCTGGTAGGCCTGCTGTATGGTGCTGATACTCACGCCGTGTTCCTGGCTCAGCGTGCGTACCGACGGCAGACGTTCGCCGCTGCGATACAGCCCTTGTTCGATACGTTCCGCCAGTAGGTTGGCCAGATGTTGATAGCGCGTCATGCTGTATCCTTTGTTTTCACCATACAGATTATTAAACCAGTACAGACTGGTGGGTAAAACGCCATGCAGATACCGTTTTAGCGGATCTGTATGGTAAACAAAAGCAGTTTTTGAATCTGTATTGTACTGGCCGTTTTCCATGATGATAACCCCACTGGCACAGCGAGGAGAGCATCATGGAATTCTACGAGAATCGTTCAAAACGTCCGTTTATCGCGTTTGTCTGGGTAGCGAAAACGCTGCGTAACTGGTATCGCATCAACCGTACCCGCCGCATTCTGAGCCAGATGAGCGACGAGCAGCTCAAGGACGTTGGGTTATCGCGATATGATGTGTAAGCATAGGGTTGCCCGGTGGCGCTACGCTTACCGGGCCTACAGGAGACCGTAGGCCGGGTAAGGCGCAGCCGCCACCCGGCGGTTTTCAACTCAACAGCGCAAGCGTCTGCCGTTTCGGCCTTTCCAGCAGCTCAACCGCCTCCTGATATGACCGCACGTTGTTATAGCCCATCACCAGCCCGTAGCGTTTGCCCGACCCGCGATACCACTCCGACAGCGCATTAACCTGTAGTTGCTGTTCCTGCCAGCAGCGGGCGATCTCCCGGTCAGCGCTTCCCTTTGCGAGGAACGCGACAATATGCATTCCACCGTCGTTTTGCTCGGTGAAGAACAGATCACCATAGACCTCACCCAGGGCGGCAATCATCCAGTCGCGGCGGATCTGATACAGGGCGCGCATCTTTTTCAGATGACGAAAAAAATGCCCTTCGTTGAGAAATGCGGTGAGGATTTTTTGCGTCAGCACCGGCTGGCCGCTGGTGGTAATGTCCGCGCAGTCGGTAAAGGCCCCGACGGTGCTGGCGGGCATCACCACGTAGCCCATGCGCAGTGAAGGCATGATGGTTTTGCTGAAGGTGCCCATAAAGATCACCCTGTCATGCTGGTCGAGGCTTTTCATCGACGGCAGCACTTTGCGGGTGTAGTGAAATTCCCCGTCATAATCGTCTTCGATAATCCACGCCTCGTTTTGTGACGCCCAGTCGAGCAGCTGCTGCTTGCGCGGCAGTGAGAGCGTCACCGCCAGCGGACTCTGATGCGACGGGGTAACGATGGCAAAACGCGCGTCGCGATGATGACGGAGCAGGTAGTCCGTATCGATGCCGCAGCGATCAACCGGCACGGTGTGCAGGCGGGGCACGATCCGCTTGAGCAGCTGCTGGCCCATAAAATAGCCCGGATCCTCAAACACCACCTTGTCGCTGCGGCTGGCAAGCGTGTCAAGGATCAGGCGCAGGCTGCCGCTGTAGCCGCTGGTGATCAGTACCTGTTCGGCGGTGCAGGATAACCCGCGCGAGATATTGAGATAGCGGGCAATCGCCTCGCGCAGCGGATACCAGCCCAGCACCGGCGGGTTGAGCATTTCATCCTGACGCATGGCGCGCGTCGCCTGGCCCGCCAGCAGCAGCCATTTTTATAGGGGAAGCTGTCGAGCGCCGGAATGCCGGGGCGCAGAAAACCGGCCCGTTCGCGCTGGCTAATCAACGACGCCGGCAGCGTGCCGGTCGCTTGTTCTGCGGGGGCGTGTTGCGCGGGCAGCAGAAGATCCGGGTTCACCCGCGTCCCGCGCGCGCCCTGGCTTACCAGATACCCTTCGCCCGTCAGAATGGCATACGCCGTCTCGACGGTTTTTCGCGCGACCTTAAGCTCTTCCGCCAGCACGCGGATGGCAGGCACTTTATCGCCCGGCTTCAGCACGCCGCGCGTGATGTTGTCGCGATAGCGGGAATAAATCTCATGATAGCCCGGCTTCATGTCCTACCTCATTTCACGCTTTTTGTGTCTTTTTACTATGTCATTAACGGCGTAGATTTGCCTTATCGCATGAAAAAAACGGCACAAAAAGAGGAAAGACAATGAGCACCCGCGTAAACCACCACAAAGCCACACCTGCACTTGCCAACGCGCTTTCTGCCCTGAGCATGGAGGTGGCGAAAACCTCCATCGACCCGGCGCTTAAGCACCTTATCGACATTCGCGTATCGCAGCTGAACGGCTGCACCTTCTGTCTGGATATGCACTCGAAAGAGGCTAAAATCGCCGGTGAGCGCGAGCTGCGCCTGTACCATCTGGCGGCCTGGCGCGAGTCCCCGCTGTTTAGCGCCCGTGAAAAAGCGGCGCTGGCCTTCACCGAAGCGCTGACCCAGATTGGCGTACATGGCGTGAGCGATGCGCTGTACCGCAGCGTGGCGGAGCACTTCTCGGATGTCGAGATTTCAGAGCTGAACTTCGCCATCGTAGCGATCAACGCCTGGAACCGCCTGGGCATTACCTCCCGCATGGAGCCGGGCGCGCTGGATGCGGCTTACGGTCTGAACAAGGCTAACCTGGAATAATTCCGCGCTCGCGGATCATCGCCACCAGCGCCCGTAATCCAGGCGAGTGGGGGATTGGGGCGTTTATGGAGTCGAAGTCGATGGTGGGTTAAACCCTGCCCGGTGGCGCTACGCTTACCGGGCCTACATGAGCCCGTAGGCCGGATAAGCGCAGCGCCATCCGGCAAACACTTCGCTCCATACCGAAGCATTGTGGTTTTTCCTCCTGCATTCTCTCCACACCCTCACTACGGAGAGACACCCATGATCGCAGTCCTTTTTGAAGCCAAAGCGGAGCCTCATCATCAGGCGCGCTATCTGCAGCTTGCCGCTGAACTCAAGCCTTTGCTGGCGGACATCGACGGCTTTATTGATATAGAACGTTTTAAGAGCCTGAGCATCGACGGCAAAATCCTGTCCCTTTCCTGGTGGCGGGATGAAGAGGCCGTCCGCCGCTGGAAGCAGAATGTCTTCCATCAGGCCGCGCAGGCCGAAGGCCGGGAGTCGATTTTTTCTTTCTACCGTATTCGTGTGGCGCAGCTGGTGCGGGAGTACAGCTCCGAAACGAGAGGGCACGCGGATGTATGACGTTCATGTGATTTTTAGCGACAGACCCGGCGAGCTGGCGCGCTTTGGACAGCTGTTAGGCCGCAACGGCGTGGGGCTGGAGGGGGGCGGCGTTTTCGGTACGGATGCCCATTTCCTGGTGGAGGACGGGGAAAAAGCCCGCCGTGTGCTGCTCGACGCCGGGTTTACCGTGCAGGCGCTGCGAAAGCCGGTGATCAGAAAGCTTAAGCAGGAGCGTCCTGGCGAGCTGGGCGAGATAGCGGCGGCGCTGGCCGCAAAGGGCGTGTCTATCCTGACTCAGTACAGCGACCACGCGAATCACCTTATTCTGCTGACGGATGATGATAATCTGGCCGCTGAGATCACCACACCCTGGGCGACAAATGTTAAAGACGAGCTTACCCTCTGATAACAGCGCGATGCTGGAAAAGGCCATTGCCGCTGTAGCGGCTGCAATGGCCGATCCGTCGCGCGTGAAAATGCTCTGTGCACTAATGGACGGGCGGGCGTGGACGGCCACCGAACTGAGTGCGGCGGCAGACGTTGCGCCGTCGACCGCCAGCGGGCATCTTGCCCGGCTGGTTGAAGGGCAGCTAATTACCTGCCTGTCGCAAGGGCGGCATCGTTATTATCGTCTTGCCGGGCACGACGTGGCGGCGCTGGTGGAACAGATGATGGGGCTTTCGTGGAGCCGCATTACCCCGCCGGAAACTACCGCGCCGAAAGCCATGCGGGAGGCGCGGACCTGCTACGACCATCTCGCAGGCGCGGTGGCGGTGCAGATCTACGATTTCATGCAGGCAGCAGGCTGGCTGGAGGTAGACGGTTCAGCGCTCACGCCGTATGGTCGGGAGCAGTTTCTGAAGCTCGGCGTTTCGTTAAGCGCTCATTCGCGCCGAAAAGCGTGCTGCGCCTGCCTGGACTGGAGCGAGCGGCGGTTTCATCTCGGAGGCGAAGCCGGCGCAGCGCTGCTTCTTTATCTGGAAAGCAAAGGGTGGATCCAGCGGGTGGCGGGGTACAGGGAGGTGGTTGTGACGGCTTCAGGACAGGGCGCCATCTCCAGACATTTTAGCCGCTAAACTCCGCTGCGGGCTGTGCCCTCACTCTGGCCCTCTCCCACAGGGCTGAGGGATCCCCAGTAATTTTTTTATGCAGAAGCAATAAAGTTGCTT
Source organism: Enterobacter cloacae complex sp. SYL001 (assembly GCF_049237025.1). Taxonomy (NCBI): domain Bacteria; kingdom Pseudomonadati; phylum Pseudomonadota; class Gammaproteobacteria; order Enterobacterales; family Enterobacteriaceae; genus Enterobacter; species Enterobacter cloacae complex sp. SYL001. Next base: position 42 of record NZ_JBMKJI010000033.1, on the reverse strand, counting down.
TCTAAATGACTGAGGGCTGTCAGCGATGCCCTGGTCCGGCTG
>NZ_JBMKJI010000032.1:0-45090 GCF_049237025.1 Enterobacter cloacae complex sp. SYL001 | reverse complement strand
TACTACGACCGAAAAACCCAGAGTGTGCTCCGGATAGACTGAAAAGTGTTACCTATGTTCCCGGTCTGATCTGTTACCTATGTATCCGGTCATACAGAAGCGCCACCCGGCGTTGTTCACGCCAGCTCCAGCAACTGAACACGCGCCGTCGCGCCCGGCATCAGCTTTTGCAGATTGCTCACCAGCTCATCGCCAGCTTCCTGTAATGCCGCCAGCGGCATCGACGGCAGGCTTTCGAGAATAAACCACATGGACTGCGCCTGGCTGTCCAGACGCGTGCGTATCCCCTGTCGCCAGTTCCAGCGGCGGCAGGTGACGCCAAGATCGTCACGCCAGATAACTTCGCCTGGTTCCGGGTTTTCGACTACCGGCTCACCCTCTTTAAAGGTATCAAACGGCTCGCTGCCGTCGGCCAGCGTCAGGCGCGGCGCACCCGCGTAAGCCGCCAGATTTTCTCCCCCCACCGGAATAGCGTAGCGGATGCTGATGGCATTATAGATATCCACCACCGGGTCGAGCGGCGGCAGCGAACCGTCTCTCATCACGCGCTTACGCAGAGCCGAGGCCGAGCAGGGCGTACGTTTGGGTTTTGCACCAAAGGCTTTAAACACCTCATCCCAGGCGGCGAGATGATTTTCTGCCCAGGGCACATCATCATTGAGCATCTGCTGGCAGACCTGCGCCAGCGCGGCGGGAGCAACCTCCGGTTGGGTGATCGGGGCGGCTTCAACCTGAATGCTCAACGCCCGAAAGCCGGGCGCGATCCCGACAAGTCGCGAATCTATTGACGGTGCTACAAGGGACATAAATAATCCTGTATTGACTGTTTTATACCATGGTAGTGACCAATGACTGATAAAGTCAATATAATGACCGACGCGGGCGCCGATGTTGCCCAGGTAAGCCTGGCCGTCGCGAACCGTATCCGCAGCTGGCGGAAAGAGAAAAAACTGTCGCTGGACGAGCTTTCTCGCCGCGCCAGCGTCAGCAAAGGCATGCTGGTGGAGATCGAAAAAGGGGCTGCCAACCCCAGCATTGCCATTCTGTGTAAACTGGCCGCCGCGCTTGGCGTTTCGGTGGCAGATATCGTTAATGTCTCCAGCGAGCCGCAGGTACACATTATTCAGGAAGAGGCGATCCCAGTTCTGTGGCAGGGCGCACAGGGCGGTTACGCCAGATTGCTGGCAGGCACCGCAGGCCCGGACATGATTGAGCTGTGGCAGTGGGAGATGCATCCGGGAGAAACGTTCACCTCTCCGGGACATCCGGCGGGAACGTTTGAGCTGCTGCACGTGAACGAAGGCGTATTAACCCTGACGGTGGACGAGACGGTGGCACAGGTTAATGCTGGCGCGTCGGCGGTGGCGAAAACGGAAGCGGCGCACGGCTATGCCAATGAAAGCGATACCGTGCTTCGCTTCACCATGACGGTGGCAGAGTTTCACCGATAAAAAGCAGCCCGGTGGCGCTAACGCTTACCGGGCCGACATCTGCAGTATGTTGTAGGCCGGGTAAGCGTAGCGCCACCCGGCGTTTTTTACGCCTCTTCCACGCTCACCCGCAGCGCCGCCAGCGCCTTACGCGCCGCCTTCAGCACCTGCTCACACTGCTCAATGGTGAGCGTCAACGGTGGCTCAATGCGGATGGTTTTCGAGTTGTTGAGCGTTCCCGCCACCAGTACCCGCTGGCGGAACATCTCGCTTGCGAAGCTATAACCGGTTTCGTTATCAACGAACTCAATCGCCATCAGCATCCCTTTCCCGCGTGCATCCTGTACCAAATCCGGGTATTCCCGGCCCAGCTGACGGAAGCCGTCCAGCAGCATGTCGCCTTTCTGCTCCGCCTGCGCAGGCAGGTTTTGCTCCAGCAGCACGTTGATGGTGGCCAGCGCTGCCGCACAGGCCAGCGGGTTACCGCCAAAGGTGGTGGTATGTAAGAACGGGTTGTCGAATAGCACCGAGAAGACCTCCTCAGTGGCGACCGTTGCGCCAATCGGCATCACGCCGCCGCCGAGCGCTTTCGCCAGGCATAAAATGTCTGGCTGAACGTTCTCATGCTCGCAGGCGAACATCCTGCCGGTGCGCCCCATCCCGGTCTGCACTTCGTCGAAGATCAGCAGCGCGCCAAACTCATCGCACAGCTGACGCACGGCGGGCAGATAGCCCTGCGGCGGGAGGATCACCCCGCCTTCGCCCTGAATCGGCTCCAGGATCACCGCCGCCACGTCGTCGCCGGTTTTACGGCATTCACTCAGCATGGTGCGCATGGCGTTGATGTCGCCGAACGGTACGTGGCGGAAGCCCGGCAGCAGCGGCATAAACGGTTTGCGGAAGGTGGATTTGGCGGTCGCCGACAGTGCGCCCAGGGATTTCCCGTGGAACGCGCCGCTGGTGGCGATAAAGGTGAATTTCCCGCGCGGCGACTGGTACGCTTTGGCGAGTTTAATCGCCGCTTCGACCGATTCGGTGCCGCTGTTGCTGAAGAAGCTGTATTTCAGCTTACCGGGCGTTAAGGCTGCCAGCGTTTTCGCGAGCATGGCGCGAAGCGGATCGAGCAGTTCCTGGCTATGGAGAGGTTGTTTCGCAAGTTGATTCTGTACGGCGGAAACCACAACTGGATTACGGTGCCCCACGTTGAAAATACCAAAACCACCCAGGCAATCGATAAACTCCTGTCCCTGGGTGTCGACAAGCGTATTCAGACTCCCCGCTTGCCACTCTACGGCTCCGTAATCCCCGCCGGCGGTAACAGATTTGCGATACTCCAGAAAACCAGGATTCACATGCTCTTTAAAGTAATCAATGACCTCACGGTTAAGTTGTTTCATCTCCTCATGATCAAGCGTTCGCTTTTCAATGAGATTCAGTGCGTGCGCGGTACAGGCAAGAGCCGAGGCGCTGGAAGGTAACCTGTTCAAAATATGCTCCCGGGGATCGCGTATCACATGATACTGAGTTAAGTATTGCAGGGATTACGCCACCTCAGATGCCTTAACAAAAATCGGGATAAACGCCAGCTGAAATCAAAGTTGCACAATATTTAATCATGCCATCGCGCGCCGCACGGGATAAGGGATAACGAGCCGGGGATTGGGTTTCGTCAATTGCACTGCTCCAGGGCAGGAAATGCGCCTTAAGTGTGCGCCGGGGGATCATGCTTTGTAGGTAGTTTCGTGTCGAAAGTATTTTAAATCAATTAATTAGAAAAGCGTACGAAAAGTGCGGTTTAACCGAGATTTGCGATCTCAATCATATTTAACAACTAAAGATAAATTTTTTATCGCCGAAAAAACATAAGCCACAAAATTAACATTCAAATAACCTGCAAGGGATGCTCACTATGTCCTCTCCTGACTATGTCACCCAGAATGAATATCCGCTGGACGATGACACCACGCTTATGTCGACCACCGACCTCCACAGCTACATGACCCACACTAACGACACCTTTGTGCAAGTGAGTGGCTTTACGCTTCAGGAGTTGCTCGGGCAGCCGCACAACATTGTGCGCCACCCGGATATGCCGAAAGCGGCTTTTGCCGACATGTGGTACACGCTGCAAAAGGGCGAGCCCTGGAGCGGGATTGTCAAAAACCGACGTAAAAATGGCGATCACTATTGGGTACGCGCCAATGCGGTACCGATGGTGCGTAACGGTCAGATGACGGGCTATATGTCCATTCGTACCCGCGCCACCGAGGACGAGGTCGCCGCGGTGGAGCCGCTTTATAAGGCGCTCAATGAAGGACGTAGCAAAAAACGCATTCATAAAGGGCTGGTGGTGCGCAAAGGCTGGCTCGGCAAATTACCGGCGATGCCGCTGCGCTGGCGCGTGCGTAGCGTAATGGCGGTACTTTTTGCGGTGATGGCTGCAACGCTGGTTGCCAGTGCCACAGGCTGGGCTTCGCTGGTGGCGGCAGCCGTGGTGATGCTGCTTGGCACCCTGGTGTTTGAGCAACAGATTGTCCGCCCGGTGGAAAACGTCGCAAGGCAGGCGCTCAGGGTCGCTACCGGCGAGCGTAACAGCGTGCAGCATCTTAACCGCAGCGATGAACTGGGGCTGACGCTGCGGGCCGTCGGACAACTGGGGCTGATGTGCCGCTGGCTTATCAACGACGTCTCCAGCCAGGTGGTGAGCGTGCGCGACGGCAGCGACAGGCTGGCGCAGGGTAATGAAGATCTCAACGACCGCACGCGCCAGACCGTGGCTAACGTGCAGCAGACCGTGGCAACAATGAACCAGATGGCGGCGTCGGTGCAGAGTAACTCTGAGACCGCAGCCGAAGTCGACAAGCTGTCGATGGCTGCCAGCAGCGCGGCCACGCAGGGCGGCACCGTGATGCAGACCGTGGTGAAAACCATGGATGACATTGCCGACAGTACCCAGCGCATTGGCTCTATTACCTCGCTTATCAATGACATCGCCTTCCAGACCAATATTCTGGCGCTGAACGCCGCGGTTGAGGCGGCACGCGCGGGCGAACAGGGGAAAGGCTTTGCGGTGGTGGCGGGCGAAGTGCGTCATCTTGCCAGCCGCAGCGCGAACGCGGCTAACGATATTCGCAAGCTGATCGACGCCAGCGCCAGCAAAGTGCAGTCGGGCGCCGATCAGGTCCACGCCGCGGGACGTACCATGGATGATATTGTCGAGCAGGTGAAAAACGTCACGCAGCTTATCGCGCAGATCAGCCACTCCACCTCCGAGCAGGCGACAGGCCTGACAGAGCTGACCCGTGCCGTGGCAGAACTGGACAGCATTACGCAGAAAAATGCTGACCTGGTCGAAGAGAGCGCGCAGATTTCCGCGATGGTTAAGCACCGGGCTGGACGTCTTGAAGATGCGGTTACCGTGCTGCATTAAGAAATGCATGCTTCGATAAAGCCGTTTATTCCTCCGGGGTAAACGGCTTTTTGTTTTTCAGAATAAGTTATGTTGTTAATGAAATATTAAGTAACTAAAAAAAGCATCCGATTTTTAATTGCTCCGCCCCGGATTTATTGAAAGTGAGAAATAAAAAAACGATCAAAGTCATAAAGTTAGCGCGTTTCCTACCGATAACAGCGATCGTCTGAGAAATAATCACATCGATGGGGTAAATATGTTCATACATGACGTAAAGATCGGCACGAAATTATTTCTGGCGTTTGGATTATTTATTGTCCTGATGGTCGTCAGCGCAAGCTTGTCTCTGATGAGCCTGAATCGGGCAAACAATGGAATGCAAACCATTCTTACCAGCGACTATCCAACTACGGTAAAAGCGAACCAGTTAATCGACAACTTCCAGGAATTTATCAGCACGCAGCAGCTCATGCTGCTGGACGAACAGGGAACGTACACGACGCAATCAGAACAGCGTCTGAAGGCGATAAGCGAGCGCATCACCGCAATCCTGAGCGAGCTGGACAACGCTCTCAAGGATAAAAAATCCCAACAGGTGCTGGCGGACATCCACGGCGTACGCCAGCAATATCTTGACTCGCGCTACCGCATTTTGCAGTCCGTGCAGAATAACGACCGTGCGGGCGCGATAAACGAGATGATGACCAACACCCTGGACCTGCAACAGTCTTATAAAGCGAAAGTGCAGGCGCTGATTGCGATCCAGGATCATGAAATGCAGAGTGCGGGCGAGCAGGTGGAAGGCGATTTCCGCACTAATCGTCTGCTGCTGATCCTGATTACGCTTTTCAGCGTCGCGGCAGCCAGCCTGACTGGCTGGTTCATTGTGCGATCCATTACCCGCCCGCTGAACGACGCGGTGAATTTTGCGGAGGCCATCGCCGATGGCGATCTCACCGGCAGCATTACCTCGCACGGTAAAGATGAAACCGGACTGCTTCTCACCGCATTGATGGAGATGAAAACGCGCCTGCTGGAGATTGTGCAGCAGGTGCAAACCGGATCGGAAAACATCTCCAGCGCCGCCGCGCAGATTGTCGCAGGCAACCAGGATCTGGCTGCCCGCACGGAGGAGCAGGCCAGTTCCGTTGAGCAGACGGCCGCGTCGATGGAGCAGATTACCGCCACGGTGAAGAACACCGCGTCCCACACCGGAGAAGCGACGAACCTGTCTGCCGATGCGGCTGCCGTGGTCAAAAACAACGGCGAGATGATGAAGCAGGTCACCAGCAAAATGCGCTTGATTAACGAAACATCGAACCGGATGTCCGACATTATCGACCTGATCGACGCCATTGCCTTCCAGACCAACATTCTGGCGCTGAACGCGGCGGTCGAAGCGGCGCGCGCGGGTGAGCATGGCCGCGGCTTTGCGGTGGTGGCGGGCGAGGTACGCCAACTCGCGCAGAAAAGTGCAACATCAGCAAGTGAGATCCGCCAGCTGATTGAAAGCTCCACAAGCCAGACGCAGGACGGCATGAACCTTGTGGAGAAAGCCAGCGGGCTTATCAACGGCATGGTCGGCAACGTGGAAGAGATGGACGTCATCCTGCGTGAAATTCGCCAGGCCAGCCATGAACAGACAGAAGGTATCTCGCAGATCAACAGCGCGATTGGCCTGATAGACGCCACCACCCAGCAGAACTCCGCGCTGGTGGAGGAGTCCGTTGCGGCGGCGGCATCCCTTAACGAACAGGCGATGCACCTGAAAGAGCTGGTTCGCGTGTTCCGCGTGAGCGACGGCGTGCTGGCTTAATCCAGCTGGGAGATCTCCAGTGCCGCGCGGTCAATCACGCCGATAATCTGTTTTAACTGCGCGTCGCTGAGTTCTCCCTGATTAACCTTCAGATCCAGAACCGCTTTGAAGTTATCCAGCGCCCGCTTCATCTGTGGGTTTTTGCGCAGCTGGAATCCGACGGAGCGCGCCTTGATACGCGTCTGGATCTGCTCCAGCTGTTCCCGATTGTCATCCAGCCATTGCTGCCCGGCGGCGTTAATTGCAATCCGCTTACGGCCGTTCTCTTCTTCGGTAATGGTGATCAGCGCCTGATCCTGCAAGTAATCCAGCGTCGGGTAGATCACGCCAGGGCTTGGCGTGTAATGTCCCTGCGTCAGGTTTTCGATCTCTTTAATCAGCTCATAACCATGGCTCGCGTTGCGGGTCAGGATATCCAGGATCACCAGCCGCAAATCACCATGGCCAAAAAATCGTGGCCGGCGTCCGCCGCCGTCGTGTTCGTGTCGCATGTTTCTTCCTCAATTTGATATATCTAAACTATATCTAAGATATATTCAGATGCAATCTAAAAGATCTTGATTTCTGAGTTAATAGCAATCATTATCATTAAAAATTCATTCCGATATATCGTATTCACCTGAGAAGGGCATCAACATGGCATCTATCCGTTACCCTCAACGTGTCCGCAATGACCTGCGTTTTCGTGAGCTGAACGTGATGCGCACTGAGCGAGTCAGCGCAGGATTTCAGCGCATTGTACTAGGCGGCGAGGCGCTGGAGGGCTTTAGCTCTCGCGGCTTTGACGACCATACCAAAGTCTTTTTCCCGGCACCGGGCACCACTTTCGTGCCGCCTGTGGTGACCGATGAAGGCATCGACTGGGGCGACGGGGTGCGTCCGCAGGCGCGTGACTACACCCCGCTGTACGATGACGAAAAACATGAGCTGGCGCTCGATTTCTTCGTTCATGATGGCGGCATTGCCAGCAACTGGGCGGTAGAGGCGAAGGTGGGCGACAAACTGACCATCGGCGGTCCGCGTGGTTCGCTGGTGGTGCCGGAAGATTACGCCTGGCAGCTGTACGTGTGCGACGAGTCGGGCATGCCCGCGCTGCGCCGCCGTTTAGAAGGCATCGCAAAACTGCCTGTTCGCCCGGCGATCCATGCCATCGTCACCGTAGGCGATGCGGCGTACCAGGACTATCTGGCGCACCTGAGCGGGTTCAACATCACCTGGGTTATCGGCCACAACGAGCAGGCGGTGGCCGACCATCTTGCCGCGCTGGACGTGCCGGAAGAGGATTACTTTATCTGGCTCACCGGGGAGGGGAAGGTGGTGAAACGCCTGAGCCGTCAGTTTGAAAGCGACGCAATTGACCCGCAGCTGGTGCGTGCCAGCGCGTACTGGCACGCCAAATAATCAGGCAGCGGGATCCAGCTGCGCTTCGCTCACCTGATGTTCGAGCGAGGCGCATACCTCTTTCAACGCTTTCTCCTGCTGGGCAAAGTAGGCTTCCATATTGCTGAGCGACGAGACGAGCAGCCAGGATTCTTCCTTCTCCAGCTCTGCCAGCTCGTTCACCAGGGTGTCGATTTGCTCACGCACCTGCGCCATCTTTTTGCGAATACGTTCCAGGTCGTTCAGCCTGTCGCTCGCCATCATCGGTTCGAATCCTTGTTGCAGACGGGCGACCAGCGAGCGAATGGCCTTCACGTCGCCGCGCTGTTTGGCCTGGTTGAGTTGCACCATCATCCTGTTGGCTTCTTCTTTTAAATCATCGGCAACCAGATCCGGGTGGCATAGCTTGCTCGCCTGACGCCAGAGCCGCTTCAGCTCGTTCCGATCCTCTTCAGAGAGATCCTTGCCTTTACGCAGGCGCACTTCGGCATCATGATGCTGTTCGCGATACTTCTTGTACTCTTCGTTGGCCTCATCGCGCGCCTGACGTGCTGGCTCTTCTTCACGCGTTAAACCGGTCTCCAACTCCATCGCTTCGGCCAGCAGGTTGGCAATCAGATTACTTTGCTGCTGAAGATGCTTGCGCGCCTCTGCCGCCTGAACGGAATCCGCAGGCAGATCTCGCCAGCGCCGGGTGAGCGTTGTCAGATCCTCTACGGCCTGCGCCATATAGCCCTGGCAGCGGCGGTAATCCTCTTCCCGACGACGCGTCTCCGCCTGCTGACGACGCAGGTTAAGCTCCGCCAGCGTTTTACGCAGGGCGAGGATCTGCTGCATCAACGGCCCGAGGCGGGAGAAATAGAGATCGTTGAACTCATCAAGCTGCTGTACCCGGGCGTTACGGCGATCAATCAGATCGCGCAAGCGCTCTTCCAGAGCCTTTAGCTCCAGCTTGCTGGCCGCCAGTTGCGGGTCACGCCACGGGGTAACGGCGCGCTGGCTTTGCAGCCAGGCGGTGATAGCGCGAAGGGCTGCGGTGTAATTTTTCTGCTCAAGCGCCGCGACGATGGACAGGAGATTATCGTCAAAGGCTTCCTCTTTGAGACGTTTCAACTGGCTCCGGATGATGTCGTCATCTTCCAGCTCAATGGCATTTTTAATGATTTCTAGCCGTTTGATCGGTGTGCTCATGATGCCTTTCGCTCTGGCGCTTAAGTATTTGAGTTAAGGTTAGTTGTTGTAAAAGCTACTGGAAATAATACACACGGATGATGATCGGCGCGATGGGGGATTTCTTTAGAATTGCAGAATGTGAAGATGGGCGCGTAACAGATGAAATGAGCAGGTTGCTTTTGATGATAAGCGCTAATCCGTTGAAATAAATAGCAATCGCTTTAAAACCAAGACCAGTCCCTACTTAAAATTACCAGGTAAAACGCGTATTCCCCCGAATAGTTTGCCCTTTCGGGAGTGCTTACGCTTCGTGTCACTGACTTTTCCTGACACTGGCAGACGATGGTTCGCCGTGCGGAATGCTTTTCCAAAGGAGTGTAGATGAAGATGAAAGCTATTGTAGTCGCCCTGCCGATCGCGATGATCCCGGCTACCGTTCTGGCGGCAAACAGAAAGAGCACTTAGGCGGTGAGCATCTGTATGTCGACCGGGGCTATCACTATATCGATATGGGTAAGATCGACAGTGGATATAACAACTATGCGAACATGCGTGGCTTAAAGAATGAGCAGATGAAGGCGCATATTGTCTCTAACGAATTTACGCTGGGCATGTGTTACGTGTTTTAACCTGTTGTGAATATCACTGCTTTAAAGCAAGGCCAACACCGTGGGAGTGTGGGGCTGGCTTTTTTCTTGTGCGCATGTGGCATGTGGGGTTCCTGATTTCCATCAAAACCAACGATTATGTTTTACATAAAAATAGGTAACGATGATGATCCATGTCAGGGTAAGAATACCAAAATAGTCAGGGATGAAACGCGCAAAAAGATAAGCACCAGCAACGATGAGCGCTATAGGGATATAATAAATATATGATTGCAAAAACCATAATATTGCTCGTTTCATCTTCTTAATAACTCATATAAAGCATCGCCGATTATTTCCTCATTGTTGCCACCTGATTCAATTTGATAAATTATTTTTGTCATTTGCGGTTCAATAAGAAAGTAAAGCATCTCCAGATTCTGTTGGTACAATGCCTGGTAATATGCAGGGTCCTGAAATTTGAGCTTATTAGCTGCTAGCGCCGCCACCTGTGCTTTCGAATAGATTATAGCACCGTTAACATACATTGATGATAAAGAATTAACCATTCTGATATGCGACTCGTGAAAATCGCCGCTACTGATTATCAGCTTTGCAATAGTTAAGGACAGCGCTAGTTTGCTAGATTTCTCAGCGTACTCATAAGCCTTATCGCCTAATTCCTTTTTAAGAAATGCACCGAGATTGTTACTTTTTTGCTCTCCCAGTCTTTTGAGAGTTTTCTGAAAGTAAATCTCAACCATATCAAGAGCAACATCGTTTCGGTTATAGATTTCGGCAAGTGCTAATGTGAGACGGCGGTCTTCATTTATTAGCTCGCGACAGGTATTGCGGTAGTAATCGTCTGGTATCAGGCACGAACCATAGTTAATTATACGTTGTGTACCAAGCTTTAGATTTTCGATAGCACTCATATTGGTAGCTTGTATTTCTCGCAATGCTTTGGTTAGCGCCAGGGCTAGATTCCTTTCTGATTGCAACTTCATTTTTGCATAGCCGTCTGCCATTGTTATTTCCCTTGTTGTAACATTACCCTGTCAATAATTGATCATCATTGTCATAGGGGGCAAGGAAGAAAATGAAAAAAAGCGGTAGAGTGGCAATTTATGTTCTAGTGGTGATTATTTTCTTTCTAACTATTCCAGAGATCGTCGTTCGTGTACTCACTCCGGAGCAGTTTGCTCGATTGGGTGATTTTACAAGCTTTGGTGGCTTGTTTAGTCATATCCTTTCTTTATTGATTTTCCTTGGCTTAGCTTCAATTCTGCTGGGCATACTCGCCATTTTTGTAACGAAAAAAATTTACCGCCATGTCACTCGATACAAAAGCTAATCTTCAAAACTGATCCACAAGGCGGCAGGTGAGGGGGGAGTTAAGTGTGTTCTGATCTGCGTCATACAATTGGGGTCTGGATCGAGATCGGGTTCAGTTAAGATGCCATGTAACGATAATGGAACACTGTCAGTTACATAGAAAAAGCCACTCGTTAGAGTGGCTTAATTATATGATTCTAAAGCTAAAATTTGGTGGCCCCTGCTGGACTTGAACCAGCGACCAAGCGATTATGAGTCGCCTGCTCTAACCACTGAGCTAAGGGGCCGTGGCGGTGAATTATAAAGTAACTCACCTCAGCAATCCAGCCATTCACACCTGCCTGCTGTTTTTATAAACAACGCATAATCAATCCTTTATACTTATCTTAAGATGCATAGACAGGAGTAGAGATGATCAATGATATTCTGGCCCCTGGCCTGCGGGTGGTGTTCTGCGGAATCAACCCGGGCAAGTCCTCGGCGCACACCGGTTTTCACTTTGCTCATCCGGGAAATCGCTTCTGGAAGGTGATCCACCAGGCCGGTTTTACCGACAAACAGCTTAAGCCGGAAGAAGAGCAGCAGCTGCTGGATACGCGCTGTGGCATCACCATGCTGGTCGAGCGTCCAACGGTGCAGGCGAGCGAAGTAAATCTGCATGAGCTGCGTACTGGCGGGCGGGAACTGGTGAAGAAGATTGAAGACTACCAGCCCGCGGCGCTGGCGATCCTCGGCAAGCAGGCCTACGAGCAGGCGTTCAGCCAGCGCGGTGCGAAGTGGGGTAAGCAGAACATTACCATTGGCGTAACGCAGGTTTGGGTGTTGCCGAATCCGAGCGGGCTGAACAGGGCGACGCTGGACAAGCTGGTGGAGGCGTATCGGGAACTTGATGAGGCGCTGGTGGTGAGGGGGCTTTAGCTCCTCTGCGGCCTGATGCCCTCACCCTGGTCCTCTCCCACAGGGAGAGGGAATAAACAAAAAAAAAGCTCCCGATTGGGAGCTTTTTGCGGTTTACATGGGTTAGTCGTCCAGGAAGCTACGCAGTACTTCAGAGCGGCTCGGATGGCGCAGCTTACGCAGCGCCTTCGCTTCGATCTGACGGATACGTTCGCGGGTCACGTCAAACTGTTTACCCACTTCTTCCAGCGTGTGGTCGGTGTTCATATCGATACCGAAACGCATACGCAGCACTTTCGCTTCACGGGCGGTCAGGCCAGCCAGCACGTCGTGCGTAGCGGCACGCAGGCTCTCGGTGGTGGCAGAGTCCAGCGGCAGCTCGAGGGTAGTATCCTCGATGAAATCACCCAGATGCGAATCTTCATCATCACCGATTGGTGTTTCCATGGAGATTGGCTCTTTAGCGATTTTCAGCACTTTGCGGATCTTGTCTTCCGGCATCAGCATGCGTTCAGCCAGCTCTTCCGGCGTCGGCTCGCGACCCATCTCCTGCAACATCTGGCGAGAAATACGGTTGAGCTTGTTGATGGTCTCAATCATATGCACCGGAATACGGATGGTACGCGCCTGGTCTGCGATAGAGCGGGTGATCGCCTGACGGATCCACCAGGTAGCATAGGTGGAGAACTTGTAACCACGACGGTATTCAAACTTATCTACCGCTTTCATCAGACCGATGTTGCCTTCCTGAATCAGATCCAGGAACTGCAGGCCACGGTTGGTGTATTTCTTGGCGATAGAGATAACCAGACGTAAGTTCGCTTCAACCATCTCTTTCTTAGCACGGCGGGCTTTCGCTTCACCGATAGACATACGACGGTTGATGTCTTTCACCTGCTCGATGGTCAGGCCGGTCTCTTCTTCAATCTGATGCAGCTTTTGCAGGCCGCGCTGTACGTCTTCTTTCACGTCGTGCAGCTTTTCAGACCACGGCTTGTTCATCGCGATAGCGGCGTTGAACCAGGTTTCGCTGGTTTCATTGCCGGTGAAGAGGGTGATGAAATTCTTCTTCGGCATTTTGCACTGTTCAACACACAGCTTCATGATGATACGTTCCTGGGTACGTACGCGATCCATCATCACGCGCATGCTGTTCACCAGGTAGTCGAACTGTTTTGGCACCAGGCGGAACTGTTTAAACACTTCCGACAGCTTCAGGATCTCTTCCTGAGCGGCAGCATGGCTGCGGCCTTTCGCTTTGATGGTGTCACGCGTCACTTCGTACTGAGTACGCAGCTCGGCAAACTTCTCGCGCGCCAGTTCAGGGTCGATGCTGTTGTCGTCGTCGCTGCTGTCGTCGTCTTCTTCTTCATCTTCGTCTTCGTCGTCATCCATCTCTTCCTGAGACAGCTCAGAACCGACGTGAGTGGCGGTTGGCGCCATATCTTCTTCAGCGTTCGGGTCGACAAATCCAGTGATCAGATCGGACAGACGCGCTTCTTCCGCTTCAACGCGATCGTACTGCTCCAGCAGATAGGTAATCGCTTCCGGGTATTCGGCAACAGAGCACTGAACCTGGTTGATCCCGTCTTCGATGCGTTTTGCGATGTCAATTTCGCCTTCGCGGGTCAACAGTTCAACGGTACCCATTTCACGCATGTACATGCGGACCGGGTCAGTGGTACGCCCGATTTCAGATTCCACGCTGGACAGTACCTGTGCAGCAGCTTCTTCCGCATCTTCGTCAGTGTTGTTGGAGGTTTCAGCCAGCAACAGATCATCGGCATCCGGTGCTTCTTCCATCACCTGAATGCCCATGTCATTGATCATTTGGATGATATCTTCGATCTGATCTGAATCGACGATATCTTCCGGCAGATGGTCATTGACCTCGGCATAGGTCAGATAGCCTTGCTCCTTACCGCGTTGGACAAGAAGTTTCAGCTGTGACTGCGGGTTTTGCTCCATAAGACGGTATCCACACTTAATTCGTTTGATTGGTGTCGGCGATAGGGCTGCCAACCTTTAAAGCGAGGGCGTACTTATATTTTTGCCGCTGCCTCTCAGTGCGGCTGCCGGGGGCTTCCCGATCGATATTCGGCACTTAAGCCGTTAAATTTTTTATTTCTTCGCCAGTTCCTGGTTAATCATCCAGAGCTCCCGGCGTTCTTCGCTGCTTAAGCCATGGGTGCGCTCGCGAGCTATCAACTCTTCCTGGCGCAACTCAAGCATCGAATCAAACATATGGTTGAGTGAGTCGGTGAACGTTTTTTCTGCGATATCCTTATCTGCTATATCGTCCCACATCGACAGTTTTTCAAGGGTAGCGGCCTCTTTTGTGCCGCGATAATGCTCTAAAAGTTGTCCGGTGGTCAGACCTGGCTGAGACAAACAAGTGTTGACCAATTCTGAAAATAAGCCAAGTCCGGGCAATTTTTCGTGGTTCAAACCCGCCAGTGACGGCACTTGCGGAGCAAGTTCGGGGTTTTGCACCAGCAACCCTATCAGTATACGCATGGTTGTGCGTTTTAGCTGAGGCGCGGGGCGTACCGTGCCGTTTTCAGCCTGTTTAGGCATTAAACGTTCAAGCTGGCTGTCATCCAGAATGCCGAGCTTGTTGCCTAACTCCTGACGCAGATAGATGCGCAGCGTTTCGCCGGGCACCTGGCTGATTAACGGCAGCGCCAGCGTGCTGAGCTGCGCGCGCCCGTCAGGGGTACTCAAATCCACCTGCGGCATCAGGCTGTTAAACAGAAACGTGGAGAGCGGCTGAGCCTGCTCCATCCGCGCTTCAAATGCCGCTTTGCCCTCTTTACGCACCAGCGTATCCGGGTCTTCACCGTCGGGCAGGAACATAAAGCGTAGCTGACGCCCGTCGGTCATATACGGCAACGCGGTTTCCAGCGCTCGCCAGGCGGCGTCGCGTCCTGCGCGGTCACCGTCGTAACAGCAAATCACGTTGTTGGTGACGCGGAACAGCAACTGGATATGGTCCGCCGTGGTGGACGTTCCCAGCGACGCAACGGCATAGTTAATGTCGTACTGCGCCAGCGCAACAACATCCATATAGCCTTCGACGACCAGAAGACGCGGAGGTTCCGCATTATCCTGCTGTGCCTCATAAAGACCGTAAAGCTGGCGGCCCTTATGGAAAATATCGGTTTCCGGGGAGTTAAGGTATTTCGGCAGGGCATCACCCAGCACGCGACCACCAAAACCTATCACCCGGCCACGCTTGTCGCGGATCGGGAACATCACCCGTTCACGGAAGCGGTCGTAGCTTCGTCCCTGGTCGTTGGTGACCAGCATGCCTGCGTCGATGAGGGATTTACGATCTTCGCTATTGCCGCCAAAACGCTTTAACACGTTGTCCCAGCCGGGCGGGGCGTAACCAATAGCGAAACGCGCAATCACATCGTCGCTCAGTCCGCGCTTGTTCAGATACTGACGCGCAGGCTCAGCCGCAGAGTGCTTAAGAGACTGTTGGTAAAACGAATTCAGGCCATCCATCAACTGATATAGCGTTTGCCGCTGATGGCGCTCGATCTGACTTGGCCCACTGCCTGCTTCATACGGCACTTCAAGGTTATGCATCGCCGCCAGCTCTTCGACGGTTTCAACGAACTCGAGCTTGTCGTAGTTCATCAAAAAATCGACGGCATTACCGTGTGCGCCACAGCCGAAGCAATGGTAGAACTGCTTTTCACCGTTTACGGTGAAAGAGGGGGTTTTTTCGTTATGGAACGGACAGCACGCATGGTAGTTCTTGCCCTGCTTTTTTAGCTTCACCCGCGCGTCGATGAGATCGACGATGTCGGTTCTGGCAAGCAGGTCATTGATGAAAACGCGTGGGATTCTTCCGGCCATATGCCCCAAAAATTTAAGCGACTTATAAACGAAAACAAGCCGCGCATTCCTTCCGGAAGCACGGCCTTACGACTACAACTCTGTCTGTCAATTGAGGGCTGTGGCCCTCAACAGATTAGTACAGACGAGTACGGCGTGCGTTTTCGCGAGCCAGTTTCTTCGCGTGACGTTTCACAGCGGAAGCTTTAGCGCGCTTACGTTCGGTCGTTGGTTTTTCATAAAACTCACGACGACGAACTTCAGCCAGAACACCTGCTTTCTCGCATGAACGTTTGAAGCGACGCAGTGCTACGTCGAACGGCTCGTTTTCACGTACTTTAATTACCGGCATGTAACTCTCACCTTTAATAAATTCGGTTTGCCGCTGGCATCAACGCCAGCTTATTTCAAAATGGTGCGGAATTTTACTGCAAATGCTGCTGCTTTGTAAAGCACCGATGCGATTTTGAAAGGGACTTTTATAAGGGGGAAGAGTATACACGAGGCTTCTTCCTGGGGCGAACAAAGTTTTACATCAACCCGCCCAGGCTCTACACTGCGCGGTATTGAAACGAGGTAAAACAAGTCATGCGTGTACTGGGTATTGAAACATCCTGCGATGAAACCGGCATCGCGATTTACGACGACGAAAAAGGGCTTCTGGCCAACCAACTGTATAGTCAGGTGAAATTGCACGCTGACTACGGTGGCGTCGTGCCTGAACTGGCCTCTCGTGACCACGTGCGTAAAACGGTTCCCCTGATTAAGGCGGCACTGAAAGAGGCCGGGTTAAGTGCAAAAGATATTGATGCCGTGGCCTATACTGCAGGACCGGGCCTGGTTGGCGCGCTGCTGGTCGGCGCAACGGTAGGGCGTTCGCTGGCCTTCGCGTGGGACGTTCCGGCCATTCCGGTTCACCATATGGAAGGACATCTTCTGGCTCCGATGCTGGAAGCCAATCCGCCAGCGTTCCCGTTTGTGGCGCTGCTGGTCTCCGGCGGTCATACGCAGCTGATTAGCGTAACGGGCATTGGCAAGTATGAGCTGCTGGGCGAATCAATCGACGACGCGGCCGGTGAAGCCTTCGACAAAACCGCCAAGCTGCTGGGCCTGGATTATCCTGGCGGCCCGATGCTGTCGAAAATGGCCGCGCAGGGAACGGAAGGGCGCTTTGTCTTCCCGCGTCCGATGACCGATCGTCCGGGGCTGGATTTTAGTTTCTCCGGTCTGAAAACCTTCGCGGCGAACACCATTCGCAATAACGACGACGGCGAGCAGACGCGTGCCGACATCGCCCGCGCGTTCGAAGATGCGGTGGTGGATACGCTGATGATCAAGTGCAAGCGTGCGCTGGATCAGACGGGCTTTAAGCGCCTGGTGATGGCCGGTGGCGTGAGCGCCAACCGTACGCTGCGCGCGAAGCTTGCCGAAATGATGCAAAAGCGTCGTGGGGAAGTGTTCTACGCGCGTCCGGAATTTTGTACCGATAACGGGGCGATGATCGCCTACGCCGGGATGGTGCGCCTGAACGCTGGCGCCACGGCTGACCTGAGCGTGTCCGTGCGTCCGCGCTGGCCGCTGGCGGAGCTGCCTGAGGCGTAAGTCTTTTGCCCGGTGGCGCTGCGCTTACCGGGTCTGCAAAAATCGTAGGCCGGGTCAGGCGAAGCCGCCACCCGGCAATAAACCGCACTACATCCGCAGCATCCCTTTCTCTTCCAGAAACGCAATGATCGTCGCCAGCCCGTCACCCGCCTTCAGGTTGGTAAAGGTCCACGGACGCTCGCCGCGCATGCGATTAGTGTCGCGCTCCATTACCTCCAGCGACGCCCCCACGTACGGCGCGAGGTCGGTTTTATTGATCACCAGAAAATCGGATTTGGTGATCCCCGGCCCGCCCTTGCGCGGAATTTTTTCCCCCTCGGCCACGTCGATCACGTAGATGGTGAGGTCCGCCAGCTCCGGGCTGAAGGTCGCGCTCAGGTTATCCCCGCCGCTTTCGACGAAGATCAGATCCAGATTGCCGAACTTCTCGCTCAAGGCTTCCACCGCTGCCAGGTTCATTGAGGCATCTTCGCGGATGGCGGTGTGCGGACAGCCGCCCGTTTCCACCCCTACGATGCGCTCTGGCTCAAGCGCACCCGCCTCGGTCAGGATGCGCTGATCCTCTTTGGTGTAGATATCGTTAGTCACCACCGCAAGATGATAGGTGTCGCGCATCGCCTTGCAGAGCGCTTCCAGCAGGGCGGTTTTGCCCGACCCTACCGGGCCGCCCACGCCAACGCGCAGGGGATGTTTGTAATCAGCCATATTGACTCCTCAGGAACGGAATAGTCGTGAATATTGGGTTTCGTGGCGCGCGGAGGCGATGGCGGACAGCGGCGTAGCTGCCCCCAGCGCGTCGTCGCCACGTAAAAATGCCTGTTCAAACCCGGCGGCAAAATGGTCGCTCAGGTCGATAATCAGCTGTTGTGCGGCCTGCTGCCCAAACGGCACCAGCTTGACGCCCGCCATCACCGCGCTCTCAATCCAGCTGTAGCCGAGGCTCAGCGCCAGCTCGCGCGCGCTAATGCCCCAGCGCACGCCGAGCCACGCCATACCGCCGAGCTGGCTCTGCATCAACAGCGGCAGCCATTCTGGCGGGCAGGCGGGTTCCCAGCTTTTAACCAGGCGCGTAAAGGCTGCGCCGCGGTTGCGTTCTTCCTCGCGCAGTTCGCGCGTTTCCCGACAGGCGAGGAGGTATGCCGTCCAGCGTTTTGCTGTCGCGACCTCCTGCTTCTCGCAGGCATGATACAGGCGGATAAACAGCGGCAGGTCGACGCAGAAAAAGCTCTGCTCCATCTGCTGGATCTGCCAGCGCCTGAAAGCCTCAGCGTCCGTGATCCACCCGGCCTCGACAGCCCACTCCAGCCCCTGTGACCAGGTATACGATCCGACCGGCAGGCTACTGCTGGAGAGCTGCATCAGGCGCAGCCGCTGGCGGGCGTGCTCCATCAGCTCATCAGCGCCAGCAGGGCAGAGACGATCAGCCCGCCGCCGAAGGTTTTACGCAGGACGTCGTGACGGCGCAGCAGCAGCCCTGCCGCGAAGCTGGCGCACAGCACCGTGGCACTGGCTAACATAAATCCGCTGGTAAAGAGCCAGAAGCTGTGGCCGGACATCTCCACGCCGTGCGCCCAGCCATGGAACATCGCCAGGGCTGGAACCGCCAGCAGCAGGCGATTTTCAGTCTTAAACATCATCACGCCGCAGACCGCCAGCGAGGCGATAATCAGCATCTCCATGCCGCTAAAGCCGCCGAGCAGGCTGCCCGCAACGGCGCCAGCAAGCATCATGCCGAGCGTTGCTAACGGCAGCAGCAGCTTGCGGCCGCTCAGGGCGGACAGCACGCCAGCCCCCGTCAGCATCAGCAGGTGATCCAGCCCGGTCAGCGGATGGAGAAAACCTGCCTGAAAGCTGTCGGTCCCGTGACCGGGATGGGCAAGCGCCGGAACGGAAAAGGCCAGCAGAAACAACGGCAAATACTTACGCATGATGAGTCCTTAATGTGAATGAGCGTGGGAGTGGCCATGGCTGTGGGCATCGCTGGTGTAAGCGCCCGCTTCCGGTTCAAAGGGCAGGCTGGCGAAGGTCACCTCCAGCCCGAACTGACGTAGCATGTCGTCGAGAACGTGATCGTGGTGGTAGCGCAGTTCGCCGGGCATGATTTGCAGCGGTACGTGGCGGTTGCCCAGGTGATAACAGGCGCGGGCGAGCAGGAACGGGTCGGCACAGCGCACCACGGAAACCGACTCCGGGGCGGCGATCACTTCGATCACTTCGCTGCCGTCGTCGGTAGTCAGCAGGTCGCCCCCGCGCAGCAGCAGGCCGCGCGGCAGCATTAGCCCGGCTTCGCGGCCGTCGTTCAGCGCCACGCGGGCGCGGCTTTTTACCCGCACGTCAATCGGCAGCGTAACGCTGGCGGTGACGGGGTGCGCGTGGTCCAGGCGTTGGGTTAAATAAATCATCATCACTCCTCAAAACAGAAAATAGCGTTGCGCCATCGGCAAAACTTCTGCCGGTTCGCTGGTGATCAATTCGCCGTCGACGCGAACCTCATAGGTTTGCGAGTCAACGGTGATATTCGGCTGTAAATCGTTGTGGATCATGTCGGCCTTTTTCACCGTCCGGCAGCCTTTCACCACCGCGGTGGCGCTTTGCAATCCGAGCCGCTGCGGAATGCCGCTGGCATCAGCGGCCTGCGAGACAAACGTCAGCCGCGTGGCGTGGCGTGCGGCACCAAGTGCACCAAACATCGGGCGGTAATGCACCGGCTGCGGCGTGGGGATCGAGGCGTTGATGTCGCCCATCGGCGCGCAGGCGATCATCCCGCCTTTGACGATGGTGGCCGGTTTGACGCCAAAGAAAGCGGGGGACCAGACCACCAGATCCGCCAGCTTGCCCGCCTCAATAGAACCGACCTCATGGGCGATGCCGTGGGTAAGAGCCGGATTAATGGTGTATTTGGCGACATAGCGCTTCACGCGGAAGTTGTCGTTCTCGCCTGTCTCTTCCGGCAGTGCGCCGCGCTGCACCTTCATGCGGTGCGCCACCTGCCAGGTGCGGATAATCACTTCCCCCACGCGGCCCATGGCCTGTGAATCTGACGAGGTGAGCGAGAACGCGCCGATATCGTGCAGCACGTCTTCGGCGGCGATGGTTTCCCGACGAATACGGGATTCCGCAAATGCCACGTCCTCGGCGATATCCGGGTCGAGATGGTGACAGACCATCAGCATGTCCAGGTGCTCGTCGATGGTATTCACCGTGTAGGGCAGCGTCGGGTTGGTGGAGGAGGGCAAAATATTCGGGTGCGCGCAGGCGGTGATGATATCCGGCGCATGGCCGCCGCCCGCCCCTTCGGTGTGGAAGGTGTGGATGGTGCGCCCGGCGATGGCGGCCAGCGTGTCTTCGACAAAACCGGACTCGTTCAGTGTGTCGCTGTGCAGCGCCACCTGAATATCCATCTCTTCAGCGACCTCCAGCGAGCAGTTGATTGCCGCAGGCGTCGCGCCCCAGTCTTCGTGGATCTTAAGCCCGATGGCGCCAGCCGCGATCTGCTCGCGCAGCGCGTCCGGGTTTGAACCGTTCCCTTTGCCCAGCAGGCCAATATTCACCGGCAGCGTATCGGCGGCCTGCAACATGCGGGCGATATACCACGGCCCCGGCGTGCAGGTGGTGGCATTTGTACCTGCCGCAGGGCCGGTGCCGCCGCCGATCATGGTGGTGACGCCGGAGACCAGCGCCTCTTCCGCCTGCTGCGGACAGATCCAGTGGATGTGGGTGTCGATCCCGCCAGCGGTGACGATCTTCCCTTCTGCGGCGATCACCTCCGTTGCCGCGCCAATCGGGATCGTCACGCCGGGCTGAATGTCCGGGTTTCCGGCTTTGCCGACGGCGAAGATCCGCCCATCTTTTATGCCGATATCCGCTTTCACAATCCCCCAGTGATCGACAATCAGCGCGTTGGTGAGCACCAGATCCACGCAGTCGTCGGCGGTCATCTGCCCCTGTCCCATGCCGTCGCGGATCACTTTTCCGCCGCCGAATTTAACCTCTTCGCCGTAGATCGTGAGATCGTCCTCCACTTCGATCCACAGCTCGCTGTCGGCCAGCCGCACTTTATCCCCGGTAGTGGGGCCGAACATATCGGCATACGCCTGGCGTGAAATCTCAGCCATGTTTCACCTCGCCCATGACCTCGCCGCGAAAACCAAAAATGCGCTGCGCGCCCGTCACCTGCACCAGCGCCACTTCCCGCTTCTGGCCGGGCTCGAAGCGCACGGCAGTACCGGCCGGGATGTTGAGTCGGTAGCCTCGAGTGGCTTCGCGATCGAATTTCAACGCCGGGTTGACCTCGTAAAAGTGGTAATGCGAGCCGACCTGGATCGGCCTGTCGCCGTGGTTTTCCACGATCACACTTCGGGTTTCGCGCCCGACGTTGAGCGCAATGTTGCCGGACTGGATCCGGTATTCGCCTGGGATCATCACGCGCTCCTTACACGATCGGATTGTGGACGGTGACGAGCTTGGATCCGTCCGGGAAGGTGGCTTCCACCTGTATATCCGGGATCATCTCCGGCACGCCCTCCATCACCTGATCGCGCGTCAGGACGTGGCGGCCGGCTTCCATCAGCGAGGCGACGGTTTCGCCATCGCGCGCGCCTTCCATAATAAAGGCGCTGATCAGCGCGACCGATTCCGGGTAGTTGAGCTTTACCCCGCGCGCGAGGCGGCGTTCGGCAACCAGCGCGGCGGTGAACAGCAACAGCTTGTCTTTTTCTCTGGGAGTCAGTTCCATAGCGTTTCTCTTATGTCTGCCAGATACGCGGCGAACAGGCGGTTTTGGGGGTTAAAAACGGGCGAAGCGACTGCCAGATATCGCGCATCACCCGCTGGCAAATGAGGTTGTTGTGGGAGAGAAAACGCACCGACAGCAGGTCGTCGGTGAGCGTCGCCCCGCCAAAGTTTTCCAGCGGGGCGAGCCGCTCGCGCACTGTATCAAGATGAGCTTCCCGGGCCGGGTAGAACAGCAGCGTGCCGACCCACGGATGGCCTGCGACGGGCGACAGATCGCCATCGTTAAGATGCAGTCGCTCAATCAAACGCGGCTCGCCATCCACCCACACCTCAAGGCGGCTCTCCAGCGTGCCGTGGCTGAAGGTTTCGTTTATCACCGGTCGGCCAAGGCAGTACAGCTCCCACGCCAGCAGCGTGCTGGTGGCGTGCAGGTGAAAGACGGAACGCAGCGCGGCGTGCGCACCGGGGAAAATAATGGTGTCCTGCGGCAGCCACTCCAGCATGGCCTCTTCGTCGAGGTAAAAATGCTGATTCAGACAGGCCTGCGGGCCGCTGCTGCGATAGAACTTGCTGGCGCCGGGCATGGTGATGAGGGCATGGCTTTTGGCGTCGAGCCGCACGGAAATATCCAGCGTATCCCCGCCCACAATCCCGCCTGGCGGATGCAGCAGGTAAAGATGGCAGGTCTCGCCTTCAGGGTAAAACGGGCGCTGAACGGTGAGCGGCCCGGTGTGACGCGCGGAATGGAGGAGGGTTTTCTCAGGGGTATAACAAAACTGGAGGGCAAGCGTGGCCTGCCAGCCTTTGTATGAATTATCAGTGACCTGAGTTGCTAACATGGTGCTTCCATTTCCACACTATCGGGGTACGTTTCAGTATGCCCTGGCGGAAATGAAGGCTGTCATATGAGTCGCTTATGGATAAAAAAACCGGTTCATGTGAGCCGGTTTCAGTAATGTAGGCCGGGTAAGCGCAGCGACACCCGGCAAGAAAGGCTAGCGATAATCCTCTGCATCCACATCATACCCCGACGGCTCCCAACGGATCGCCAGCAGCGATACCAGGCCGATAAACGGCGCCAGCGCAATCACCCAGAACACGGCGGTATCCAGCGACGCGACCAGTAGCGGGAACAGAAACAGTGACAGCGTTGAACTGCTGCGCATCAGCGTCTGGTTAAGCCCCACGCCCACGCCGCGCAGCGAGGTCGGGTAGCTCAAGGAGGCAAACGTCATGGTATGCGCACCCGGACCAAAACCCTGGCCAAACAGGAACAGCGCCAGCATCGCGACGGCGACCACGCCTTCCGTGGCCCCGTCAGGGCGGCCAATCAGCGCCAGACTGAGCAGCGCCACCAGCTGGCAGGCGTAACCCGCCAGTGACATTCGCCACGCGCCGAAGCGCGGAACATAGCGCACTGCCAGCAGCCCGCCGACAAACGCAAACAGCAGGTTAAGCGCCAGCGAGATCAGAATGGTGGTCAGCATCGACTGCACAAAGAAGCTGGAAATGATCACCGGCAGGCCAAAGGCTACGGCGTTATAGGCGAACGAGGAGACAACCGACAGCAGCGTGGCGAGCGTGGTACGCCGCAGGTAGATACCGCGGAACAGATTCAGGTAGTTCGACCATTTTGCCTTATTGACCACCGGCGCGGGCTGGTCAAGCGCATCCTGCGGCACGTGGGCATTAATGTTGTACGACTGCCGCAGGATGGACGCCGCCTCTTTCAGATTGCCCTGATTCGCCGCCCAGACCGGGGATTCGCTCATATAGCGGCTGCGGATGGCGATAATCACCAGCGCGGGCACCGCGCCGAAGCCAAGGATCAGACGCCAGAGCCAGTCGCTGTGGCCTTCCGGCAGCACGGCGTAGAAGAAGAGCACCAGAAGATAAGAGATGCTGATGGCCGCATACCAGGTGGGGCACCACATCGCGACGCTGGAGGCTTTATTCCCCGGGCCTTTCAGCCTGGCGAACTCGCTGAGAAACGCCATCGCCACGGGAAGGTCGATCCCGACGCCAAGACCCATCACAAAGCGTGCGCCCGCCAGCACATATTCGTTCGGAGCCAGCGCACAGGCGATGGCGGCGACGACAAAGAACACCATGTCGGCCATAAAGACGCGGTAGCGCCCGATTTTATCCGTAAGATAGCCGCCAAGCAGCGCCCCGACAATCGCGCCAAAGGTAATGGCTGAAGCCACCATGCCGGTACCAGCGGGCGTCAGGTTAAATTCGCGGGTGATGTCTTTGATGCCGAATGCCAGCGCGCCGAGATCGTAGGCATCGAGAAAAATTCCCCCGAGCGCGATACCGACCACGATGCGGGCATTGGCCCGGCCCTGAGAGCCGTCATTAACGAGACGTGAAACGTCCGATGCGCTGCGTACCCACTTGATGTCGCCATCCGGGGTGTTTTCTGCCGTTGGGAGGGGAGTTGTGTCTGTGATTTCTGCCATTTTCTTTTATGTGGTTGTGTTGTGTACCTAACAGTTACCACAGGCAGAAGGGGACAAAAATCACATTTGGTTATAAGGCATAACGAACGGTTTACTGAGCGTCTTTCTTTTTACGCTTGAGCTTCGTCCAGATCTTGGTTTCCTGGCGACGCCACAGGCGCTGAATGTTGTCATGATGACGCAGCAGGATCAGGCACGAGAGCATCGATACCGGGAAGGTAAACTGCGGTTTGAACCACCAGACATAAAACGGAGCGATCAGCGCGCTGACGATGGCGCCCAGCGATGAATAGCCGCTCAGCAGGATGGTCAGCAGCCAGGTGCCCGCCATCACGCCAGTGAGATCCCAGCCGATCGGCGCAATCGCGCCAAACGCGGTTGCAACGCCTTTACCGCCTTTAAAACCAAAGAAAACGGGCCAGATATGGCCGACGCAGGCGGCGATAGCAATCAGCCCCAGCCAGAAGGGTGTGACGCCCAGCGCATACGCACCCCAGACGGGGAGCATTCCTTTCAGAACATCAAAAATCAAAACCGCTACGGCTGCTCCCTTGCCGCCAATTCGTAGTACATTGGTCGCCCCCGGATTCCCGGAACCACTTTCACGCGGGTCAGGCAACCCGGCGATGCGGCAGACCAGAATGGCGCTGGAGATTGAGCCGCAAAGGTAGGCGAGGATAATCATTCCAGGCGCGATTGCACTCATAACGCTGTTCCGTTTTGAAAATGTATCTGTATTCTCAGCATCTGTGGATAATACGCATAATTCGCCGGAAGTGGTATCCGGTTTAGCCAAAAAGCAGGCAGGTCGTGATGGATATTGTATTTATAGAGCAACTTTCGGTAATCACCACAATTGGTGTTTACGACTGGGAACAGACCATCGAGCAGAAACTGGTGTTCGATATCGAAATGGGCTGGGATAACCGCAAGTCAGCAAAAAGCGATGATGTGAATGACTGTCTGAGCTACGCCGACATCAGTGAAGCGGTCATCGGCCACGTGGAAGGACAACGTTTTGCGCTGGTGGAACGCGTGGCGGAAGAGGTAGCGGACCTGCTACTGAGCAAATTTAACTCCCCGTGGGTGCGCATCAAACTAAGCAAGCCGGGCGCGGTGGCGCGCGCCGCCAACGTGGGCGTGATTATCGAGCGTGGCACAAATCTGAAAGGAAAGATTTAACGTCATAATTGCTAAACCATTTTAGGTTATATCGGTCTTAAAGCTGTATCTTTCACGGTTGTCCGCGTGGGACACCGTTTTTTTATATCTTTTTAGGGGTTTATAGATGAGCGATATGCACTCGCTGCTGGTGGCGGCAATTCTGGGTGTGGTCGAAGGATTGACGGAGTTTTTGCCGGTGTCCAGTACGGGCCATATGATTATCGTTGGCCATCTCCTGGGCTTTGAAGGCGATACCGCAAAGACGTTTGAGGTGGTGATTCAGCTGGGCTCTATTCTGGCGGTGGTCGTCATGTTCTGGCGTCGTCTGTTTGGTCTGATCGGCATCCACTTCGGGCGTTTACCGCAGCGTGAAGGAGAGGGCAAGGGGCGCCTGACGCTGATTCATATTCTGCTGGGGATGATCCCGGCGGTGGTGCTGGGGCTGGTGTTCCACGACACCATAAAATCGCTTTTCAACCCGATTAACGTGATGTACGCGCTGGTTGTCGGCGGCTTCCTGCTGATTGCCGCCGAAGTGCTGAAGCCAAAAACCCCGCGTGCAGAAGGTCTGGACGATATGACGTATCGCCAGGCGTTTATGATTGGCTGCTTCCAGTGTCTGGCGCTGTGGCCGGGCTTCTCCCGTTCAGGGGCAACCATTTCCGGCGGGATGCTGATGGGCGTGAGCCGTTACGCGGCGTCTGAGTTCTCGTTCCTGCTGGCGGTACCGATGATGATGGGCGCCACCGCACTGGATCTCTACAAAAGCATCGGCTTCCTGACCGTAGGCGACATTCCGATGTTCGCCGTGGGCTTTATCACCGCCTTTATCGTGGCGCTGATTGCCATCAAAACCTTCCTGCAACTGATTAAGCGTATCTCGTTTATTCCGTTCGCGATCTACCGCTTTATCGTCGCGGCTGCCGTGTACGTGGTCTTCTTCTGATGACCGACCGCCCTCAGTCTTTCGGCTGAGGGCAACGTTTTTCCTTCCACGCCGCGACCGCATCAATCCGCCGTTTCGTCAGCTCTTCGCGGATCTCCGGGCCTTTAAACCCTGCCTCCACCACCTCTTTCGTTGGCACCGCTTTTGCGATTTCCCACGCCTCGCGCAGCAAACGACCCTGCGGATAATCGGACGCTTCAAACCCGGTACGGCCGCGCACGTCCGCTTCGCTGGTCAGCGCAATTTGCTCCACGCGCTGCGGCTTGCGCCAGGCGTCGATGTTATCGAACAGCCTGACGATGGTGGCGGGTTTCAGGATCGGAAAGGTGTGGATCAGGTCGTGGAACTCGGCGACCAGTTTTGCCAGATCGCGAATGTCATTCGGCACGCGCAGGCGCTGGCAAAGCCCTTCAACCAGCTTTACGCCAGCCGGACCGTGCCCGTGGTGGCGTGGCCACAACTCCTTTGGCGTTAACCCCTTGCCGAGGTCATGGCAGAGGGTGGAAAAGCGCACGTCCACTTCAGGGCTGAGCATAGCGGCCATGCTAAGCGTCATCAGGGTGTGAATGCCGGTATCAATTTCCGGGTGCCATTTCGCCGGGGCGGGCACGCCAAACAGCGCGTCTATTTCCGGGAACAACACTTTCAGCGCCCCGCAGTCGCGCAGAACCTGGAAAAAGACCTGTGGGTTGCGGGTGGTCAGGGCGTTTTCGGTCTCTTTCCAGACGCGTTCTGGCGTCAGGTGTTCCAGCTCGCCCGCGTCGGTCATGGCCGTCATCAGCGCCATCGTCTCGTCGGCGATACGGAAGCTCAGATGGGCATAACGGGCGGCAAAACGCGCCACGCGCAGTACGCGAAGCGGATCTTCAGAAAAGGCGGGGGAAATATGGCGTAAAAGACGATCGCGCAGATCGTTCTGGCCGCCGTAGGCGTCGATGATATGTCCGTTTTCGTCCTGCGCCAGGGCGTTAATGGTGAGATCGCGGCGCAGTAAGTCCTGCTCCAGCGTTACATCCGGCGCGGCATAGCAGGTGAAGCCGGTATAACCGGAACCCGATTTCCGTTCGGTACGCGCCAGGGCGTACTCTTCGCGGCTTTTCGGATGGAGGAACACAGGAAAATCGCGGCCTACCTGCTGGTAGCCCGCGTCAATCATCGCTTCGGGCGTGGCACCGACCACGACCCAATCTTTATCTTTGACCGGCAGACCTAATAACGCATCACGTACCGCACCACCGACCAGATAACTCTTCACGCCAACACTCCCGTTTTCTCTTTTCGCAAGATGATACGTAAGTGTGGCAGAGAAGACGAGTTAGTTCATCCAGCGGTCTTTACGTTTACGGCTTGGGATAAGGTGAGGAAGCACCAGACCCAGCACCAGACCGACGCCCAGTACGCCGCCGCCATACATAAACCACTGCATGATGATGGTGCGTTGTTTGTCATCCAGCTGTAGATTAGCGGCGTTTACTTTCTTCTGTGCGACGATCAGCTCATTTTTCAGCTTCTGATTTTCGTCTTTCAGGCCGGCGATCACGCTGTCGCTTTGCGCCACTTTCTGCTGCATCTCTGCGGTGCGCTGGTTCCAGGTACCGTCAATGTTGTTCAGCTTATCGGTCAGGGTTTTCACCTGATTTTCCAGATCCGGCACGCGGGTGCGCAGGCTTGGCACTGTGCTTAGCTCTTTCAGCGGGATCCATGAGGTGCGGCCAGAGCTGTCACGAACCTGACCGTAATTGGTGTCTGCGTTAGTTTGCAGCAGAGTCACTTCCTCGCCGGCATTTACCGTACCCACGAGGCGATAATTGTCTCCAGGGCCGCTGCGTACCCAGGTATTCAGTTCATCAGAAACGTAACGTTTCTCTTCAGCGTGGACCGCGGTTGCGGCGCTAAAAGCGAGTAAAGTAAGTCCAATCAGGCGTAATTTAAGCATATCAGTCGTTATTTTCATAAAAAGTGGAACGATAGTAGTGGTATCAGTGTCGCTACGCAAAGGATTCATCATCAATCGGAATCATCTGTGTCATGATTTCCACCGCTTTAAACTTTTACGCCCGTCAAATTGCTCATTGCGTGGCAATTTGGCGCAAAATACTATGTACTGACAAACAAATGGCGAGGAAGTTCGCCTTCATCGACGCGTCTGTGACGCACGCAAAAGTACAAGGCTATGGCACAAGAGATCGAATTAAAGTTTATCGTCGAAAAAGACAGCGCTGACGCGCTCCGCCAGCATCTGAATACGCTGTCCGGCGAGCACCATGAACCCGTACAGCTGCTCAACATCTATTACGAAACGCCGGACAACTGGCTGCGCAACCACGATATGGGCCTGCGCATCCGTGGTGCGAACGGGCGCTACGAGATGACGATGAAAATCGCCGGTCGCGTGGTGGGCGGTTTGCACCAGCGTCCGGAATACAATATCGACATCAGTAAGCCAGAACTTGAGCTGGATGGTTTTCCGGCGGAAGTGTGGCCGGAAGGGACGCTGCCCGCAACGCTGTCGGCAGAGGCGCAACCGCTGTTCAGCACCGATTTCTGGCGCGAGAAATGGCTGGTGACGGAAGGCAAGAGCCGCATTGAGATTGCGTTTGATCGAGGTGAAATTAAGGCTGGTGAAGAGCAGGAGCCGATCTGCGAATTGGAACTCGAACTGCTGGAAGGCGACGCGAGCGACGTGCTGAAGCTGGCGCGCAAGCTGGTAAACCAGCCTGGCCTGCGTCAGGGCAGCCTGAGTAAAGCGGCGCGCGGCTATCACCTGGCCGCCGGGAATGCGCCGCGCGTGCTGCGAGAAACCCCGATTCTGCGCGTTGTGCCGAAAGCCTCCGTTGAGCAGGGCATGGAAGCGGCGCTGGAGCTGGCGCTCTCTCAGTGGCAGTACCACGAGGAGCTGTGGGCGCGTAACGTCAAAAATGCCAAAAAACAGGTGCTCGCTGCTATGGGGCTGGTGCGTCACACCCTGGCGCTGTTCGGCGGTATTGTACCGCGTAAAGCCAGTGCTCACTTACGTGATCTGCTCACTCAAACCGAAACGCTGATGCTTTCTGACGTGTCGGCACAAACGGCGATCTACAGCCCGCAAAACGCCAGCGCGAAACTGGCGTTGACCGAATTTCTGGTGACGCGCGGCTGGCGCATTTTCCTCGATGCGAAAGGGCAGACTAAAATCGCGGAAAACTTCAAACGTTTTGCGGATATCCACCTCTCCCGTCACGCGGCCGAGCTGCGAACCACCTTCGCGCATCCGCTGGGCGACCAGTATGGCGATCAGCTTCCCCGCCTGGCGCGTAACATCGACAGCATGTTGCTGCTGTCAGGTGCGTATGAGGGCGTAAAGGCGCAGGCCTGGCTGGAGAACTGGCAGGGGCTTAAGCATGCCATCGAGACCCGTCAGCAGATTGAGATCGAGCATTTCCGCAACGAGGCCATTTCGCAGGATCCGTACTGGCTGCACAGCGGAAAACGTTAATTCTGGCAAGGAACCCCTGATATGCCGCTTTCTTCGCAGTTACAGCAGCACTGGCAGACCGTTTGTGAACGTCTGCCTGAGTCGTTACCCGCGTCATCGTTAAGCGAGCAGGCGAAAAGCGTGCTCACGTTCAGTGATTTTGTGCAGGAGAGCGTCAGCGCTTACCCGGACTGGCTGGCAGCGCTGGAAAGCGCGCCGCCGCAGGCTGACGAGTGGCGGCATTATGCTGGCTGGCTGCAAACCGCGCTGGCAGAGGTGGCAGATGAACCCACGCTGATGCGCGTTCTGCGTCAGTTCCGCCGCCGGGTGATGGTACGCATTGCCTGGGCGCAGGCGCTGGAGCTGGTGAGTGAAGAGAGCACCTTGCAGCAGTTGAGCGAGCTGGCGCAGACGCTGATCGTCGCTGCGCGGGACTGGCTCTACGCCGCCTGCTGTAAAGAGTGGGGCACGCCGTGCAGCGAAGACGGGGTTCCGCAACCGCTGTTGATTCTGGGGATGGGCAAGCTGGGCGGCTGCGAGCTCAATTTTTCCTCAGACATCGACCTGATTTTTGCCTGGCCGGAGAACGGCACCACGCGCGGCGGTCGTCGCGAGCTGGACAACGCCCAGTTCTTTACCCGCCTCGGCCAGCGGCTGATTAAGGCGCTGGATCAGCCCACCCAGGATGGTTTTGTCTACCGCGTGGACATGCGTCTGCGTCCGTTTGGCGACAGCGGGCCACTGGTGCTGAGCTTTGCCGCGCTGGAAGATTATTACCAGGAGCAGGGGCGCGACTGGGAGCGTTACGCGATGGTCAAAGCGCGGATCATGGGCGACAGCGACGATGCCTACGCCAACGAGCTGCGCGCCATGCTGCGCCCGTTCGTGTTCCGCCGCTACATTGACTTCAGCGTGATCCAGTCCCTGCGAAATATGAAAGGGATGATTGCCCGCGAGGTGCGTCGCCGTGGCCTGAAGGACAACATCAAGCTCGGCGCGGGCGGTATTCGTGAGATCGAATTTATCGTCCAGGTCTTCCAGCTGATACGCGGCGGGCGCGAACCTTCTCTGCAATCCCGCTCGCTGTTGCCGACGCTCAACGCTATCGATCAGCTGCATCTGCTGCCGGAAGGCGACGCGCAAACGCTGCGTGACGCTTATCTCTTCCTGCGTCGTCTGGAAAATCTGCTGCAAAGTATCAACGACGAACAGACCCAGACGTTACCGGGCGATGAGCTGAACCGGGCGCGTCTGGCCTGGGGGATGCGGGTGGATGACTGGGCAGCGCTGACGGAACGGCTGGAAGCGCATATGGCGGGCGTGCGCCGCATCTTTAACGATCTGATCGGCGACGACGAAAGTGAATCGCAGGACGATGCGCTCTCCGAGCACTGGCGCGAACTGTGGCAGGACGCGCTTCAGGAAGATGACACCACGCCGGTGCTGGCGCACTTAAGCGACGATGCCCGCCATCGCGTGGTGGCGTTGATTGCTGATTTCCGTCTCGAACTGAACAAACGCGCCATTGGCCCGCGCGGTCGTCAGGTGCTGGATCAACTGATGCCGCATCTGCTAAGCGATGTCTGCTCCCGCGAGGATGCGCCGGTGCCGCTGTCGCGCATGATGCCGCTCCTGAGCGGGATCGTCACGCGTACCACCTACCTTGAACTGTTAAGTGAGTTTCCCGGCGCGCTGAAGCATCTGATTTCCCTTTGCGCCGCCTCCCCGATGGTGGCGAACAAGCTGGCGCGTTATCCGCTGCTGCTCGACGAACTGCTCGACCCGAATACGCTCTATCAGCCGACGGCGACGGATGCTTACCGCGACGAGCTGCGTCAGTATCTGCTGCGCGTGCCGGAAGAGGACGAAGAGCAACAGCTTGAGGCGCTGCGTCAGTTTAAGCAGGCACAGATGTTGCGCGTGGCGGCGGCAGATATCGCCGGTACCCTGCCGGTAATGAAAGTGAGCGATCACTTAACCTGGCTGGCGGAAGCGATCATCGACGCGGTAGTCCACCAGGCGTGGGTGCAAATGGTAGCCCGCTACGGGCAGCCGAAGCACCTTGCTGACCGTGAAGGCCGCGGTTTTGCGGTGGTGGGTTACGGCAAGCTGGGCGGCTGGGAGCTGGGCTACAGCTCCGATCTGGATCTGATTTTCCTCCACGACTGTCCGGTTGACGTGATGACCGACGGCGAGCGCGAAATCGACGGGCGGCAGTTCTACCTGCGCCTGGCCCAGCGCATCATGCACCTGTTCAGCACTCGCACCTCATCCGGCATTCTGTATGAAGTGGATGCGCGTCTGCGCCCGTCCGGCGCGGCAGGCATGCTGGTTACCTCCACGGAGGCTTTCGCCGACTATCAGAAGAACGAAGCCTGGACGTGGGAGCATCAGGCGCTGGTGCGCGCCCGCGTGGTGTACGGCGATCCGCAGCTCAAAACGCAGTTCGATGCGATCCGCAAGGCGGTCATGACGACCCCGCGCGAAGGCTGTACGCTGCAAACCGAAGTGCGGGAAATGCGTGAGAAAATGCGCGCGCACCTTGGCAACAAACATCGCGATCGCTTTGATATCAAAGCTGATGAGGGCGGGATTACCGATATTGAGTTTATCACTCAGTATCTGGTGCTGTTGCACGCGCACGATAAGCCGAAGCTGACCCGCTGGTCGGATAACGTGCGCATACTGGAACTGCTGGCGCAGAACGACATTATGGATGAGCAGGAGGCGCAGGCATTAACCCGCGCCTACACCACGCTGCGTGACGAGCTGCACCATCTGGCCTTACAGGAACAGCCGGGCCATGTGGCGCTGGACGGTTTCACCGATGAACGCGCGCAGGTGACCGCAAGCTGGCAGAAGTGGCTGGTGGAACCGTGCGTAACAAAACAAGTGTGATATTATCGCGCGCAAATTGTGAATCTTTCTGGAGTCAGGAATGAAAGTAACACTGCCAGAGTTTGAACGTGCTGGAGTTATGGTTGTCGGGGATGTGATGCTGGATCGCTACTGGTATGGGCCGACCAGCCGTATCTCTCCGGAAGCGCCGGTGCCGGTAGTTAAGGTCGACACCATTGAAGAACGTCCAGGCGGCGCGGCAAACGTGGCGATGAACATAGCCTCGCTGGGCGCGCATTCGCGGCTGGTGGGCCTGACCGGCATTGACGATGCGGCGCGTGCGCTGAGCCAGTCGCTGGCGGACGTGAACGTGAAGTGCGACTTCGTTTCTGTTCCGACCCACCCAACCATCACCAAGCTGCGCGTGCTGTCGCGTAACCAGCAGCTGATCCGCCTCGACTTTGAAGAAGGGTTCGAAGGCGTTGATCCTGAGCCGCTGCATGAGCGCATTAGCCAGGCGCTGGGCAATATCGGCGCGCTGGTGCTGTCTGATTATGCCAAAGGTGCGCTGGCGAGCGTGCAGACCATGATCCAGCTGGCGCGCAAAGCCAGCGTTCCGGTGCTGATCGACCCGAAAGGCACCGATTTTGAGCGCTATCGCGGCGCAACCCTCCTGACGCCCAACCTCTCTGAGTTTGAAGCGGTGGCGGGCAAGTGCAAAACTGAAGAAGAGCTGGTTGAGCGCGGCATGAAAATCATCGCTGATTTCGAGCTGTCTGCGCTGCTGGTGACCCGTTCAGAACAGGGCATGACGCTGCTGCAACCGGGCAAGGCGCCGCTGCATATGCCAACCCAGGCGCAGGAAGTGTACGACGTGACCGGTGCCGGTGATACGGTGATTGGCGTGCTGGCGGCGACGCTGGCGGCGGGGAACTCCCTGGAAGAAGCGTGCTACTTCGCGAACGCCGCGGCGGGCGTGGTCGTCGGTAAACTCGGAACCTCCACCGTTTCGCCAATCGAGCTGGAAAATGCGGTGCGTGGGCGTGCGGATACCGGCTTTGGCGTCATGACCGAAGACGAGCTGAAAGTGGCCGTTGCCGCCGCGCGCAAACGCGGTGAAAAAGTGGTGATGACGAACGGCGTGTTCGACATCCTGCATGCGGGTCATGTCTCGTATCTGGCGAATGCGCGCAAGCTGGGCGACCGCCTGATTGTGGCGGTCAACAGCGATGCCTCAACCAAACGACTGAAGGGTGAAACGCGTCCGGTGAACCCGCTGGAGCAGCGCATGATAGTGCTCGGCGCGCTGGAAGCGGTGGACTGGGTGGTCTCATTTGAAGAAGACACCCCGCAGCGCCTGATTGCCGGAATTCTGCCTGACCTGCTGGTGAAGGGCGGTGATTACAAACCAGAGCAAATCGCAGGTAGCGAAGAGGTCTGGGCGAATGGCGGTGAAGTGATGGTGCTCAACTTTGAGGACGGGTGTTCAACCACCAACATCATTAAGAAGATCCAGAAAGACAGTCAGTAAAAAACGGGCCAGTTGGCCCGTTTTTTTATGTCGGGTGGCGGCTGCGCCTTACCCGACCTACGCGTTCATGTAGGCCCGGTAAGGCGTAGCCGCCACCGGGCACAACAGGCCGCACTATGCCTGGTCATCCACCGGTGGAATAGCTGGCGCTGGCTTCACCTCTTCCGGCGCATTGCGGCTCTCCAGCTCGCTCAGACGCTGTTCCAGCAGCGCCAGCTTCTCGCGGGTGCGCAGCAGCACCTGCGTCTGCACGTCAAACTCTTCGCGGCTGACTAAATCAAGGCGAACCAAATGTGCCTGCAACGTCTGGCGGATTTTCTTCTCAACGTCATCACCAAACTCACGAATACCTTTCGGCATGGACTCATGAACCTGACGCGCGATCTGCTCAATTTTCTTTGGGTCAATCATTGTCGTTTCCCTTGATGAAAAGGTGTTAGTGCCTATTGTAGCGCGTCATGCCGCGGGTTAAACAAAATTGTTTGAAGCTTATGCATTGCCCAGGGTAATCAATAGCGTTATAGTTATCTCGCTTATTCTCAGGGCGGGGCGAAATTCCCCACCGGCGGTAAATCAGCTTAACGCTGAAAGCCCGCGAGCGCTTTGGGTGAATTCTCAAAGGTCAGCAGATCCGGTGTAATTCCGGGGCCGACGGTTAGAGTCCGGATGGGAGAGAGTAACGATCCAGTCGGGCAAGGCCCGCTCACGTTATTTTTTTGCCGCTTGTACGGCGCTCCTAAGACTGCCCTGATTCTGGTAACCATAAAGTTAATGAGGTTTTTTTACCATGAATCAGACGCTACTTTCCTCTTTTGGCACTTCAACTCAACGTGTTGAACATGCACTGGATGCACTGCGCGAAGGCCGCGGTGTGATGGTGCTTGACGATGAAAACCGTGAAAACGAAGGCGACATGATTTTTGCCGCCGAGAACATGACCGTTGAGCAGATGGCGCTGACCATCCGTCACGGTAGCGGCATCGTATGCCTGTGCATTACCGAAGACCGTCGCCAGCAGCTTGATCTGCCGATGATGGTTGAAAACAACACCAGCGCCTTTGGTACCGGCTTCACCGTGACCATTGAAGCGGCACATGGCGTCACCACCGGGGTGTCGGCGGCTGACCGCCTGACTACCGTGCGTGCAGCGATTGCTGATGGTGCAAAACCCTCCGATCTGCACCGCCCTGGTCATGTCTTCCCGCTGCGCGCGCAGCCGGGCGGCGTGCTGACCCGTGGTGGTCATACCGAAGCGACCATCGATCTGGTGACGCTGGCTGGCTTCAAACCCGCAGGCGTGCTGTGCGAACTGACCAACGATGATGGCACCATGGCGCGCGCGCCGGAGTGCATCACCTTTGCGCGTCTGCACAATATGCCAGTGGTGACGATTGAAGATCTGGTTGAATACCGCCGGGCGCATGAGCGTAAAGCCAGCTGAACATGCTGATGTGAAAAAGCCGGGGAAACCCGGCTTTTTTGTTTCTAGTGGTAGTTAATTTTGAACAGTACCACGGTTTCAAACGGCCCGGACTGAATCGCTTTTCCTTCATCCCGCGAAAGTTCAGCCGTGTAGTTTTGCTCAAGATTCATCATATCGCCCGTAAAATCGGCGTATTCCTTGTACTGGTTGAATGTGTAAGGCTCCGTTCCGTTAAGAATACGCAGCTTTAACCCATTCCCTATCAGTACCGCGGTGTCGTCTGCGCTGAGCGTTTCGGTTGTGTAAAATGACGAGTCCATCTTAAATCCGTCCGAGCACTGGGCATCCTGCACTTTGGTGGTTCGAATTGAAAACGTGCGAATACGCTTCTGCTGATTCACAATGTCGCGCGCACTGAAGGTGCCGAAGTCAATCTCCTGATTCTCAGGGTAAATGCTAAACGTCGCCCCGCAATCAAGTACCGTAATGTTTTGCAGCCCGTTGATGTGATACTTCAGGTTCTTCGCGTCGGCCATCTGATTAACGCCACCCTTACCGTCAAATTGCACAACGATGTAATCGCTGAGCGAACTGACATAGCCATGCGGCGGCACAGCCTTTATTCTCACGAAAAGTCGTAATCGCGAGACGAACGTGCGCGAAATATGGATATCATCCGGATTACCAGAGCAAATGCGATTCTCCCAACCCATCTGGCGGATTTGAGCAGGGGTGTAAATAGTGATGTTATTGTTGTCCAGACACTGGCGGGTATCCACGCCGTTGGGCTGACCTGTAGCATCGTAATCTATACCTTCATAGGTGACGCCCAGCTCATAATAGGGATCGGTTGCGGCAGGATAAGGATTTACCCAGGCAAAGACATCTTCCGGCATAAAATTGCTCGAGACGTTGTTATCACACGTCACCGGAATCTTAATGTCATCAGACTCCCATATTTTTTGGCCAATTTGGGCGTTGCTGGGTATGGCAAAGGGGGAGATCGTTTTTGTCTCCTCGACGGAACCGCCAGAGCCACCCAGATAACAGTTAAGCGCCATCGCATCTTCCAAAGGCAGCGCTGAAAGCAGCAATGTAAGCAGGACACTAGCGAGCTTTCGCATCTTTATCGATTTTCCGTTCGGTAAGTTTACATTGCGCCGTTCCGGTGCACTGCACGTCGACTTTTTTCAGTGCACCGTAATCGTCGATATAGCCGATGCTGTAATAACTACCGTGGTAATCGCCGGTAGACGCGGTTGCCGTGGCGAAAGGCGCAATCATCAGACTGTCAAAACCCGGCAGCATGGTTTTAGCATTTTTGCTCAGCCACGCCAGCGTGATGTAGTACGGCGTAGGGTTGTGGACCGTGAGCCCATTCGCGTTGGCGGAAATTTCCATTCGCATTTCAGTCAGTTCGCCGGATTTTTTGCTAATCGCTTCTGGACGCCAGAACAGCTTAATTCGGCTCTGCATTGCTACCTGCATCACGCTGCGCTCCTCGCTGGCGCTGGTGTTTTTTGGCGGTACTTCACGCAGGTTGAAATAAAACAGCGATTCCCTGTCTCCTGGCAGCTGGCGAGTAGCGGCTTGTTTAACAATCCTTATCTGCGACGAGGTGCCCGCTTCGATACGTTGAATGGGGGGAAGCGCCATAAAGTGCGTATCTTCTTTTTGTCCCTTTTCATCTTCAATCCAGGAGAGCGCCAGATAAGGCAGCACCTTGCTCTGATTGTCCACTTTCAGGCTGCTGGCCTTGTCGCTTTCTGGAAAAACAATGCGCGTGCGGTCCAGATTAATGGCTGCGTGGGTAGCAAATGCTGTGCTGGTTAGCATCAGGCACAGGCTTTTAAACGGCGTTAATTTCATGATGATTTCTTACTGACACGGCAGTATCAACTGCATACTGTTTTCTAAGTGAGAAGGTAACGAGAAGCGACACTGTTGGTTGTCGCCCCATGTCACGCGAAACTGCTGTTCTGGCTCAACGGCGGCCAGCCAGACGCGGCCTTCATCGGCCACCATCCCAACCTGCAAATTGCTTGCTTCCAGGCGAACAATCGCCCCGAGAGGTGGCGCTCCTGATGACATTCGCAGAACGCCTGTCACGTCCTTACCAGCGCGCGTGGCAATCTGACGATAACCAATGGCTCCCTCAGTCCAGGTTGAGGTCACGACGCGGTTGTCTACGTCCACGCCATCAGGGAGGTTGTTCAGATTGACCTGCACGCTGGAGGGGGAATAGCTGGAGAATGACGGTAAAACGCCGATGCCAAAACGGTTGGTCTCATCTCGCGACATGTTCAGCGGGATATTGCCTACCCCGTCGGTGCTGACCATCACACGAGGTTCATTACCGTAGCTGCGCCGGTGCAGCGCGGCGCCTTTCGCCGTTGAGGTGAAGGAACCACTCCAGCTCGCGCTGAGGGAGTTATATTCGTCAGCTTTATAGCTGCCTGAGAGATTGAGATCGCCGTACGTAGAATAATG
Source organism: Enterobacter cloacae complex sp. SYL001 (assembly GCF_049237025.1). Lineage (NCBI taxonomy): Bacteria > Pseudomonadati > Pseudomonadota > Gammaproteobacteria > Enterobacterales > Enterobacteriaceae > Enterobacter > Enterobacter cloacae complex sp. SYL001. The sequence goes on along the minus strand of NZ_JBMKJI010000032.1, from coordinate 6,570 downwards.
CTGATAATTCCCGCTGACCTGCGCGCCGGAATCTGGCTTCCCGCTCTCCGCGCCTGCGGAAACGCCCCAGGTATTATTGCGATCCGACGTGTCATACCACGACACGTTATGACTCAGCGTGTCGCTGTTACGCAGGTCATAGTTAAGACGATGATCGGGATCGAGCGGTACGCTGAGCGAGAGATAGAACTGAGTATCGTCACTTTCGTCTTCCTCATCGTAATGCGTTTTACTCCAGGACAGGGTTACGCCGAGGTTCTTCCAGCGGCCCATATCAAAGTTGTAGCCCGCCGTGATGCTGCCGGTCGTGGAAGGTGAATCATTCCACCATGTCTGACGCAGCATGTTGACGTACAGGTTCAGGGATAACGCCGAAATGTACTGGCTTGCCGTCACGCTCAGGGTTTGTTTCTCCGACTGGCGGTCACCTTCGTCATAATCAAGGTAGCGGGCGTAGCTCAAAAACTGGGGGGCTGAGTAGCGGTAGCTGGCAAGCGTAAGCTGACTGCCGGTGGTATCGAAACGCTTGCTGTAGTTAATGCGATAGCTGTAACCCGTCTGACTGCGCTGGTGTGGCAGCTGGCTGGTGGCCTGCGTGACGTCAAAAGAGAGCGCCCCCAGCCAGGCCATATTCTGGCCGATCCCGGCAGCGACGGAACGATAACCGTCGCCATCAGTCAGCGTGCCGCCATACAGGGAGGTGTGTGACAGCATGCCCCAGGAAAATTCGCCGCTCATGAAGGCGTTATCTTCAACGTTATGGGAGGCACCCTGGCGCGCTTTACCCGCCGCGAACTTGTAGCGAACCTGACCCTTGCGCGTTAAAAACGGCACGGACTCGGCAGAGACCTGGAAGGTGCTGACGCGGCCGTCCTCTTCCGTGACTTTGACGTCCAGCGTGCCCTGAACCGACTGGTTAAGATCCTGAATAACAAACGGGCCTGGTGGCACTTTACTTTGGTAAATCACGCGATCGGCAAGGCTTACGGTCACCGTGGCGTTGGTTTGCGCTATCCCGGTAATCTGCGGGGCATAGCCGCGCAGCGACCATGGCAGCATACGTTCTTCGCTGATTAGCGATGCGCCGGTATAGGTAAAGGCGTCAAAAATTGCGGACTGGAAATCCGTTTCACCCAGCGTCAGTTTCGCTCCGATTGAGGGCAGAGGGCGGAACATATAAACGCGTGAAAAACGGCCATCCTGCTCTGAGCCTGCTTCAGTATCGCTTCGCGTGTACTGGTAATCGCTTCGCAGGCGCCACGCGCCCATGTTCGCACCGACGGTGCCATAGGTATTGGCGTTGTTATTGCTGCTGCCGCTATTGGGCTGATAATGGCTGGCAAAAAGATTGTAATCCAGCAGTACGCCCGGCACGCCGTTGTCCCAGGTGGATGGCGGCATCCAGTCCACCGCACGGTATTGCAGCCATGCCTGGGGGATCGTCACATTCAGGGATTGGCTATCTTGCTCAAACGTAAATTTGATGTCTGGTCTGGCGGCGAAATCAACGCATCCCTCTTTTTCTGGCAAAGCGTGACGAACCTCATCCTGTAACGCAAATGTATCGGCCAGTTCGGGAGTAATACACACCTGAACCGCGTTATTTATTTCTCTCCAGCGAAGGAGCCAGCCATTTGCCAGCGGAATATCATTAACTGAAACCGTAACGAAATAGCTTCCCGGCGTAACCGATATTTGATCTTTAAAACGTGATAAATCGACGCTGCCGCGCTGATCTTTATCGATGGCGTTTATATTAAATTCAGTGGCAGAGGTAAGTCTCGTCATTAACAGGGATGCAATGATGATTATCCATTGTAATTTGTATGTCATCATCCTGTTACTCGAATATATAAAGGATGCCGACCGGCATGAATTACCAGTCGGCTAATACTGTTACGTAACAGAACTATTTGTACAACAGGACGTAGTTAGCCGTGGCTTCAACCTGGCCTGCCGTCGCAGTTTTACCCGTGGGGACTTCCATAACCGCTTTGAAATGCAGCGTCTGGGTGGTTGATCCTGCCAGTAACTCAACCTCGTTGGATTCTCCCAGCGTGATAGCAGCCTCCGCATTATCCAGCAGACGTACACCCACGTTCTGCGCACCACTTGCATAGGTGTTACTCATCAGGCTGATGTCTGTCGCGTCTGTCGCTGCGCTGGTGAAGGTGACATCCACTTTGGTAATTGGCGTGTCGGTTTCGTCTGCCGGATCGTCAAGCTGGCAGTTTTCCAGATTAATATCGACCGGAACCGGCGTAGATTTTTTGTTGGCGTTGATAACGGCCGTAGTCACTTCACCCAGATCGACTTCTTTATCAACGCTGTCTGGTGCGATGCTGCACGGTGCGTCAATAACAACACCTTTGAATTTGATTTTGCCAGAGCCTTGATCTTCAGCAAAAGCAGAACCCGACACAATGCCAGCCATAGCCGCTGCTAACAGTAATTTCTTACCCATATACATGGAAATATCCTTTTTCAAAGTGATTCATAATGTGAATATTAATTTCAGAATACTTGCAAAGTATACGGATTGGGGTGGGAATACGCGATTAACGTGACTTAAATATATTTGTAGGTGCTTTTAATTAATATTTTCAGGCTATCTTAAGAGACGCCTTTTTTTGAAATTCTAATGGGTTTATATTTGGTGAGTTATTATAGGATAAATATATAGGATTGTTATTTTGAATAGTATAATGCCTCCGTATGAAACGGAGGCATTAATTCTTAACCAATACCTGCCGTTTGTAGCAGAACCAGACTCATCCCCATCACTGACATTCCACACAGCACGCCGTAGCTTGGGTTATTGTTGGGATCGATCTCTTTTGCCAGCGGCATCAGCTCATCGACAGATAGCGCGACCATAATCCCGGCCACTGCAGCCATAATTGCAGCCATTACAACCGGGGATACGAGGCTACCGAGGATCAGCCACGCCAGCACGCCGCCGAGAATTTCAGCCATCCCGGAGATACCCGCCCAAAAGACAGCTGTACGTTTTGAACCCGTGGCGGCATAAACGGGCCCGGCAACGGCAAGTCCTTCAGGAATATTGTGCAAAGCAACGGCCAGCGCGACACCAAAACCCATTTCCAGGTTGCTGCTGGCCGTGACATAGGTGGCGATACCTTCCGGAAAGTTATGCAGGCTGATACCCAGCGTCAGCAGAATGGCCGTGCGTTTGATATTGCCAGGGATGGGGGCAACGCTTTTTTGCATTAGATCCTGCGGGTGCGCGTGAGGAAGGATACGGTCGAGTGCAAAATAACCCAGCAGGCCAATGATAAACATGCCATAGCCCAGAACAGGCGACATCCCTTCGGCGTGAAGCGCGGCGGGCAGCATCTCCATCAGCGAGATAAGCAGCATAATCCCGGCGGCGAAACCCAGCGAGAAGGCCAGCAGGCGATTAGAGGGTTTTTGACCGAGTACCCCAAGGAACGCACCGATAAAGGTCGCGGCGCCCGCAAGTAAGGTCAAAATCAAAGGTACTGACATGCATTCTCCTTAAGCGATATCTGGCATTCAAATTTCCTGATGATGATCTTCACGGTTATCTACGTTCATCTTCACCTGAATGCGCGTAATGTAGGCCCATCACTTTGTCACTTCCTCTAAGGATATCACCATGTCTCCTTCTCGTATGCCAGCACTGTTTTTAGGCCATGGCAGCCCCATGAACGTTCTGGAAGATAACGTCTATACCCGCGCCTGGCGTCAGCTGGGTAAGACGTTACCGCGTCCGAAGGCAATTGTGGTGGTCTCTGCGCACTGGTTTACCCGGGGTACCGGCGTGACGGCCATGGAAGCGCCAAAAACGATCCATGATTTTGGCGGTTTTCCGCAGGCGCTGTACGATACGCATTATCCGGCCCCCGGTTCGCCTGAGCTGGCGCAAACGCTGGTGGATTTGCTGGCACCTTTCCCGGTCACCCTGGACAAAGAAGCCTGGGGCTTTGACCATGGCTCATGGGGCGTGCTGATTAAGATGTATCCTGATGCGGATATCCCGATGGTGCAACTGAGTATCGACAGCACCAAACCGGCTGCCTGGCACATGGAGATGGGGCGTAAGCTGGCTTCGCTTCGTGATGAGGGCATCATGCTGATTGCCAGTGGCAACGTGGTGCATAACCTGCGTACGGTACGCTGGCACGGTGAAAATACGCCGTACCCTTGGGCAACAGCCTTTAATGACTATGTAAAAGACAACCTGACCTGGCAAGGGCCGGTAGAAACACATCCGCTGGTGAACTATCTGGATCACGACGGCGGTTCGCTCTCTAACCCGACGCCGGAACACTTCTTGCCATTGCTGTATGTATTAGGCGCATGGGACGGTCAGGAGGTTATTACAACACCGGTCGACGGTATTGAGATGGGGAGCTTGAGTATGCTGTCGGTGCAGGTGGGGTAAAACATGCCCGGTGGCGCTGCGCTTACCGGGCCTACGCTCGACATGTAGGCCGGGTAAGGCGAAGCCGCCACCCGGCAAGTCTTATTCAATAAAAATATGCGGGTAGAAACGCGACAGATCCTGCGTAATCAGCGCGCGATCTTCGCGAATACCAATCCCGGCAGGCTGATCGTTAATAAGCCAGCTGCCGATCAGCGTATAGCTGTCGCCAAACTTCGGCAGTTGATAAAACGCCTGGACGATCATCCCTTCCTCACCGTACGGCCCTTCAACCGCTTCCAGCGTTTTACCGTTTTCGATAATCGAGACGTTCGCGCCTTCACGGGAGAAGATTGGCTTAACGACGTATTTCTCCATCGGCGGGAAATCATCTTCGGCAAAGTAAGCAGGCAGCAGGTTCGGGTGGTTCGGGAACATCTCCCACAGCATTGGCAGCAGGGCTTTATTGGAGATAATGCTCTTCCAGGCTGGTTCCAGCCAGCGCACACCGGCGTCTTCCAGCTTGGTAGAAAACATTTCGCGCAGCATGTATTCCCACGGGTAGAGCTTGAACAGGTTGCTGATCACCTGATCCTGCGTGTCCGTAAACTGACCTTTTTCACCTAAACCGATCTCTTCGATATAGAGGAATTCCGTCGCCACTTCCGCTTCGGCTGCGCAGTCCTGCAAATACTGAACCGTACCGCGATCTTCTTCGGTATCGCGACAGCAGGCGAGGTGCAACAGGTTGAAACCGTGCTGTTCACGCAGTTCGGCGAAACGCTCAATCAGTTTTTCCTGAAGGCTGTTGAACTGGTCGCTGCCTTCCGGCAAGTTACCGGCATTCGCCTGATCTTCCAGCCAGATCCACTGGAAGAACGCGGCTTCGTACAGGGAGGTTGGCGTATCTGCGTTGTTTTCTAAAAGCTTCGGTTCACCCACGCCATCCCATGCCAAATCGAGGCGAGAGTAGAGCGAAGGCTGGTTCGTTTTCCAGGACTGACGAACAAAGCTCCAGGTGTGCTTCGGAATGCGGAATTTGGTCATCAGCTCATCGCTGTCGATGACTTTCTCTACCACCTTCAGGCACATCTGGTGCAGTTCTGCGGTCACCTCTTCAAGCTTTTCGACCTGCGCGAGCGTGAGCTTATAGTAAGCGTCTTCACACCAGTACGGCTCGCCGTACATGGTGTGAAAGTTGAAACCGTATTCGGTGGCTTTTTCGCGCCAGTCCGGGCGCTCGACAATACTGACTCGTTCCATGATCAGCCGCCCATTGAGCGAGTCGAAGAGCCGGTCGCACTACGCTGCATGGTGGTTTGTTTCGCCACAGACTCACCGAAGCCGCCACGGGTAATGGTGCTGGTAGTGGCTGGTTTCGGTGCCATCGCGGTTTTCGGTACGGTCATCGTACGGCCAGGCGTTGCAGCACCGTAACCCTTGCCGGTGGCATCGGTGTATTTACCGTACGCCGGGCTGTTTGGGTTTTTAGAACTAAACAGCGGTTGCTGCTGGTAGCCCGCGCCGCCGCTCATCAGACGGCCCATCATATAACCCGCCATCAGAGGCATCCAGAAGCTACCGCTGGACTGTGCCTGCGCCTGGTTTTCCGGCGCCATACCTGCCTGAGCAGGAGCCTGCTGGCACTGGCCTTCGCCGAATTCGGCTACACAGTCTTCGCGTGAGGCATATTTCGGCGCGGTACGTTCTGCCTCTTTCAGGGCGTTGTTATAGGCCGTCGTACACTCGGCGGCTTTACCGGTTGCGCTCGCACAATCGTCAGCGTTTTGATAGAGCGACACCGTTTCGTCGCTTTGCTCACAGCCTGCCAGCATAAAGACGGCGGTGACCGCCAGCGCGACAGGTGTCAGGTGGCGTGCGTTCCAGCTTTTGCGGAACGACGCGTGATTCATCGTTTTTGTCCGTTTCATATTTGTCTTCCAGGACCCAGGGGTATTAACGCTCAGGATAGAGGATGAGTGGTTGAAAATGAAGCGAAGAGGGGCGAAATCCGGGGGATCTTTACGTTGGCTTACGTTCGGGGGGATTAATGTGCTCCCTCTCCCTGTGGGCTGAGGGATCCCCAGTAATTTTTTTATGCAGAAGCAATAAAGTTGCTTTCTAAATGACTGAGGGCTGTCAGCGATGCCCTGGTCCGGCTG
>NZ_JBMKJI010000031.1:0-46542 GCF_049237025.1 Enterobacter cloacae complex sp. SYL001 | reverse complement strand
GAGGGCCTGGGACAGTTCCATTTAAAAAGGGCTCCATGATGAACACAGAACCCTTTTTACACCAGCCGCTGGATCGGTCAACCGATCCTTAAACGATCGGCATTAGGGGAAACCCGGTCTTTTTTTGTGTGTAAATCAGGCTCTTGGTTTGTAGTTTCTCAGCGCGTTACGGCCGAGGACGACAGCAGAACCGATGATCCCGCCGAGGAGAACGGCAAGGATGAGGGTGATGGCCTTTTTCGGGCTGTCACGTCGGATAGGCAGATTAGGTTTCATAACGTAACGATAGACGTGAATGGTGTCTGGGTTAACGTTGAGGTTCTGAATATCCAGTAAGTTTTGTTTGGTCTGGTAGTAAGCGCCTGAGAAGACCAGCGGACGTGACGCTTCGTTATCAATCATTGACTTGAGCGCTACGGTACCCAGCAGGAACATGGTTTCCTGAGTGACATCCTGCGTTTGCTGGAGCTGTGGAGTACTAATTTTAGCTGCTTCCGCATTCTTGTAAGCTTCAGAGATCTGTTTGATACGCAGATCTTTCTGCTCCTGTGCCACTTTCTCCTGGTTCTGAAGCGAGTCTTTCAGGGTTGTGATCTGCTGCTTGAGGTTATCTCTGAGGTCAAGCGTCAGTTCTTTAGCCGTCTGCTCATCAACCTGCTGAATATACTGAGCTAATTGCTTTTGAGCTGCATCAGCGGATTCGCCCTGATAGCTTACGGTTAAAGGTAAACTTTGCCCTTTTACGGTAGGCTCAATAGTCAGTTTTTCCGGATCTTCCTGATTCTCCAGCGCCTGAGCTAATGCCGAGAAGGAGGAATTAAAACGACCAATAGCACGATTCTGAATATCCAGCATGGATGGAGCTGCCCCACCATAGAGGATATTCAACGCATTGGAATAAGTGGCAATTTGTGCCGCATCTGGCTGGGCTATGATGGCGGATGACGTCCATTTCTCTTTTGCAACAGTGATGTAAACAACGGCAAGAACAATAAAAGCAGCAACGAATGCTCCAACTACCCACTTACCACGCCACAGCTGTAGCACTAAATCCAGTAAATCAATTTGCTCCGGGTCATTGTTGCGTGTGACCAGGCTATTGTTGTTTTGCGTCATACAATCCCTAACAGATGAAAAAGGGCAAAAATAATCTTGTTTCCTTAGTGTATCTGTTGCTGGCGATTTTTCTATAAGAATCCGATGAGTTATATCGGAAAGATGGGTTATGTAAGTGAAGTACGACGCGCTATCATAGGCGGATTCTGATGTCCTGGGACATCAACAAGAAGACTGTGAATGAGGGAAGCTATGAAATTTCTGGTAACTGGCGCGGCGGGCTTTATCGGGTCTCATGTCAGCAAGCGCCTGCTTGATGCAGGGCATGAAGTTGTTGGGATGGATAATCTGAATGATTACTATGACCCTAACCTCAAACTCGCTCGCCTCGAACTGCTCAAATCCGAGAGTTTCACCTTCTACAAGCTGGACTTAGCGGACCGCGAGGGCATGGCAAACCTCTTCGCTGATGAGAAGTTTGACCGCGTAATCCATCTTGCCGCACAGGCGGGCGTGCGTTACTCGCTGGAAAACCCGCATGCCTACGCTGATGCGAACCTGGTAGGTCACCTGAACGTGCTGGAAGGCTGTCGCCACAATAAGGTTCAGCATCTTCTGTATGCGTCATCCAGCTCTGTATACGGCCTCAACCGTAAGATGCCGTTTTCTACTGACGACTCCGTAGATCATCCGGTATCGCTGTATGCCGCAACCAAAAAAGCTAACGAGCTGATGTCGCATACCTATTCGCATCTGTACAATCTGCCTACCACTGGCCTGCGCTTCTTTACCGTGTATGGCCCATGGGGCCGACCGGACATGGCGCTGTTCAAATTCACCAAAGCCATGATTGAAGGCAACAGCATCGACGTATACAACTACGGCAAGATGAAGCGCGACTTCACCTATATCGATGATATTGCGGAGGCGATTATTCGCCTACAAGACGTCATTCCTCAGGCCGATGCCGACTGGACGGTCGAAGCCGGTTCGCCAGCAACCAGCTCTGCCCCGTATCGCGTGTATAACATCGGTAACAGCTCACCTGTCGAACTAATGGATTACATCACCGCGCTTGAAGAGGCGCTGGGGAAAGAAGCGGTGAAAAATATGATGCCGATCCAGCCGGGGGACGTGCTGGAGACCAGTGCGGACACCAAAGCGCTGTATGACGTTATTGGGTTTAAACCACAAACCTCAGTCAAAGAAGGCGTGAAAAACTTCGTCGACTGGTACCGCAACTTCTATAACGTTTAAAAACAAAAAACCCGGCACAGTGCCGGGTTTTTTTATATCACGATTTTGATCAGTCGCTGCCGAACAAATCGCGGGTATAGACTTTATCTTTCACGTCCGCCAGCTCTTCCGCCATACGGTTGGAGATAATTACATCCGCTTCTTTCTTAAACGCATCCAGATCGCGGATCACACGCGAATGGAAGAACTCATCTTCCTGCATCGCCGGTTCATAAATAATGACCTGCACGCCCTTCGCCTTAATACGCTTCATGATCCCCTGAATGGAAGAAGCGCGGAAGTTATCGGAACCGCTCTTCATGATCAGACGATAAACACCCACCACTTTCGGCTGACGCGCGAGAATGGAATCCGAGATGAAGTCTTTACGCGTGCGGTTGGCATCCACAATGGCGGAAATCAGGTTGTTCGGCACCGCCTGATAGTTAGCCAGCAGCTGCTTGGTATCTTTTGGCAGGCAGTAGCCGCCGTAACCGAAGGACGGGTTGTTGTAATGGTTACCGATACGCGGGTCAAGACACACGCCCTCGATGATCTGACGGGTGTTCAGACCTAAGCTCTCGGCATAGCTGTCCAGCTCGTTGAAGTAAGCCACACGCATCGCCAGATAGGTATTGGCGAAAAGCTTAATGGCCTCTGCCTCGGTGGAATCGGTGAACAGAACCGGAATATCTTGCTTGATAGCGCCTTCCTGAAGCAACAAAGCAAAACGTTCTGCACGCTCGGAACGCTCGCCAATCACGATACGGGATGGGTGCAGGTTATCGTAAAGCGCCCTCCCTTCACGCAGGAACTCTGGCGAGAAGAAGATATTATCAATACCAAATTTTTCTTTGATGGATTTGGTAAAACCAACCGGGATCGTCGACTTGATAACCATTACTGCATCAGGGTTAATGCCGATAACATCTTTGATAACCGCTTCGACGGTTGAGGTGTTGAAATAGTTGGTTTTTGGATCGTAGTCAGTAGGCGTGGCAATAATGACGTAATCCGCATCGCGGTATGCATCTTCTTTATCCGTCGTGGCGCGGAAATTCAGCGTTTTGTTGCTGAGATAATCCTGGATTTCTTTGTCGACGATCGGCGATTTCTTCTCATTGAGCATATCCACTTTGGCCTGCACGATATCAAGTGCAACCACTTCATGGTTCTGAGCAATCAAAATGCCGTTTGAAAGACCGACATACCCTGTTCCGGAAATTGTTATTTTCATTCGCTAATGACTTCTTTTAGTTAACTGTACTGATGGCCGCCAGACCATCGCGATAAACATAACTGTTGGGCTTTGTACCTCCTGGCAAACAACACTGTCAAGGCAAACCAGGAGTAATCATTACGAGCGGGACGAGATTCAGACTACTTCGATTATTGCGCGGCATTTTTTGCATAAAAAAACCCGGAGACGAGCTCCGGGTTGATGTTATTGCAGAGAGTTAACTCATTCCATCCATTCGGTATGGAAGACACCCTCTTTATCCGTACGCTTGTAGGTATGCGCACCGAAGTAGTCACGCTGTGCCTGAATCAGGTTCGCTGGCAGAACGGCAGCACGATAGCTGTCGTAGTACGCCACCGCAGCGGAGAAGGTAGGAACTGGGATACCATTCTGCACCGCGTACGCAACCACATCACGCAGCGCCTGCTGATATTCATCTGCAATTTGCTTGAAGTAAGGAGCCAGCAGAAGGTTTGCGATACCTGCATTTTCTGCATAGGCATCGGTGATTTTTTGCAGGAACTGTGCGCGAATGATACAGCCAGCACGGAAAATCTTCGCGATCTCACCGTAGTTCAGATCCCAGTTGTTTTCGTCTGAAGCTGCACGCAGCTGAGAGAAGCCCTGCGCGTAAGAAACGATTTTTCCCAGGTACAGTGCACGACGTACTTTTTCAACGAATTCAGCTTTGTCGCCGGCTGGTTTTGCCTGCGGGCCGGACAGCACCTTAGATGCCGCAACGCGCTGCTCCTTAAGAGAAGAGATATAACGCGCGAATACGGATTCGGTGATTAGAGACAGCGGCTCGCCCAGATCAAGAGAGCTCTGGCTGGTCCATTTACCGGTACCTTTGTTCGCCGCTTCATCCAGAATCACATCGACCAGGTATTTACCCTCTTCATCTTTCTTAGTGAAGATATCTTTGGTGATGTCAATCAGGTAGCTGTTAAGCTCGCCTTTGTTCCACTCGGTAAAGGTCTCAGCGAGTTCTTCGTTAGAGAGGTTCAGGCCGCCTTTCAGCAGGGAGTAAGCTTCGGCTATCAGCTGCATATCGCCGTATTCGATGCCGTTGTGCACCATCTTCACATAGTGGCCAGCACCGTCAGGACCGATATAGGTCACGCATGGCTCACCGTCTTCAGCAACGGCTGCGATTTTGGTCAGGATTGGCGCGACCAGTTCGTACGCTTCTTTCTGGCCCCCAGGCATGATGGATGGACCTTTCAGAGCGCCTTCTTCACCGCCGGATACGCCAGTACCAATGAAGTTGAAGCCTTCAGCAGACAGTTCACGGTTACGACGAATGGTGTCGTGGAAGAAGGTGTTACCACCATCAATGATGATGTCGCCTTTATCCAGATATGGCTTCAGGGAGTCGATAGCTGCATCGGTACCTGCGCCCGCTTTCACCATTAACAGGATACGACGAGGCGTTTCCAGAGACTCAACGAACTCTTTTACCGTATAGAAAGGAACGAGTTTCTTGCCTGGGTTTTCGGCAATCACTTCTTCAGTCTTATCACGGGAGCGGTTGAAAACGGAGACGGTATAACCACGGCTTTCGATGTTGAGCGCCAGGTTGCGCCCCATAACTGCCATACCGACAACGCCGATCTGTTGCTTGGACATTACATACTCCTGTCAGGTGTGGTCACCACGGCTTATGCGCGGCTTGAAATGTGGTTGAGATGTTAACTCAGTATTAGGTGACCTGAATAGCTTTTGCTGATCTATGTCACACTGATTGCACAATCCAGGTACAGTCAAGTCGCCAGAAATACGCTGGCGGCAGACCCTCACTTCCTGAGCAAAGCCAGAATTTCTTGTGTCTTCTCTTCCATCAGCGCCGTGTCAGCACGGGATTCCACGTTCAGGCGCACCACCGGCTCGGTGTTGGACGAGCGCAGGTTGAAGCGCCACTGCGGGAAGGCCATGCTGATGCCGTCCGTACGGTCAATTTCCAGCGCGTGAATCGCAAAGTGCTGCTCCACGCGGGCAATGGCCTCGGCTGGCTCCGCCAGCTTGCTGTTGATTTCCCCGCTCGCCGGGAACGCCGCCATACGGTCGCGCACCAGCTCGCCCAGCGTCTGTCCCTTCAGGCACAGCAGCTCGGTAACCAGCAGCCACGGGATCATCCCGCTGTCGCAGTAGGCAAAATCACGGAAGTAGTGGTGGGCACTCATCTCGCCGCCGTAGATGGCGTCTTCCTCGCGCATACGCTCTTTGATAAACGCGTGACCGGTTTTGGACATCACCGGCTCGCCGCCCGCGGCCTTCACCACGTCGACGGTGTTCCAGGAGAGGCGCGGATCGTGAATGATCTTCGCCCCCGGGTTTTTCTCGAGGAACGCTTCCGCCAGCAGGCCGACAATGTAGTAGCCTTCGATAAACTGCCCTTTCTCGTCGAACAGGAAGCAGCGGTCGAAATCGCCGTCAAAGGCGATACCCATATCGGCGCCGTGCTCAATCACCGCGTTGCGGGTGTCGTCGCGGCACTCCGGCAGCAGCGGGTTAGGAATACCGTTCGGGAAGTTGCCGTCTGGCGTGTTGTGCACTTTGACGAAGGTCACCGGCGCGTTCAGCGCCTTAAAGCGGGCTTCAAGTGCATCGACAATCGGGCCTGCCGCGCCGTTGCCGGAGTTAATCACCAGCTTCAGCGGTTTGAGGTTTGCCACATTGATGTAGCCCAGCAGGTGGTCGATGTACTCTTTTTGCAGGTTAATCTGCTTATAGCTGCCGCGTGTGGCTTCATTCACCGGCGGGAAGTCGTTGGCCTCGGCCAGACGCTGCACGTCACGCAGGCCGGTGTCGCCGCTGATAGGACGCGCGCCCTTGCGCACCAGCTTCATGCCGTTGTAGTCCATCGGGTTGTGGCTGGCGGTCACTTCGATACCGCCGTCCACGCCCATGTGGAAGGTGGCAAAATAGATCTCTTCTGTACCGGAAAGACCGATGTCCTGCACGTCGACGCCCGCGTCCTGCAGCCCTTTCGCCAAGGCCAGCTTCAGGGATTCACTGGTCAGACGCACGTCGCCGCCCAGCACGATGGTCTGTGGTTTTAAATATTCGCCGTACGCGCGGCCAATGCGCCACGCGATGTCTTCATTCAGCTCTTCGCCCAGCCTGCCGCGAATATCGTAGGCTTTAAAACATCTCAATTTTTTCATAGGGTTCGCTCCTTCGGAGGATCATTTCCATTTAAAGTATGTAGTTAATGGCATGGATTAATGGTAATCAGATTCGCCCGTAGCGATCTTTAAAACGAACGATATCATCTTCTCCAAGATATGTTCCGGAACGCACTTCAATGATCTTAAGAGGTATTATTCCTGGATTTTCGAGGCAGTGACGAACTCCCTGAGGGATATAGATAGACTCATTTTCTCGGAGCAATTTCACTTCCTCCCCCAAAGTTACCTGGGCAGTACCTGAAACCACAATCCAATGCTCCGCTCGGTGATGATGCATCTGTAAAGACAATCCTTCACCTGGCTTCACAGTCAGTCTTTTCACTTGATACCCATTACCCGTATCGATTGAGTCATACTTGCCCCACGGACGGTATACTTCGCGGTGAATGTGGTGCTCGTGGCGGCCATCTGCCTTGATCTTCTCCACAACTTTTTTAACGTCCTGCACGGCGTTACGATCGGCAATCAACACAGCGTCTTTGGTTTGGACAACCACCAGATCTTTCACCCCAACCGTGGTCACCAGGCCAGACTCAGCGTAGACGTAGCTATTTTCCGTAGCATAGCTGATTACATCGCCATGATGAACATTGCCGCTGAGATCTTTATCACTGATATCCCATAATGAAGACCAGGAGCCAACATCGCTCCAGCCTGCATTCATGGGCACGACCACCGCATCAGCAGTTTTTTCCATAACGGCATAATCAATTGACTCGTCAGGACAAGCCAGAAATGCCTGTTCGTCTACCCTGACAAAATCGAGATCATGGTCAACGCCAGCGATTGCCTCTTCACAAGCGGCCAATATATCAGGTCGGAATTTCGCCAACTCTTCCAAATAACGTGATGCGCTGAACAAAAACATGCCACTATTCCAGTAATAATCACCACTGGCAATATATTTCTTAGCCGTAACCAAGTCTGGCTTTTCAACAAATTGAGCTACATCAAAGGCAAAATCATAGTTATTTTCAGATACGCATGTACCACGACGAATATAACCGTACCCCGTTTCAGGTTGATTAGGAACAATACCAAATGTGACTAACTTTCCCATCTCTGCAAGAGGTATTGCACTACTAACTGCTTGACGAAAAGCATCTTCATTCTTGATGACATGATCTGCAGCAAGAACAAGAATAAGAGAATCCTCAGACTGCGTAGTACGTAAGATGGTTAGAGCAGCTAATGCTATAGCAGGAGCAGTATTTCTTCCTGTTGGTTCAAGAATGATATTCTGAGTTAGTTTATCAAGCTGACGCAGTTGCTCAGCAACAATCGAACGGTGATGCTCGTTACAAATCACAATCGGGTTTTCACATGCAATACCATTAAGACGATTAATGGTTGTTTGCAGCATAGTCAGCTCCCCTGTTAGACAAAGAAACTGTTTCGGATAAAGCTCACGAGAACGCGGCCACAACCTACTACCTGCTCCCCCAGCCATAATTACTGGAAAAAGACTCATATATAATCAACCCTTTGTTAGCAACACATCAACCCATTCAGATAAAGATAAACATCCTGAAATTTTAACACGTTCATCTTCACTAATAAGATTTTTAATATATTTCTCACATTGCTCGATAGACCACTCAAGCCCTGTATCTCGATCAATAACCGTAACATTATGGCTATTAATATGTGCTAGCACTGTTGGGTTAGTTGTCACGAGTTTGCTATTACTTTGGAGTGTTTCCCATGTACGCATCGTCAGACCCGTTTGTTTCTGATGATGGATATCAATAGTATAATGGCTTACAGCAGTAATTTCTTCTAGTTTTTTTCTTGAGATTGGTTTAAAAGTTACCCATTCTTTTGGACAAGAACGCAAAGCCGGATTTAAGAGGTAATAAATAATATACTGCAATCGACTTTGGAAGTATATTTTAACATAATGCCTGATTGATTTTTTAGGCCCTAAAAAACGAGAAAGGACATTTACACGATCACCATGATAACTACCGATGAAGCAATAATCGAATATTGCTTTTATATCGTGAATATGTTTTTCATCATGATGACTTGAATTATAAAATAGAGGTAGATATGGTATTTTATATTTTTGACTATCTTTCAAATCAAAAGTATAAGTATGGTTAGATAATTTTGAAAGTGTAATAAACGTTTTAATATTGGATATGGAATCCCACGTGTAAGTCGTTATATTAATGTTATAATTACTACTTCGGAGTTTTTGTAAGAAAGAAGGAGTAATACAAGTTCCTTTTATTATTATAACTTCAGATATGGAAGATAAATCATCAGCTATAGAATCATAAATATCCCTACAGTATTTTTCTGAAAGTCTAGAAGAATAAATTGGAAAGTTATATTTAAAAAGGGCTTTGGAAATAGATGAGCATACGGGCCTGTCAGAGAAGCTATAGAGTTTATCGAAATGCTTGCTTAACTCTTCTTCTATCAATTTTTTATAATCAAAAAAATTGGGACAGATAAACAAGACAGAATTAATTTTTGCCATCATAGTTAACCCATTCGTTTTTATCAAAATCAAATTGCTTTATAATTCTAACAGGGTTACCAACAGCAATTGAATATTCGGGAATACTTTTAGTAACTACCGAATTAGCCCCTATGATTGAAGACTTACCAATACGTACTCCAGGTAAAACCACAACCCCTTCTCCCAACCATACATTAGATTCAATATATACTGGATCGGTATGTAACTCTCTTTCTCTACAGATTGTATCCGGATGCGAATGATTGTTGCCGGCATATTGACCATGATTTAAGTCTGTAATAAATACCCTGCTTGCTATCAATACATTATCTCCAAGACTGACACATTCCCCAGCAACAATATGGACTGAATCATTGATTTGACAATCAGAACCAATAATCAAAGCAGGTGTTTGCTTTTCACCATGCGCTTCAAGACGGCAGTAACGTCCGGTTGTAAAACCGCTGCCTATTGCGATCTTATCTTTACCGCGGATATCAAAAGGATGTCGGATAATGCGAGCATCACGACAAATCAGAAAAGTTAATAATTTATCTATAAATAAACGTAAAACACCTAATATACCGTACCGACGTAAAAAAGACATTATTATAAGAGCTCCTTATAAGCAGACAAGGTATCATTATAACATTTTTCCCAGGAAAACTTTTTCGCTTGAATAAAGCCTTCATTACGTAATTGATGGTAGAGCGCTGTATTTTGTAAATCGTTAAGAGCTTGAGAAATTGTGACTGGGTTAGGCTGTTCCAGTAAAACAGCTGCATTTCCAGCAACTTCTGGAATAGAGGAAACATTAACAGCGATTACAACACACCCGCTGCGCATCGCTTCAATTACAGGTATGCCAAAACCTTCATATAACGAAGGATAAAGTAAGCAGAACACACGGTTATAAATTTCATTAAGTTCTTCATCAGTGACACGACCAAGCTGTTGGTAGCGTCCAGGAATTTTACTTTCAAGAAGCTCTATTTCGTCACGTGTTAGCTGTCCGCCACCAACAATACTCAACACCAATGAAGGAGAAAGCGCGAGAGCATCGACAGCCATGGAGAAGTTTTTATAACCACCTCTGGCACCAACAAATAATACTTCGTTAGTTTTAATAGTATTATCTATTGGATAATATTTTTCGGAAGCACCATTATGGACAACACGAATTTTATTTTCAGATACAGGACAAAATCTCATTAAATCATTGGCGGTATTTTGTGATACACAAAGGATGAGATCGCTATTCCTAATCGCTCGATTTTTCTGCCAAGTATGCATCCATTGAGCTGGGCCACTACGGAAAAGCTCATAGGTAAAATCATGGACCGTTGTAATTATTTTTGACTGTTTCTTATTTGTTGGCAACCGATAATGGGTGGAATGAAATATCGTATTTAGATCAAATTCATTAATATTAACATCACGCCAGCGTTCTTGAATACGTAAAGCGCGATGAGTAACATGAGTATTATTACCGCTTAGTGTTATATTCTCATGGCTGTTATTATATCTTATATAGTTTAATTTATGATTATCTTTTTGATAAAATGATAATATCTGATCAAAATAAACCGTACAACCTCCGCCATTTTGTAGGTTTTCAATGATTCCATCAATGACTAGTTTCATAAGAAATCTCTTTTCGCACAATTTTATTAGGTATGAAATATAAAACCGAAACAATTAAAAAGAACATACCGGGAGTAAAATAGCCAGCCCCTCGAATAAAAAACTCAAGGAAACTTGCTAAATAAAAACTTGAAAAAAGTAATGTCTTTTTATCAACATTGAAGCGTTCTCGCCTCACTGCTAAAAAAATCCTGACCCATCCCACAAGATATAGCATTACGATGAGAATACCAAAAACCCCAAATTCACCAATAATCTTTGGCGCAGTTGCACCGGCATCGAACTGATTAATATATATATTAAGCATTTCGAAAATTTTATTAGATATATTCCCGTATATAGTGGATATACCATATTGTTGAAAACCTGCACCGATTGGACTCTGGTGCAAGGTCAAAAACGCATTATCCCATCCCTGCATGAGAACAAGTGCAGATAAATTATTAGTATCACTGGATAAATCAAGTCGTTCTCTATAATAGACAAAAAAATCGCTTTCGATAAAAATATAAACAAGGATCGCGAACAAGCAAAAAATGACAAATGCTGGTAAAAGATGTTTTGCTGAAATCACATAGGCTAATACCACTGCAAGAATCATAGTGAAATTCTGAATGTATACACCCCAAAGCCCAAATATTAATAGCAAAATTAATCGTAATGGACTTCTAATATTACTAAACGAAAAATATATGAGTAAGGGGGCACAGACCAGAGCAAAATGCGAAGGTTCCTGGAATACAAAAGTAGGTTTTTCCAACATCGTATTGAAAAAATCTATCTTTGTAAGGCTAATCATCGCATTGAATATAATAACATATAATATGAATAAAATCGTGGAATGGATATCTACTTCCGATGTATCATCAATTGCGCTTTTAACAACATAAGCAGCACTTGCTGATATAATAATAAAGATGAAACTCAAGAGGAACTTTGGGAAGTCGGGTTGAGCTAACTCTCCACCAAATATGAAATTCACTAGAGTAAAATGCATAACGATAAAAAATAAAAAGGATACTAACAGCAGAACGAGCATTACATCCTTATTACTAAATACAATTTTCTGCTGATTAACCAGAACTCGCAAAAAAATAATAACAAGTGAACTTATTACTATTCCTATTGTGAATGAAGACTGATGCGCCAGTATCATTAGTAACGAAGGTAAAAATATTACCATGGAAGCCATCAGGGACAAATTGATAACATTCAATCGGATTTTCATTTCATTTTTAAACCATCAATGAGACCTTTGCGAATTGCTTTTTTCTGAGTATTAGAGGTCATCAACATAATATAGATTCTAGTCAGGAGTACAAAACTTAAGGCAATATATCTTTTGAATCCCTTCAAATTCTTGCGAATAAAATAAAGACGATTACGCGTTAAATGATACATTCCGAAATAAGAAAGGTCTCCACCGGTACTAGCACCAACTTTATGATAAATAATAAGTGATGAAATAACGTTCACTATAAAACCTGCTTTATAAGCACGAAAAAGGAAGTCTGTATCATCATAATAAGCAAAATATTTCTCATCCATTTCACCGACTGCATCCCAAAGACGACGGGATACCATTAAGAAACATGTAGGCGCATAGGCATGCTGGTGAACTTCTTGATAATCAGATATATTATATTCTTTATCGATATTATTATGTGGTGCTAATGCTTTATATTCATCGAAATAACCGCCACAATACCATATCTTTTTTTTAGGGTAATTTAAAATTGTTGGCCCAACCATATCTAGTTTTTTTGTCTGAGCTTCAAAAACTAGTCTTTGCAATATATTAGGATCTTCAAATATCAAATCATTATTAAGAAAAACGATGTAGTCACATTCGTCAACATATGCTTCCTTCGCCCCTTGATTATTCCCAGCGGCGACACCGACATTCACGCCATGATTATCAATAAAATGAGTAGGAATGATGAAATCTGCACTTAATTTTTTTGCTAATTCTATAGATTCTGGCGATGAGCTGTTATCAACAACATACAAGAAATAATTATTATAGTTTTGGAGAGCAAGGCTGGAAAAAAAATCTGATAAAACTTCGGGTGAATTATATAAAACAGTCACCAGCCCAATCTTAGGGTTATTCATATTTATAACTTTCCCATCTGTTACTCTTTAAATTCAATGATTTTATAATTCGTGCAGGATTACCGGCCACTACGCAATTATCCGGTATATCTTTTGTAACAACCGACCGTGCCCCGACTACACAATTTTTACCTATTTTAACGCCAGGGTTGATATGTGAGCCAAAACCGATAAAACTATTATCACCGATTGAGACAGGCAATACTTTATTAGAAATACGATTACCAATTTTTTCTATTTCGTATTGCTCATCGAATGGATGGATAATATCAACAATAGAGCAACAACCTGTGATAGAAACATTATTTCCAATTTTTATATGGTTTTTTGCTACGATATGCACATACTGTTCGATATTAACATTATCACCGATATCAATGACAATTCCGTTGCCACTATTCAAAACCTCAATTCTGGCACCATTGCGAATAAGAACATTGCGACCTATCGCAACACGAGAGGTATTCACCATAAGTAATGGTTTTATAATACGACTCCCTTTGCCAAATTTAGCCATGATAATCCGATATCGTATAAGATCGATAAAATACATAATCTTATTACAGAATTTTTTTAATATCATGGCGCAACCCATTCTCCGGTATTTTTGTTGTAGTGTTTAATTATACGTGCCGGATTACCACCAATCATAACAAAACCATCGGGAAAAGATTTTGTCACAACAGCGCCTGTCCCAACGATGGTCCAACTACCCAAGACTACCCCAGGTAGAACTTTTGCACCAAACCCAAGGAATACATTATCCTTAAGCACTATTTCCCCTTTATCAATATCTTTCTGGGAAAGAATTGGACCTGCGGAAGGCTCCATTCCATGCGCCAACGTGCTTAAAAAAACATAATCGCTTAGTACCGAGTTCTCACCAATGACAATTTTTGAATTTGTATGAATATTAGCGTATCGACCGATATAAACGCCGGACGCTATATCTATTGAAGCTTGCGAATTATCACGGATGATGAACGTTGCACCATGATGGATAAATGCTGATTTTTCGATATTAATTCTGCGATCAGTTAAGTATAAATATTTTATTTTGTAATATACGTTTAATATTCTGCTTATCACATTACCTCCCTAATATATGTTTTATTTTTATTGTATTTTTTAAAATAAATATTGCAGTCAACACTAAAAGTACAAACATAGACGTGGAAAATAGTATATATTCTGTTCCATCTGTTATGTTCATTTTTACCTTCATAATCGACAGGATTACCGTAAACAAAACTACTGGTCCACCTGCCAGCAGTAACCTATAGCGAAGCCTACTTCCTTCCTGAGCAGAGATTCCTATTAGTTTGAATGAATAAATAAGCATGATAAGGGCTGTTGATATTGCCAAGGATATTGCAGAAGCATATATACCGAACTTGCTAACAAACACATATGTAAGAACCACACTGACTACTCCTTCGAGTAATGGTAAATACATAATTTCATTTTGTTTGCCCTTTGCCAGGTAAACGAGCCCCAGCGGTGAACCAATCAATCGAGTTAAGTTAGTCAACAGTAGGAATGAAAAAATGGGATATGTCAGTATCGCCACATCATACCCTATCCATAATTCCATTACATATTTACCAATAAAGAAATTAGCGATTAGAATAAAGAAAGAAAGATATAAAAGTGTTTGTGATAACAAAAACACAAAACGATCAAGCGAATTTTTATCGTCCCGATGAACCATTTTAATCAAAGGCTGCAATACTGGAGTAATTGCTGCATTCAAAAAGCCAACCACAGCAGTTACTAATGTAATCGACAATGCATAATATGCATATTCTTTGAATGCAAACTTGCCAATCAAAACACTATTTAGGTTTACAATTAAGAATGTGGATAGATTAAAAATGAAGACACCCAAACAATAATTAATAAACTCACTGAATTTAACATTATCTAATAAATTTTTAGTTTGCGTCTTTCCAATAATTCTTAAAGTGCTAGCTTTCCTATATAAAAGATAAGTTATTATATAGGAAAAAGTATTTATCAATAAAAATACACATGCCATCGTAAGCATACTGTTTCTTGCTGATAAATATATCCCCACCCCAAGAATTACGCGTGAGGTTAAGTTTATATATGCTGGTATTTCGTTTTTCTCAATCCCAGTAAAATAACCATTATATGAACTGGTAATCAATCCTAAAATAAAAGAGAGAGAAACAATAAAAAAAACAACAGGAGCAAAAGGAGAATCACCCTGCTTTATAGCATTAAAGATCTCATAAAAATTATAATAGCTAAAACAAAGAACAGTAACTGACACCAGCACACCAAGCAAGGATACGATTAATCCAAAATTTATTACACGACGAACTTGTAGTTCATTCTGCTGTGCTTTCGCCAATGTTACGTAACGTGCAACAGATAATTGTCCAGTAAAACCAATTAATGAAAAAAATGCACCAACTTGCAAAGCCAAAGACCAAATGGCAAAATCATTTATTGATAGTATTTTAATCAATAAAGGGGATATAATTATCCCCAAAATTACATTTGAAAAACCATTTATTACATTTGATATGGCATTTTTTATGAGTCGATTAAACCCACTCATTGGTAGTTTACCATCTCAGCTCGGAAACGAGTCACCATATTTTCGATATCATCAAGAACGTTTCTTGGATTATAGTCTGGCATAACAGATTTAAGAATACTGATGTTGTTAACGGGGAATACTTCTCTTGGGAAGTTACGCTCGTGCCAGGTTACTGTACAATTTGTTGTTTGAATCAGTACATCAGCAATCTGCTCTGCAGAAATATTATATCCAGCAGCTATATTATAAATATTTCCAGATGTATTCTTATTCTGTGATAAGTTGATGCAAGCTTCTGCAACATCCTCGACTGACACATAATCTTTTTCATAATGTCGATCAATGAACATGTCGATATGACCATTATTAATTGCATTACGTGTAATTGATGGTAAGAATAGCGGGCTATTCAACGCTACACCATAGACATTACTTGGTCTGACAATGACAATATCTTTTCCGCTTTTAAGGCATAGCTCTTCTGATACAAGTTTTGTCAGATTAAATAGCCGGCGAGCATCATCCTCACTAACAACCAAATCGGCATTTTCTCGTGTATCACTGCCATTCATGTAAACACGAGTAGAAGACATAAATACCAGGCGATTAAATTTCGAATACTGCAAAACATCAGATAGAAGTGCGCAGTTAGCCCGGAAGACATTAAATGGTGTGTTTTGACAATCACCATTGCCGGCACAATAAATAACGGTGCCCAAGTCTTTTGTAAAGAGGGTTTGCTCGTCTCGTTGTGGAACCCAAACATCGTGTTTTAGTTCTTTTAACTGTTCGACGATTTCGTTACCAATGAATCCCCGTCCACCAACTACTGTATACTGCGCCATTTTACCATCCCTCCTTAATTTTTTTAGTTATTTGTTCTAATGAAGGAAGAATTTTGTCTTTCTCAGATAGAATTGGATCTTTTATTGGCCAATCAATATTCACAATTGAATCGCTCCAGATTAATCCGCCTTCATCAGATGGATCGTAGAAATCTGTGCATTTATATTGAAAATCAGCACTATCACTTAACACACAAAAGCCATGAGCAAACCCCGGGGGAATGTAAAACTGAATTTTATTCTCTCCAGTTAACACAATAGATTCATACTGGCCAAATGTCGCAGAACCAAATCGGAGATCAACCGCGACGTCGAAAACTTCGCCCTGAGTGACAGTTACCAATTTTCCTTGGGGTTTCGTTTTCTGGAAATGGAGTCCTCGTAATACGCCTCCTGTTGAACGAGAGCGGTTATCCTGAACAAACTCTTCCTTAATACCCGCGTCTTTGTAACGTTTCGCATGAAATGTCTCATAAAAGAACCCACGTTTATCACCGAAAACTCGAGGTTCAATAACCAGTACACCTTCCAACTTTGTTTTAATAACATTCATGATGAAATAGACTCTTATTTTACGAGATTTAACAAGTAGCTACCGTAACCAGTTTTAGATAAAGTTTTGCCAATAGACTTAACCATTTCTTTATCTAACCACCCTTGGTTGTATGCAATTTCTTCGAGGCATGCAATTTTAAAACCTTGCCGTTTCTCGACAGTTTGCACAAACTGTGATGCCTCAAGTAACGAGTCATGCGTACCGGTATCCAGCCATGCGAAACCACGACCTAGCTGCTCAACTTTTAGTTCACCCATTTCAAGATATTTTTGGTTAATACTAGTTATTTCAAGCTCGCCCCGCTCCGAAGGCTGTACTTTCTTAGCAATGTCAACAACACGATTATCATAAAAATAAAGTCCTGTAACTGCCCAATTTGATTTTGGCGTTTTTGGTTTCTCTTCTATGGATATTGCATTAAAGTCTTCATCGAATTCAACGACCCCAAAACGTTCCGGATCCATAACTTTGTAACCAAACACTGTCGCACCATTAAGATGTTCGACTGCGTGTTTGAGTTGTTTTCCAAAAGACTGACCAAAGAAGATGTTGTCTCCTAGCACCAGACAAACACTATCATCACCGATGAAATCTTCACCCAAAATAAATGCCTGAGCGAGCCCATCTGGAGTGGGTTGAACCTGGTACTGTAAATTGATACCAAACTGATTGCCATTGCCAAGAATACGTTTGAAGCTTGCCTGATCTTCTGGCGTTGTGATCAATAAAATGTCGCGAATCCCGGCCAGCATCAGCACCGACAGTGGATAATAAATCATAGGTTTGTCATAAATAGGTAATAATTGCTTAGACGTACCCAATGTAATAGGATGCAGACGCGAACCAGAACCACCAGCGAGAATAATGCCTTTCATCAGTTATTTTCTCCATATTGTTTTGAAAGCCATGAAGCATATGCTCCACTTTTTACATTATTTACCCACGATTCATTAGATAAATACCACATAACTGTTTTACGAATTCCACTCTCGAAAGTTTCTTGAGGATGCCAACCTAGCGCATTACCAATTTTTGTTGCATCAATTGCATAACGACGATCGTGCCCAGGCCGATCCTTAACATAAGTGATCTGATCGCGATAAGAACCTTCTTTTGGCACAATTTCATCCAGCAGGTCGCAAATTGTATGCACCACCTCCAAGTTCTGCCTCTCGTTATGACCGCCAATATTGTACGTTTCACCCGGTTTCCCTTGAGTTACAACGGTATGCAGTGCACGCGCATGATCTTCAACGTAGAGCCAGTCGCGGATCTGATCGCCCTTGCCGTAAATAGGCAGAGCTTTCCCATCCAGCGCATTCAGGATAACCAGCGGGATCAGTTTTTCCGGGAAATGATACGGGCCATAGTTATTTGAACAGTTGGTGACGATGGTCGGGAAACCGTAGGTACGCAGCCAGGCACGCACGAGATGATCGCTGGAGGCTTTCGACGCTGAATACGGGCTGCTGGGCGCATACGCCGTGGTCTCAGTGAAGAACGGCAGCTCAGTTGATGCCGGTTGCTCATCAGGATGCGGTAAATCACCATACACTTCGTCGGTAGAGATGTGATGGAAACGAAACGCTTTCTTCGCCTGGTCATCCAGCGTGGACCAGTAACCACGGGCGGCTTCGAGAAGAACATAAGTGCCAACGATATTGGTTTCGATAAACGCTGCCGGGCCGGTAATGGAACGATCGACATGGCTTTCAGCGGCCAGGTGCATCACCGCATCAGGCTTATGCTTTGCGAAGATGCGATCCATGGCGTCTTTATCGCAAATATCCGCATGCTCAAAAGCATATCGGTCGCTATCGCTGACGTCATTAATCGACTCAAGGTTGCCGGCATAGGTCAGCTTGTCCACATTGACGACGTCGTCCTGGGTATTTTTAATAATATGTCGTACAACCGCAGAGCCGATAAAGCCGGCCCCGCCCGTCACAAGAATTTTCACGTTATCTGTTCCGTCTAGTGTATATATCTGGATACTGGCGTTCTGAAACCTGAACATTTATTAACGGTTTCAGAAATTAAGCACGCTACCGCCCCTGGCTTAACAGCTACCAGTGCACTGAGCGATGTTTGATTGAATGATTCTACTTGTCTGGTTACAGACAAAAACTGGCGTTAATTGTCGTCCTAAATGACCTCAGAAACAAGCACAAATCGTTACAAACCCGTCCAGATTTGAAGCATATAACTTTCTGTCATCACAGGAATAAATAACAAAAAACGGCAGCCATCATTTTAGTTATGTTGTTACATACCAAAATGATGGCTGCCGCGCATGTAGACTTCCAGGCTACGGAAGGGCTGTCAGTCGTTAGCCAGCAACTTCTCAATCCGGCTTCTGAACTTCGCCCCTTCCTTCAGATTACGCAGGCCA
Source organism: Enterobacter cloacae complex sp. SYL001 (assembly GCF_049237025.1). Classification (NCBI taxonomy): domain Bacteria; kingdom Pseudomonadati; phylum Pseudomonadota; class Gammaproteobacteria; order Enterobacterales; family Enterobacteriaceae; genus Enterobacter; species Enterobacter cloacae complex sp. SYL001. Next base: position 27,228 of record NZ_JBMKJI010000031.1, on the reverse strand, counting down.
TAGTTCACAAACGCCTGCATATACCCCATTTTCTTACCGCAGTCATAGCTGTCACCGGTCATCAGCATGGCATCAACCGACTGCTTCTTCGCCAGCTCGGCAATCGCATCGGTCAGCTGGATACGGTCCCAGGCACCCGGCTCGGTTTTTTCCAGTTCAGCCCAGATATCCGCATTCAGCACATATCGGCCGACAGCCATCAGGTCGGAGTCCAAGGTCTGCGGCTGATCGGGTTTTTCGATAAACTCAACGATACGGCTCACCTGCCCTTCCGTCTCCAGTGGCTCTTTAGTCTGAATAACAGAGTACTCAGAGAGATCGCCCTTCATACGTTTCGCCAGCACCTGGCTGCGGCCCGTTTCGTTGAAGCGTGCGACCATTGCCGCCAGGTTATAACGCAGCGGATCGGCGGAGGCGGTATCAATGATGATATCGGGCAGTACCACGATAAACGGGTTATCGCCTACGACCGGGCGAGCGCACAAAATAGAATGGCCCAGACCCAGCGGCTGCGCCTGACGCACGTTCATGATGGTCACGCCAGGAGGACAAATAGACTGAACTTCAGCCAGAAGCTGACGCTTAACGCGCTGCTCAAGCAACGCCTCGAGTTCATAAGAGGTGTCGAAGTGGTTCTCGACGGCGTTCTTTGAAGAGTGCGTCACCAGAACGATTTCTTTGATCCCAGCAGCAACAATCTCGTCGACGATGTATTGAATCATCGGCTTGTCAACGATCGGCAGCATCTCTTTAGGAATGGCCTTTGTGGCAGGCAACATGTGCATGCCCAGACCCGCTACCGGTATAACTGCTTTCAAATTGGTCATTTTATCTTCCACCTTAAAATGGTTGACGAAGTATAGACCTAATCAGGAAAATTGCCCGATCAAGAAGTCTACTACGCCTTATGCAAATCACGTTTCGCGTTAAAACTCACATTACTAAACATGAGTATGCATTAAGTGTGACCCAGAATTATCGGAAACCCTGTCGCGAAAATCGCACAGCCCTCTGTTTCCGACAAATCGCAACCTTTGAGGCATTATTCAGATACAAACGTGATGTCATCTTTCTTCTCATGAACGAACTCATACTTCAGCGTACGGTCCAGACCTTGAGATAAGGTATAAGGCGCTTTAAATCCAGAGCTGTGTACCTTGGTGGCGTCAAACTGTGTAGTTGCACAGAATTTCTTAACGCGCACAGAGCTTATTGCATATTTCTTCCCGGTAACTTTGCTAAGAATGTCAAAACAATACCCACCTAACATACCAAGCGGGTAAGGAAGATGAACTGAAGGGATTTTTTTATTGAGACTCTTCTCAACTTCTGAAACTAGCTGATTCATGTTAAGGTCTGGCTTGTCTACATAGTTGTAGACATCATAACCCGGCTTAACATTGGTCAGCTTAAATTTGATAAATTCAACAATGTTACCGACATAAGCCATTGACTTATAATTGGTTCCAGCGCCTACCATGGCGAACTTACCACCTGCAATTTGCTTAAGCAGGTTATACACGTTTCCACGGTTACGCTCACCGAAGATGACCGTAGGCCGGACAATTGTCAGGGATCTTTCCTCTGGAGCCTTATTAAACCACTCGCGCAGAACTTCTTCCGCTTGCCATTTGCTTTTGCCGTAATGGTTGAAAGGATCGTGCGGATGGGATTCGTCAGGGTTCACTTTGTTAAGGCCATACACAGCCACAGAACTGGTAAAAATAATGTTCTGAACGTTATTTTTTTCCATAGCAGACAATACGTTACGAGTACCCTGTACGTTTACATCATAGTATAGTGATGTTGGGCTAACGTCATCACGGTGCTCAGCGGCGAGCAGCACGACCGTTTCAAAACCAGCAAGCGCCTGATCGAGTTGATCCTGATTACGAACATCACCGGAGACAGTAATATCCGGATAAAAATGACTCTGCTGTTTGTCGAAGTTAGTAACATCAAAATCAGTCTTGGAAATCTCGATTAAACGAGTGCCGACAAAACCAGACGCGCCAATAAACAAAACCTTATCGTTCATAATCCACTCAATGCGTTATGTGTGTTTGGCGAACCTCTGGCAATCGCTTCTTTCCCTGAGGTAGCGCTGTTGATTAAACAAAACTTGCAAAGTAATTTCAGGGATTATAAACCTTAAAACCGCTGAATTCAGTAACAAATTTTTAGGGGTTACATCAGATTGAATGGCATACGCCTAAGGCCTCCACCGTCACCTGTGCGGCAGCGCAAAATTCAACCTTTCCGTATTCACCACGTGTTGATCGACCCGATCAATATCCACCGAGCTCTGCCCCTTTTCATTAACCGCTTTTATGTTCGCAAGCGACAGCAACGTCTCGTTTTTAGCCATAAACTTCCCGCGCACGTCTTTGCGCAAATCGAAGTTCATCTTCAGAGCCGGTCCCGTCGCTGACTCCTGCATCACGTTGATATTACGTAAGAAAAGGTGCTGGGGTTTGTTATGCAGTTCAAGCGTTGCCCGCTGCATCTCAACGTTGGTGATGGCAACAAACGACGTGGCATTGCCGGAGGAAATCTGTATCCCGCGCAGCTTATAGGCAAGCTGTCGGTTATCCAGGCGAATATCGTTAAGTTTGAAGTTCTGCGGTATCGACAGATAATCGCCCTTGATCACGCCATAGCCAATTAGCATTCCGGCGCTGTTGACCATATCGACATTATCAATAACGAAATTATCACAGCCATAAATAGCTACCGTCGCGTTATCAATTCCGGCCTTTTTACTGAAGTCGGGAGTAATATTGCTGGCCTTGATATTACGGATTACAAAGTGTTTACCGTTTTCAACATGCACCAGCTGCCGACAGTTGCTGCCGGTGATATTTGCCACCACGAAGTTTTTAACGGTCTGCTGTTCCGGATAATCATTGTCGTACGTACTGCCGGCCAACCCGATGCCTATGCCCCAGTTGATCTTGCCGTTGGTGCAGTTGATGTTATCGATCACGTGGTCCGAGATCAGGATGTTGCGGTCGTTAATCGCCACGTTCCACTCAATCGCGTCACCCTGCAAGTGGCTGAATTTACTATTGGTAATGCGCGCACCGTCCACCTGATTGTGGAACCCCTGACGCAGGATCGCGTAGTTGGCTTGCGTCACGGTAATGTTATCGATGAGCAGGTTGCGCATCACTCGCCGCTTTTTACCGCCGATGTAGATCTGGGTGACGGGGCCGAAGCCGCTCATCGCCAGCCCTTTAATGACACAGTCGGAGCCACGCACGTCCAGCGTGATGTTATGCGTGCGCCCTTCTCCTTCCCCAATGACCTTGCAGCCTTCCTGGAGTACAAATCGTCCGCGGCCGTTGCCCTTCAGCGCACCGCGGATCAGCAGGGTTTTGCCATCAGGAATGAAAATGCCGGTATTGATGTTTTCACAGGTAAACCCGGCGGGAACAACAACGGTATCGCCCTCGGTAAATGCCTGCTTAAAGGCGGCGATCCAGTCCTTATTGTTGTAGCGATCGACAGAAACCGTCTTCCCGGTTGCCGCCCGCACAGCGCGGGGCGACAGCAGCGGCATGGCAGCCAGGACGGATAAAGAAGAGACAAATCGGCGTCGGGTAATCTTATTCAGCATACAACCTCAGCGTTACAACGTTTGCAGCAGGCTCGCTAACTGGCGATTAATCACCTGCTGATTGAATTCTGCTTCAACTTTTTGCCGCGCATTTTGCAGCACAGGGATCAGCGTCTGCTGATCGATATCGCTGAACGCGGCCAGACGGTCCGCCAGCGCCAGCGCATTGTTTTCAGGGACCAGCCAGCCGGAATGCTCAGAGGTGATCAGCTCCGGGATGCCGCTGTGTAACGTCGAGACCACCGGAATGCCGACCGCCATCGCCTCCATCAGCGCCACGGGAATGCCTTCCATATCGCCGTCGGCACCGGTTACGGAAGGCAGCAGGAACACATCCGCCTCATCGAGCATGGCTTTCACTTCGTGGCTCGGCTTGAAGCCCGGCATCTCCACCACGTCTTCCAGCTGATACTGTTCAATCAGCGTGCGCAGGCGACGCTCCCACGGCCCGATACCCAGGATGCGGTAGTGGAAGTCCACTCCACGCGCCTTCAGCTGGCGACAGGCTTCGATGGCTACGTGCAGCCCTTTCTTTTCGGTCAGGCGGGCAACAGAGATAATTTGCAGCGGCTTGCCCGGCACCTTGACGGGTCGCTGGGTGAAGCGTTCCATGTCCACGCCCATGCGTGAAACGGTGATTTTCTCGCTCGGGCACCCCATGGTTTTCAGGCGCCCGGCCCACAGGTCGCTTATCGGCAGCATCATGTCGCCACGGCGAAACAGCTGCTGATATTCCGGCGTGTAGTGGTTCAGCACTTCACGGCTGGAGATATCGATACCGTGGAAAATCGTGGCGATTTTGCCGTCAATCACCCCCAGCTCACGCAGTTTTGCCGCCGTGACGCCAGCCGGGCCAAAGTGAGCGATAAAGACATCGGCCCGGTACGGCTGGGCCGTTTGCCCGCAAATGGCGGATAAGATCAGGTTGCGGGCTTCCGCCCCATAGCGCGACATATTCAGCGCCCGCCACGTCGAGGCGCGATGCAGGCCGCGCAGCGTCTGTCCGGCGCGATGGCGCAGTTTGTTCATCCGTCCGGCGGGTTCGTCCTGCAACCAGCGGGTTTTCGCCTCCAGCCCATACTGGGTATACGCCGCATGGGTGTTTTGCGTATCGCCCTTTTGCAGGGCGATAATCTCCACGTCATACCCCATATCGATAAACGCGGTGATTTGGTTCAGCACAAAGGTTTCAGACGACAGCGGAAATTTCAGTAAGAAGAAACCAACCTTCATTTCCCCTCCCGGATGCGGTCGAGGACGGATTTCACCATGCCAATACCTTTTTCGCGTTCGGCTTTCACCGCCACCGCCAGACGTTCGTTGATCGCAGGCAGCTGACCGAGCGTGTCGCCCACCATCGCACCCAGCGATCCGTCCAGCAGATGACGAATATCGACGGCCATTTCCGGCATACCGAGCTGCTGCATAATGCCCGCGGACTTGTGTTCGTAGTTGATGGCGATGGCTGGCGTGCCGAAGTTCATCGAGATAATGGCCGAGTGCAGACGCGTGCCCACGGTCAGGTCGCAGGCGGAGAGCAGCTTGCCCATCTCAAGGTCGTTCAGCTCGTCCATCACCACGTGATAGCGGGACGGATCGTTCACCAGGTTGCGCAAGTTGAGCGCCACCATACGGTCATCTTTGTTGTAGCTGTCGATACCGGTACAGGTGGAAAGCGCCAGCACCTGGTAACCGCTGTCCAGCACGCGGTTCACCACCTCGGCAAAGGCTTTCTCGTACGCCGCCTGAGTCGTGCCGAGGCGTTTATCGAAGGGCGCAAGTTCACGCAGGGTAATGGCGACGGTTTTCTGTTTTGCCGCCACGTCCAGCCAGTGCTGTACCGCGTAGCTGGCCTGGAAGCTGTCATCCTGATGATCTACCAGCCAGGCGGTGTCTACGCCGTGCTCCACTTTGGTGGTGTCGATTTCGCTGCGCTTCATCATGTCGAGGCTGACCGATTCGCGCAGGATCAGCGCGTCACAGTGGCCGAAGACATAGTTCGCCAGCTGGTTGAACTGCGGATCCTGGAACGGCCCGACGCTGTGGCCGATCATAAACAGCGGTTTTTTCGCCATAAAGGTGCAGAGCGCATGCTCAAACTGCGGCACGCCGTACAGGTCGACGAAGAACGAGCCGCCCACCTGAATAATGGCGTCATAGCCGGACAGCAGACGCACGAAATCGGTAAAGCCCTGCGCGATGGCGATGTTGCGCAGCTTGCCGGTGTCGGTTACGCGAGAAAGCAGCACCTGATGCTGGTAGCGGCGACGTAGCACTTTCTTCACGCGCCCCATCACGCCCGCAGCGTTGTTGTGCTGTTTCATCTGGCTGTAGAGCGGGTCGCCCATCACCGGGCGGTTCAGTAACCAGGATGAGCTGACCGGATAACGGCTCATCACATCCACTTCTGTCTCAGGCTTAAGGGTGTTAATTGCATCCAATAAACCGCGCAGGATGGCGCTGTCGCCACGGTTGCCGCAGGTATGGTTGCCAAGAATAAGTAATTTCATAATGGCCTCGTAAAATTAGCCTGCGCGAAGCAGCGTTTTCATTTTTTCGTTACGGCAAAACTGGCGCTTTATCTCAACCACCAGCGCATTGCGTGACAGTACAATCATCACGCCGAATGCCAGCGCGCCTGCCGCGACCTGCACCGCAAGCAGCGCCGCCAGCGGCAGATGCCCGTTGAGCACCACGCCCAGGCCGTAACTCACCGCCAGAGTCGGTAAGGAGAGATAAAACGGCAGCCACAGGCTGAGAATGTACTGACGGTAGCTGGAGCCCAGCACCGGTTTGATCATCACGAAGTAGCTCAGCACGGTATTGACGATCTGCACCAGCAGGAAGCCGAGCGTCACGCCAATGGCGCCCGCCATGTGCCCGCCCACAATGATTGCCGGAATAAACAGGAAGGTTTTAAACACGTTGAACTTGAAGCTGATATCCACGCGCGCCTTCGCCATCAGCAGAGAACCAATTGGATTCCCCACCGAGCGCAGCAGCCCCACAACGCACAGCAGTTGCAGGATCGGGATGATGCTGTTCCACTTCTCGCCAAACACCAGCGGTACGAAATTGCTGGCGACCACCATCAGCCCCAGCAGTACCGGGAAGTTGATGATCCCCACCACGGAGAGCAACTTGTAAAAGTTCACGCGCAGCTTCTCTGTATCGTCCTGAATTTTGGCGAACGCCGGGAACAGCACGCGGGTAATGATTGGGTTGAGCTTCATCGGTGGGACAACCGCGACGTTATACGCCAGGTTGTAGCCGCCCGCGACGCTCGCACCCAGAATGCGCGCCAGCACCAGCGTAGAGAGGTTAGTATTCACATAGTTGATAATGCTGTCTGCCGTCAGCCACGCGCCGAAGCGCAGGTTGGATGAAACAGACGCCAGCGAAAAATGCAGTCCCGGGCGATAAATCTTGCGGCCAAAGAAGCCAAACAGCAGCGTGCGCACGGCAGAGTTAACGAGGTAGCCGAGAATGGCGGTCATCGCCAGCGGCCAGAAATGGGCGCTGACAACGGTGAAGGTAAAGCCCGCCAGCACGGCGCTGGTTTCAATCATGCCTATCTTATTGAACTCCAGCTCTTTCTGCATCAGCGCGCGGAACTGCTGCCCGTGCGGGATCACCACGAAAGCAAACGACAGGGTGCGCATTAGCGGCGCCAGGTCCGGGTTATGCAGCACGCCGGCAATCACATCGCTCAGCAGGAACACCAGCACAAAGACGAAGATACCCAGCCCGACGTTCAGCCAGTAGAGGGTGGTCAGCTCAAGATGGCTGATCTCTTTGCGCTGGATAATGGAGTTGGCGATACCAAAGTCCGACAGCGTATCGGCCAGGGCGATAATCACCAGCGAGACGGTCAGCAGACCAAACTGGTGGTTATCGATAATGCGCGCCAGCACCGTCATCTGCACCAGGCCGAGGCCAATGATGACGATGGTGGCCATGGCTGACCATTTTGCGCCGCTGATGGTTTTTTCTCGTAAGCTCATCTTAGTACGCCGCTTTGTTCACGAAGCCTTTGAAAATGGTCAGAAAAACAATCTTGATATCGAACCAGAGGCTCCACTCGCGGATGTACTCCAGGTCGAACTCGATGCGTTTTTCCATTTTTTCCAGCGTGTCGGTCTCGCCGCGCCAGCCGTTAATCTGCGCCCAGCCGGTGATGCCCGGCTTCACCTTATGGCGCAGCATGTAGCCTTCAATCAGGGTACGGTACTGCTCGTTATGGGCCACGGCGTGAGGACGAGGCCCGACGATGGACATCCCGCCGGTGAACACGTTGATGAACTGCGGCAGCTCATCGAGCGAGGTGCGGCGAAGGAAGTTACCCACGCGGGTGACGCGCGGATCGTTCTGCGTCGCCTGGGTCACCACCTTGTCGTTCTCCATCACCTTCATGGAGCGGAATTTCCACACCATGATCGGCTTACCGTCCATGCCGTAGCGGGTCTGACGGAAGATGATCGGCCCCGGAGAGCTGAGCTTCACCGCCAACGCAATGCAGCACAGCACCGGGGAGATGAGCAGCAGGATCAGGGACGAAAGTACGATATCTTCCACGCGCTTCAGCACGCGGTTAATCCCCGACAGCGGCGTGTCGTACAACGGAACAACCGGTACCCCGTTCACCTCTTCAATACGGGAGTGGAGAATATTGAAGGTAAACACGTCAGGGATGAGGATCACCGAGCAGGTGGTATCGGCCAGCTCGCGCATCAGTGTCTTGATGCGGGATTCATCTTTCATCTGCATGGCGATGTAGACGTTGTGAATTTTGCCGGCTTTCGCGTCTTCTATCAGCTGTTCGTAGCTGCCCGCCCAGTCAGATGGTACGCCGCCGGGCTTCGCGTCGTGATAAACCCCCACCACTTCAAAACCTAACCACGGCTCTTTGCGGAAGCTGTCAAGCAACACCTGTCCCACCGGCAGGTCGCCCGCCACGGCAACGAAGCGGCGGTTATAGCCGCGGTTGCGCAGCCAGCCCGCGCCAAAGCGGATCAGCGAGCGGCAAACCACCATGCCAACGCTGGTTAACAGATACCAGCAGAGATAGGTCACAAGCCGATTATCAAAATCATGGCTGAACGCCACCAGGCCTGCGCTGAAAATCAGGCTTAAGGTCCAGTTCTGGAGCAGCAGCATCAGTTCGGTGGTCATTTTGACGCCACGCCATGAACGATAGAAATCGGTCATGCCGCCGATCATCTGAAACACCACCAGCGCAATCAACGCCATCAGCAAGTGCATGTATAAGAACGGCTGCCCGCTGACCCAACACACCGCCCACAGTCCGCCGACCATGATGGTGATATCAGAAAAACGCTGCACCATAGAGATTAACGATGCATTCGTTCTCGCTCGCTCGCGCTTTTTTAGATTTGTCATCGTTGTTCCTTTAGTTCTAAACCTTTCCCCTCGCCCCTCACCCCGGCCCTCTCCCCAAAGGGGAGAGGGTGTTCAAGTTCCCTCTCCCCTTTGGGGAGAGGGTTAGGGTGAGGGGTAAGGTTTTCTTTTTACTGATTCAACAGCGCCAGAATGTCCTTCGTTCGGGCTTCCATCAGCGCGGTATCGGCGCGGGACTCAACGTTCAGGCGCACCACCGGCTCAGTGTTGGAAGAGCGCAGGTTGAAGCGCCACTGCGGGAACGCCATGCTGATACCGTCGGTACGGTCAATCTCCAGCGCATGAATGGCAAAGTGCTGTTCGACGCGGGCGATGGCCTCGGCTGGCTGTGCCAGTTTTCTGTTGATCTCGCCGCTCGCCGGGAACGCCGCCATGCGGTCGCGTACCAGTTCGCCCAGGCTCTGCCCTTTCAGGCACAGCAGCTCGGTTACCAGCAGCCACGGGATCATCCCGCTGTCGCAGTAGGCAAAATCACGGAAATAGTGGTGGGCGCTCATCTCGCCGCCGTAGATGGCGTCTTCCTCGCGCATACGCTCTTTGATAAACGCGTGGCCGGTTTTAGACATCACCGGCTCGCCGCCCGCGGCCTTCACCACGTCGACGGTGTTCCAGGAAAGACGCGGATCGTGAATGATTTTCGCCCCCGGTTTTTTCTCGAGGAACGCTTCCGCCAGCAGGCCAACGATATAGTAGCCTTCGATAAACTGCCCTTTCTCGTCGAACAGGAAGCAGCGGTCGAAATCGCCGTCAAAGGCGATACCCATATCGGCGCCGTGCTCAATCACCGCGTTGCGGGTGTCGTCGCGGCACTCCGGCAGCAGCGGGTTAGGAATACCGTTCGGGAAGTTTCCGTCAGGCGTGTTGTGCACTTTGACGAAGGTCACCGGCACGTTCAGCGCCTTAAAGCGGGCTTCAAGTGCATCGACAACCGGGCCTGCCGCGCCGTTGCCGGAGTTAATCACCAGCTTCAGCGGTTTGAGGTTCGCCACGTTGATGTAGCCCAGCAGGTGGTCGATGTACTCTTTTTGCAGGTTGATCTGCTTATAGCTGCCGCGCTTCGCTTCGTTCACCGGCGGGAAGTCGTTGGCCTCGGCCAGACGTTGCACGTCGCGCAGACCGGTGTCGCCGCTGATAGGACGCGCGCCCTTGCGCACCAGCTTCATGCCGTTGTAGTCCATCGGGTTATGGCTGGCCGTCACTTCGATACCGCCGTCCACGCCCAGGTGGAAGGTGGCAAAATAGATCTCTTCGGTACCGGAAAGGCCAATGTCCAGCACGTCGACGCCCGCGTCCTGTAGCCCTTTCGCCAGCGCCAGCTTCAGGGATTCGCTGGTGAGACGCACGTCGCCACCCAGCACGATAGTTTGTGGTTTCAGGTATTCGCCGTACGCGCGGCCGATGCGCCACGCAATGTCTTCGTTCAGCTCTTCGCCCAGCTTGCCGCGAATATCGTAGGCTTTAAAACAGGTTAATTTTTCCATGATGACCCCTTTTTCAGGCAACAGTTGGCCCGCCCGTTAACAGGCTTAATTGTTTTTTATTCATTCGTAGGCCGGATAAGCGAAGCGCCATCCGGCGTTAAGACGGCGCTACACCCGCCCGTAGCGGTCCTGGAAGCGCACGATATCGTCCTCTTCCAGATAAGAGCCGGAACGCACCTCAATTAAGTCGAGTGGAATTTTCCCCGGGTTTTCCAGGCAGTGCGTGGCACCCAGCGGAATATAAATGGACTCGTTTTCACCGAGCAGCTTCACTTCACCGTTGATGGTCACTTTGGCGGTTCCCGCCACCACTACCCAGTGTTCGGCGCGGTGATGGTGCATCTGCACCGACAGCCCTTCACCCGGCTTCACGGTGATGCGTTTCACCTGGTAACGCTCGCCGGCGTCGATGGAGTCATATTTGCCCCACGGACGGTAGACTTCGCGGTGAATATGGTGTTCGTGGCGGCCATCGGCCTTGATCTTCTCCACCACTTTTTTAACGTCCTGCACGGCATTACGGTCGGCAATCAGCACCGCGTCTTTGGTCTGCACGACCACCAGATCTTTCACCCCTACCGTGGTGACAAGGCCAGATTCGGCGTAGACGTAGCTGTTTTCCGTTTTGTGGCTGATCACATCCCCGTGATGGACGTTACCCTCCGGGGTATGGGCGCTAATCTCCCACAGTGACGACCAGGAGCCAACGTCGCTCCAGCCCGCATCCATCGGCACCACTACCGCATCTGCCGTACGTTCCATCACCGCATAGTCAATGGACTCTTCCGGACAGGCGAGGAAGGCTTCTTCGTCCACGCGGATAAAATCAAGATCCGGATCCACCACCGCCATCGCTTTTTCGCAGGCATTTAAGATATCCGGGCGATATTTTTCCAGCTCTTCCAGATAGCGACCGGCGCGGAACAGGAACATACCGCTGTTCCAGTAGTATTCACCGCTGGCCACGTAGGCCTGGGCGGTTTCCAGATTCGGTTTTTCGACAAACTGCGCCACGTCAAAGGCCACGCTGTCGCCTTCACCAGGCGTAACGCTGCCGCGGCGAATGTAGCCATAGCCGGTTTCCGGAAGATCCGGCACGATGCCGAAGGTCACCAGCTTGCCGTTCTCAGCGTAAGGAATCGCCGCGCGAACCGCGTCGCGGAAGGCGTCTTCCTGCTGAATAACGTGGTCAGCCGCCAGCACCAGCATCAGCGGGTCGCAGTCCGGGCTGCTGCGTTTTGCCGCCAGCGCCGCAAGAGCAATAGCAGGCGCGGTGTTGCGTCCGGCAGGCTCCAGAATGATATTTTCGGTCAGTTTATTCAGCTGGCGCAGTTGCTCGGCAACGATAAAGCGGTGCTGCTCGTTACAGATCACCACCGGGCTTTCACACTCCACGCCGTGCAGACGGTTAACCGTCGTTTGCAGCATGGTAAGGTCGCCCTTCAGGCACAGAAATTGTTTTGGATAAAGCACGCGGGACAGTGGCCACAACCGGCTCCCGGATCCACCCGCCATTACGACCGGATACAAAGTGGTTTGACTCATGATTTATCCCCGTATATCTGCAATAAATTGGCTCAGCACGTTCTCTTTCTCGAGCGTGCGTTCGGCATATTCACGTGCCACCGTGTTCTCTTTTGGCATGGCGAGTGCCTGCTCAATTCCGGTCACCAGCGCAGGAACCGATTCTGGCTCTACGCAAACGGCAATGCCCGGGTAGCTGTTGCACAGCTGGCCTAATTCTGTTGCGGCTTCTGCCGTAATCACCGCATTTCCGCCCACTGCCAGAATGTTGGTCAGCTTGGACGGCAGCACCGCATCCGCCGCGCCGCGTTTTTGCACCACCAGATGGCAATCCGCCATTTTCAGCAGCGCGGGCAGCGCGTCATAAGACTGAAGCGGGAAGAAGCGGATGTTGGTCAGTCCGCGCTCGCTGGCCATTTTTTCCAGCCGCGCTTTACCCCCGCCCTGCCCGACTATCACGAACATCCACGGGTGTTCGCTCAGCTGAAGCGCGGCGTCAATCACGCTCTCCAGCCCCTGTTTTTCACCGATGTTGCCTGAGTAAAGAATGATTTTTTGATCTTCAGGCAAACCGAGCTGCGCGCGTAACGCCTGCGCATCCTGGTCTGTCACATCGCGGAAACGCGCCACTTCGGACCAATTCGGAAAGAAGATCACCTTCTCCGCCGGGACACCCTTCTCCTGCGCCTTGTTCATCATCGAGCGCGAGATGGTCGAGACGTAATCCACGTTGTGCAGGCCGCTGCGCTCAAAGGCGCTGGCGAGCTTCGCCACCTTGCCGCCCTTACCTTTCCCGGCCATCCCCAGTCCGAGCATGGCGTCCACTTCATAATCCTGAATGTGCAGCAGGGTGCGCGCGCCGGAGAGTTTTCCCAGCAGGCGCATGCCTGGCGTGCAGAACAGCGTCGGCACCACGCCGATGATGCGATCCGGCTTCCAGCGACGTTGCGCCATCAGCGGGAAAAAACTGCTCAGGGCAAAGCTGCCCAGATGAATTAAACGTTTCAGCGTCGAGGGCTGTTTCGGCACGTAGAGCGGGCAGCGCCAGACGGTCGCAGCCCCCTCTTCGCGGCGGTAGCGCCAGCTGGAATAGCGTTCGCCTACCTTCCACTCCGGGTAATACGGCGGGGCGGTAATCACCCGCACGTCATGTCCCTGGCTCGCCATCCACTCGACCATCTCGCCGGTGTATTTCCCGATACCGGTAAGCTCCGGCGAGTAGTTAATTCCGTAGACGAGGATTTTCATAGGCCTGGCACCTCGGCCTGACGTTCCGCAAGGAAGTACGCCCGACTGTTGTCATGGACATTGTCGCTTGCCAGCAGCGCCTCTGGCGTTAACCAGCGGTAATCGTCATGCTGAGAATCAGGCAGACGCAGGTCTGCCTCACTCACCTTCAGGCGGAACCCCAGCACGACATAGTGCGTGGTGAACCCGGTGCCCGAAAAGTTATCGTCATAGAAGTGCTGCCAGACCCCGTAAAACTGGCCCGCTGCCATCGGCAGTTGCAGGCCCAGTTCCGCCAGAGTGAGACGCTCAAACGCATCGCTTAGCGTCTCATCCTTCTGCACGCGCCCGCCGGGCACGAACCAGAAGCCCTGTGCAGGACGATTGGTTCGTTTCCCCAGCAAGAACTCGCCGCGTTCGTTCTCCACGATCAAATCAATTGAGATGAGCGGAGTGGAACGCACCACCGTGGCAAAATCTTCCTGACTTAAAAACATCATTACCCCCGGAAGCGGTGCTGGTTTTCCAGGAACCACTGGTAGGTGCTGGCCAGCCCCTGCTCCAGTGAGACCTCGTGATACCAGCCAAGCTGATGCAGACGGGTCACGTCCAGCAGCTTGCGCGGCGTGCCGTCCGGTTTGGTGGCATCAAACACCACGCGTCCTTTGTAGCCCACCACCTGCGCGATGGTCTGCGCCAGCTCGCGAATGGTGCAGTCCACGCCGGTCCCGACGTTAATGTGCGACAGCATCGGCTCGGTGTTTTCCTGCCACACCTCGCGATCCAGCTCCATGACGTGAATGCTGGCAGCCGCCATATCGTCCACGTGCAGGAACTCGCGCATTGGCGTACCGCTGCCCCACACCACCACGTCCGGGGCGTTTTCGGCAGTCGCCTCGTGGAAACGACGCAGCAGCGCCGGGATCACGTGCGAATTACTCGGGTGGAAGTTGTCGTGCGGTCCGTAGAGGTTGGTCGGCATCACCGAGCGATAGTCGCGGTTATACTGACGGTTGTACGATTCACACAGCTTGATCCCGGCAATTTTGGCAATCGCGTACGGCTCGTTGGTGGCTTCCAGCGTGCCCTGCAACAGTTCGCTCTCGGCGATCGGCTGTTTCGCCATTTTTGGGTAGATACAGGATGAACCGAGGAACAGCAGCTTGTTCACGTTGTGCAGATGCGCCGCGTGAATGATGTTGCTCTCAATCATCATGTTCTCGTAGATGAAATCCGCCGGGTAGGTGTTGTTAGCGACAATGCCGCCCACCTTCGCCGCCGCCAGATACACCTGGTCGATACGTTCGCTGGCGAAGAAGTCCTGCACCGCTTTGCTGTCAAGCAGGTTCAGCTCGTCGCGGGTGCGAACAATCACCTCAACGTCGCCGCGCTGTTCAAGCTGGCGGACAATCGCGGAACCCACCATTCCGCGATGACCGGCGACAAAAATACGTTGTTTTGTCATTCTCAGGACTCCAGCGCGATGGCAACCTCGTAGCCATGGGACTTGAGCAGGGAGTGTTTTTTCGCTGCTTCAAGATCTTTGGCCACCATCTCGGATACCATTTCTTGCAGGGTGGTTTCTGGTTTCCAGCCCAGCTTCTCGTGCGCTTTGGTTGGGTCGCCCAGCAGGGTTTCCACTTCAGCAGGACGGAAGTAACGCGGATCCACCTGAACAATCACGTCGCCTGGCTTCACGCCCGGTGCGTCGTGGCCGGTCACGGAAACAACGATACCCTTCTCTTCCACGCCGGTGCCTTCGAAGCGCAGCTTGATGCCCAGCTGTGCCGCAGCCATCTCAACGAACTGACGTACGGAGTACTGCACGCCGGTCGCGATCACGAAGTCTTCTGGCTGTTCCTGCTGCAGCATCATCCACTGCATTTTCACGTAGTCTTTCGCATGGCCCCAGTCACGCAGGGAGTCCATGTTGCCGAGGTGCAGGCAAGACTCCAGACCCTGAGCGATGTTAGCGATCGCGCGGGTGATTTTACGGGTCACGAAGGTTTCGCCACGACGTGGGGATTCGTGGTTGAACAGAATGCCGTTACAGGCGTACATGCCGTAGGATTCACGGTAGTTCACAGTGATCCAGTAAGCGTACAGTTTCGCTACCGCGTACGGAGAACGTGGGTAGAACGGCGTAGTCTCTTTCTGCGGAATTTCCTGCACCAGACCATACAGCTCAGAGGTAGATGCCTGATAGAAACGGGTTTTCTTCTCAAGACCCAGGAAGCGAATCGCTTCCAGCAGACGCAGGGTACCCATGGCGTCCACGTCAGCGGTGTATTCCGGGGATTCGAAGGAGACCGCAACGTGGCTCATCGCGCCCAGGTTGTAGACTTCATCCGGCTGTACTTCCTGCAGGATGCGGGTCAGGTTGGAGGTATCGGTCAGGTCGCCGTAGTGCAGGTGGAATTTCGGGTTCGCCGCGTGAGGATCCTGATAAATATGATCGACACGTTCGGTGTTAAATGAAGACGCACGACGTTTAATACCGTGTACTTCATACCCTTTTTCCAGCAGTAACTCTGCCAGGTAAGAACCATCCTGCCCGGTAACGCCGGTGATGAGAGCGACTTTAGACATGTTTATATTCCTCTACTTATGAATTTAATCAGTTTCAACGCGTTCGCGTATCACCACTGCGGGGTTGCCACGGCAAATTTTATTTGCCGGTAGCGATTTAAAAACGCTGCTGCGGGCACCGACTACTGTGCCATCGCCAACAGAAACACCGGGTGCAACAAAAACATCCGTTGCCAGCCAGCATTTTTCACCGATCACAACAGGCGAAGCGGTAATATCAAAATGCGGGCTCATAAAATCGTGGCTGCCGGCGCACAAATAACACTTCTGTGAAACCACCGAATTTGCGCCAATCGTAATCTCGCCAAGGGTATATAACACCGCGTCATCCCCTACCCAGGCGTAATCCCCAAGCGTTAATTTCCAGGGATAAGTAATTTTCACCGAAGGACGAATGACTACGTTTTTTCCTATTTTTGCGCCAAACAGACGCAGTAAAAATGCGCGCCAGCGGTACAGTATTTGCGGCGACCAGGCAAATAACGTTGCCTGTACAGCCCACCACAGTTGAACTTTAATACCGCTCCCGCCCCGAAAACCTTTCGGCACGGAGAATCCATTTAATTCCTGCATTACGTTTCCTTATATCTCAGGCTTTGTTATATAAGGCTTTCGCTTTACCCGTCGTTTTCAGACGTAAGAAATAAGATAATTCCGCCCAGAACCCCGGCACGCGTAATATTTTACGCTGCACGTTTTTGGCATCCTGGCACAATTCCAGATTATTCGAGGTTGACACGCCGCCCATTGAAAATTCGGATACCAGTCCTTTAATTCGACGGAACGGGTAGCCAGATTTGTACAGGCTGGCGGCCAGGGCATAATCTGATGACACTTTATATTGCAAATCGTAAGGCTGCTTTTTCAGGCCACTCATCGGGAAGAAAATAGCCTGATGGCTTGCCGGCAGGCTGTGGTAGATATACCAGCCTGGTTTCGCGCCGCGCAGCACTTTTTTCCCCTCGCCGAAATCAAGCAGCGCATCACCGATAAACATGGCATCTTCTTTCTGGCGCGCCAGCTGGCGTGCAAACAGCGCCACATCTTCATGGAACACGTCGCCGGAATTGAGGAATATGGCGTAGCGCCCCTGCGCCATGTTGATGCCTTTATTCATGGCATCATAAATGCCTTTATCTTTCTCGCTGATGTAACGTAAGTTGAACTCACCGTTAAGTTTTTCCAGGAACTCCGCCGTGCCGTCGTTCGAGCCGCCATCGACCACGATCCACTCAAAGGTGAGGCTCGGATCGCGCGCCAGGTTGCGCAGCGAGCGCCAGGTTTTTACCACCCCTTCGTGGTTACGAAAGGCGACAGTAATGACGCTAAGAAACATAAATCACCTCATTTCTTCATACGCTCGTAATATTCAGCGCTTTGCGCAAAATAAACGGACATACAATTAAGAATGCATATTCCGGGCTAAATATTGACCCGGTAAAAAACAACGACACCGGTGTGAACAGATAAAGTTGCACGCGAAAGTTCTGGTTATCACCAAACGCGTTAATCATCATTTTGAAAACTTTAAACAGATACCACAGTGTCAACAGTACGGCGAACCAGGAAAAATAGATAATTAACAGATACAGACCATTGTCTATGGTTTTACCGACATCCGCACCGTTAAAGATTCCGAATGATGCAACATATTCGTAAAGTGAGCCGAATCTTACTACGCCATCAATATGGGTTAAGGAATAACCCACCATCACCAGTGGACCAATGATGCGATAATAGGACGACGAACCTTCCGTTCCCAAATCACCCAGACGTTCAGAAATGTACGGGAATGCGAATATTACGCCCACTAAAAATACCGTCAGAGAAATGATCGCCAGCGGCAGTTTTTTCTTAATCGCCTCTTTGTTCAGGTACTGGAACGCCCACTCCAGCAGGTAAAACAGAATAAACGTCATTACCCCTGAGAACGACCCTGACAGAACGATTCCTGCAAGAATCATAGCATCGGTCTTGGGGGTTTTGATACCGAACTGTTTGATGCTGAGCCAAATTGAGATTAATGCCAGAGCAAAAAACGCCGGTTCAAAATAGAGCGCAGTGGTACGCTTGCCACCAAACTTAATGAAGTTCAGTACATAGCTGTTACTGTATATAAGATATTTCGAAATTATTTCCATCAGGCTACTGCCGCCTGTGAGAATAATTTGCGCCATCTCCAATGCCGCAAGCATAACAATCAGCCCGACGACAATATAAAAGAACCTGAGGATTTTCCTATAATTGTGCGGAGAGATAGTTTTAAAACGAATACTCCACACCATGCCAATAATGATAACGATATAAACAAACAGCATGGTGGAGGTGACATATTTGCTGGCGTCCAGCGACTGACCAAAGATGTAGTTAAACGCCGTCAGACCAAACCCGATCCCCAGCGCAATCATCAGCTTTTTGAGGTTAAGCTTATCAACGTATAGCAACAGCAGAACCGGCAGGAAGGTGACGATGGTGATTGGGAAGCTTTCACCGAGCTGGGCAATCTTGACGTTGACCAGCAGGTAGATCAGCGGCAGCAGCAGATAACTACAGATTCTGATAGAACGAGACATACTCCTCCAGCATCTGTTGTCCACTGTACGCTTTGCGGCTGCGGTTGCGGAACGATTCCAGGTCCGTGCCAAAAACAGCCTGCGCGATATCGGCCTTCGACAGCTGCACCAGCGGCAGCACCTCGTTCTCACTGAAGGTTTTACCGCCCGATTTCTCCAGCACTTCGCGCGCCGCGTCGCTGTGGGTGGCAATGACCGGCACGCCAATGGAGAGCGCTTCGCACAGGATCAGCGGGTAGTTGTCCACGCGGGAGCTGAACACCAGCGCGTCCATACCGTTGAGCGCGCTCATCAGTTTGCGCTTGTCGGTTTCAAACCCGTGATTCACCACGTTAGCGCCTTCGAACGGCGAGAATTTGCCGAAGGTATGCAGTTCAATTTTGTCGCCGAGCGCCATCATGTCGCGCACCAGCTGTTGGTTGGTTTTGCCGTCGTAGCGCAGGTCATGGGCGACGACCGCAATTTTCGGCTTGCCGGTGGTAATGGCTACGGGCGTCAGTTCGGCCAGGATCTCTTCCGTCGCCACATCAATACCGTTGTTGATAATCTGGCAGCGCCCTGCTCCGTACAGGCTATTAAAAGCATCTGCCACGTGCTGGCTTGGAGAGATAAAGGTGCAGCCGAGCGAGAGCATGTCGCGGAACAGCTGACGCTTGCCCTCAACCAGCTGATGCGCGCGATCGACCTTCACCGGCGGATAGTTGCTGAGCGTAGGGCATTTCTGGCAGTTATCTTTCCAGCCTTCGCAGCCGTCGGTAAAGGCGCAGCGTCCGGTCACGCTCCAGTGGTCGTGTAGCGTCCAGACGAAACGGGTGTCCGGCTTGTGCGCCTTCACTTTGCCACAAAACGCTACCACCTCTTCCAGATTCAGCCAGTAGCTGTGCAGCACGTGGAAGTGCAGCACAACCGGCCCGCGGGTGCGGGTGACGGTGCGGTAGAGGTTATTCAGGTTGCCGAACAGGTCGCGGTTAAACAGACGGAACAGCGCAATATTGGCGATGGAGGTCAGACGTGGCGTCTGCTTCAGCACCTGCGGATAGTTATCATGGCTGACGCTTTTCTTGCCGCCCTTGCCGTAACCGTAAACAAAGCGCGACTGTAATCCTTTTTGCAGCGCGCGCTGGTGCAGATCCAGCGCTACGCCTGCCGCCCCGCCCTCTGCGAGGCGTACGTTAAATTGCAGAATGTTCATTTAATCACCTTCACGCGGGCTTTCTCGCCCACCACCAGCGCATTGTCCGGAATGCTGTCCAGCACTACGCTACCTGCGCCAACCGTCACGTTATTGCCCACGGTAATCTCCCCGATCATCACCACGTTGGCGCCCAGCTCGACGTTATTGCCAATCACCGGGCAGGCCAGGCTGTCTGGCCCACGGTTGCCGATTGTCACCCCGTGGCGAATGGTGAAATCATCACCCGCGACGACGAACTTGTTGATGACGACCGCATAGCCGTGATGAATGGTAAAGCGGCGGCCAATGGTGGCAGCGGCCTGAATTTCATAGCCAAAAAAGCATTCGGTGATGATGCGGTACAGCACCAGCACCGGCGCGGCCCAGATATTGTTCAGCACATTTTTTTTGCGCCACACCGAGCAAAAGTGCGCAATACGGTAGGCCAGAACCATGCAGCACGGGCGCAGGCTCCAGCTGTTAGCGCGGCAATCTTCCAGAAACATTATTTCCCCCGAAGCCCGTCAGCCAGACGCTTGCCGTTACGCACCGACAGCAGCGTCAGCAGCGTGCGCCAGTTCATGCGCTTGTTACGGATCTGATAGAGGGTAAAGAGCTGATACTTCCGACTGGCACGGTCAAACTTGTCCTTGTGCTTGCGGTAAAAATGGAAGTAGCCCGAGAATTTTTTCGGTGACGAGGTGATCTGCATCTCCCCGTGGTTGATGTGCAGGATCTGCGTGGCCTCTTCCACCTTCCACGGCTCGCCGTACTCCACCACCATCCGCAGGAAAATGTCGTAATCCTGTGCGGCCTTCAGCTCGGTATCGAACAGACACTCCTTAAAGCGCCAGGCCCAGGTAAACACCTGGTTGCCGATAATGTTGCGCTTGTAGAACAGGCGGCGGGAATACGGTGATTTCGGATACAGCGGCAGGCTGGCCGGCTGCGAATAGACCTCGCCCTGACAGACATAGTCGTTGGCATACAGAAACGCGTGGGTCACCAGCTGCGCTTTGTGCGACAGGAAGATCGACAGACGGTTTGGCGTCCATTCGTCATCATCGTCGATACCGGTCAGATACTGCCCTTTCGCCTGCATAATCGCCTGATTGCGCACCGCGCACGCCCCGGAGTTGATGGCGTTGTGCGTGTACACCACGCGCGGGTCGTTCAGGTCTTCGACAAACTTTTGCAGCTGTTCGTAAGAGGAGGAACAGTCATCCACGATAATCAGTTCCCAGTTATCGTAATCCTGACGCAGGACCGATTTAATCGCGCGGATCGCCAGCTGCTGACGATTCCATGTCGGCATATAGATAGAAATCAAAGGGCGTTGTGTGCTCATGTATTCCTCCTGCCCCTCACCCCGACCCTCTCCCCGAAGGGGAGAGGGTGAAAGACCGCACCAGGCAGTCCCCTCTCCCCTCAGGAGAGAGGGTTAGGGTGAGGGGTGTGGGGTGTGTTTTGTTATTTAGAGTCAGACTTGTATTCGTACTCGTAGTAGCCGTAATCCTGATAACCCGTCGCACGGCGGAAGATGGAGTTCAGAATGACCCCTTTCACCTCAATACCGTTCTGCTCAAAGCGGCTCAGGCTGGTTTCCACTTCCTTCAGGGTGTTCACCGCATAGCGTGCAACCATCAGCGTGGTGCCCGCATGACGCCCTACCACGGCGGCGTCGGTGACCGCCAGAATTGGTGGGGTATCGATCAGCACCAGGTCATAGTTTTTGCTTGCCCACTCGATCAGCTGCGTGAAGCGCTCGCTCATCAGCAGTTCAGACGGGTTCGGCGGTACCTGGCCACGCGGGATCAGGTCAAATTTCGGAATCGAGGTCGGCTTGGCGCTCTCGCTGATCTCCCCTTTACCCAGCAGGATTTCCGACAGACCGTTAACGTTGTTGGTACCCAGCAGCTCATGGGTGTAGCCCTTACGCATGTCGCAGTCGATCAGCAGCACGCGCTGGTTGGTCTGGCTCACCACCGCCGCCAGGTTGGCACAGACGAAGGTCTTACCAATTGACGGGCTGACACCGGTCATCATCAGGACGTTGTTTTTGGCCTGCATCATGGCGAAGTGGAGGCTGGTACGCAGGCTACGCACCGCTTCAATCGCGAGGTCGGTCGGGTTACCCACGGCCAGCAGCTGGCTCTGTTTGTAACGCTTGACGCCCTTAACGGTTTTGACGCTGTCACGGGACTTCTGCCACTCCGAAAGCGGGATGCTGGCGTACACGCTGATCCCGTTCTCTTCCAGCACCTGCGGGCTTTCGATACCGCGGTTGAACAGCGAGCGCAGCAGCACGCCGACGATAGAGAGCATCAGGCCGAGAATAATGCTGCCGAGGATAATCAGCGCTTTCTTCGGCTTCAGCACGCCCGGCTGGGTAATCGCCGGGTCAACGATACGCACGTCGCCCACGGTGCTGGCTTCGGTGATTTTCAGCTCCTGCTGCTTGTTCAGCAGTTGCATGTAAACCTGCTGGCCGGATTCCACATCACGCGTCAGGCGTACGATTTCCTGCTGCGTCTTCGGCATCGCGGTCACGCGGTCATTCAGCTTCGCCTTCTCTTCTTCCAGGGTACGACGTTTCTCGAGCAGCGTGCGGTACGCCGGGTGACGTTTGGTATAGAGCTTGGAAATTTCCGCCTCTTTAAAGGTCAGCTCGTTTAGCTGCGCATCAATATTGACCATGGAGTCGAGAACCGATTTCGCCTCCAGCGGCAGGTCGACGGAGTCTTTATCCTGACGGTATGCGTTCAGCTTGTTCTCGGCGTCATCCAGACGGGCGCGCACCTCCGGCAGCTGTTTACTGAGGAACGCGAGGCTTTTAGCAGCTTCCGCTGACTTGCGCTCAACGTTCTGCTCAAGGTAGTTACGGGTGATGCTGTTCAGGATGTCGCGGATTTGATCCTTGTCTTCACCGGTGAAGGTCATGCTCAGGACGCCGGTGTCCTTGCCGTTTTCGGTGACGGTCAGGTTGTTTTGCAGATTGTTGATCATCCCGAGCGTCGAGAATTTGGTGACCGTAAACTCACCGCCCTCGTGCGCCTGGATGGCACCAACCCTGATGCTCACGCCATCTTTGGTCAGCATCTGCCCCACTTCGCCGCGCGCGCTGAAGCCTGCGTCGCTGGTCAGCTGATACTGTTTTGGTCCCAGCACGGTCAGGGTAAAGGTTTGGTCCCCTGCCCCTTTTGGAATCACGAAGTCGGTCACTTTTACCGTATCGTTACTGCGCCCCATCAGGCGATCCCAGCCTGCGCCAAACACCGGGAAGGTGTTTTTGGTGACCGCGATATCCAGCCCCAGATCGTGAACCGTTTTGCCCAATACCAGGCGCGACTGGATCAGCTGAATTTCAGCCTCCGATGCCGGCGGCTTGTTGGCCAGCGCAGAGCCGATATCCTGAACCAGCGAGTTTCCGGTATTTTGTTCGATCTGCACCAGCGCGTCGGCGCTGTAAATAGGCGTCGCGAACAGCGTATAAACGATCGCCGCCACGGCAAAGATGGCGGTTATACCCAGCACCCACCATTTCGCTTCAATAACGGTCCCGACCAGGCGACCGATATCGATTTCATCACTGCCCGACGTCGGGGCGGCAGAAGGTCTTGTTTTTTCTGTCATTGTTATCCCTGCTGAGCTTTCAGTGCCTGCGCCCACTGGCGGGCAGACTGGTCTAGTAAGGTGTATACCGCCTCAAAGGCCTCGCGGCTCTTGCGATACGGATCGGGAATTTCGCGCTCACCATCCCAGTGACCAAACAGCATCACCTTGCCGCGCATCTCCGGTGCAATATCGCACAGCGCGTGAATGTGGCGTTTTTCCATCGCGAGGATCAGGTCATATTCCCGGCACATTCGGCCAGAGACCTGACGGGCAACGTGCCCGTCGAGTGAGAGGTTATGCTCAAGGGCGACGCTTGCGGCACGTTCGTCGGCACCTTTTCCGACCAGCGCGCCCAGCCCTGCGGAGTCGACCGTTAACGCAGGCTGGTAATTTTTCAACAGCCTTTCAGCCGTGGGGGAACGGCAAATGTTCCCCACACACACCACCAGAATTTTGTTAAACATCGCGGCTTACCAGGTATGAATGTCGCTCGCCGTATCCGTCATGTAGCGAACGCCACTGATGGTAGGCAGCAACTGGTTGATCAGACGGTTCCAGCGGGCAACCGGCGCGGTGGTGACATAGACCACATCGTATGGCTGGAGACGGAACGACGTTGCCATGACCAGCGACGTCGCGTCGGACATGTCCAGCTGGTAGATGTTGGCAATCTTGCCTTTCGCGTTTTCGCCTTTGATCGGACGGATCACAAAGATACCGCTGGCGTTGGAGGCGGTCAGATCGATACCTTCCGCGTTGCCCAGGGCTTCGGTCAGGGTCATACCGCTGAAGTCCATCTTGAGGGTGCTCTGTTTCTTCACTTCACCCATCACGAACACTTTCAGATCGTCGTTGCGCGGCACGTAAAGAATATCGCCCGGATAGAGGAGACGGTTCTGGGTCAGGTCACCGTTTTGCATCAGCGCCTGAAGCGAAATGCGCTGCTCTTTGCCGTTGTGGGTCAGCACCACGTTGCGCCAGTCAGCACCGTCGGTTAAGCCGCCTGCGGCATTGATCGCATCAAGCACGGTGAGCGGGACGTTGGTGATAGCCTGCTGGCCGGATTTGTTGACCTGGCCTGAGATATAGGCTTTCTGGGATCGGAACGCGGCGATATTAACGTCCACCTGCGGGTCAGCAATGTACTGCGCCAGGCGGCCGGTAATATCACTACGGATCTCAGCAAGCGTTTTTCCCGCGACGTGCACTTTGCCAATGTAGGGATAGAACATGGTGCCATCGGACTGTACCCAGTTACCGGTGTCGCTTGAGCTACGGTACTGGCCCGCAGGTGTGGTCAGTTCCGGGTGATCCCAGACGGTCACGTTAATGACGTCACCCGGACCAACGCGATACTGGTAAGAGGCAATTTCCTGGTCCAGAGACATATTTGGCTGAGCAACATTCGGACGTGGGCGTAATTGTTCTACCAGACGTGGGGTTAATGGGTAAACATTCACCATTTTGTCGAGATCAAAATCAGCATCCTGCTGTTTAATCACATCCTTGCCCATTGTTGACATATTGCTGCCGGGAAAGACCGTGCAACCACTCATCAAGGTCACAGACACCAATAATGGCATCAATTTCATTTTGGATTTCATCATTGATTATTTATCACTTTGGCAGAGTAATTATCCTGTGCAATTAAAATAAGCGCGGGTCGTGGTGACAATCAGAATGCAGTTAATCATTTAGCAATATAACTGGCATCAGTCCTAAAAAAAGCTTATTCATCCATTGGCTATTGACAGAATAATTGAGGCTGATTCACACGCTTTCAGGCACGCTACCGCCCTTGGCTTTCAGTTACCAATCCACTGACTAAACAATGCGTTATGGTTAGACACCCTCTTGGATCAGGCCTTTTGAGAAATATATCCGCCACCTTAAACGGGTGATTGATAATGTATAACCTTCACCAAAGACTGAAACAAAAATAGCAACAAGGAGATTTAACATTTGATGCTGGAAGAATTGTTGCAGCTAACCTAATAGCAGGCAAGGAGACAACCGTCCTAATATTCGTTTTTAAGATTAATATTAAGAGCAAAGTTTTGAGGTTTTCGGATTTTCTTTATATTGACAAAATAGAGCGCCAGACCATTTATTGCGATATATCCTAAATGTCGTCTTTTGTAATTAAATCTTCGCATTTAACTTATTTACACAGCCCGTAAATGGGTTTTACCTGAGTGTAGCATTAAGAGAAATCTCACCCCGGCATTGCAATTTCCGTCTGCTTTATCCATGATCGAAGTGTGACATTAGTCATATAACAGAAGGTATTGCATTTACTATGGAATGGATTGCCGATCCATCAATCTGGGCCGGGCTGGTGACGCTGGTCGTCATCGAATTAGTGCTCGGCATTGATAACCTGGTGTTTATCGCCATCCTTGCCGATAAATTACCCCCTTCACAACGCGACCGCGCCCGCGTGACGGGTCTTCTGCTCGCCATGGTGATGCGTCTGCTGTTACTGGCCTCAATCTCCTGGCTGGTGACGCTGACCAAACCCTTATTCAGCGTGCAGGGTCTGAGCTTTAGCGCCCGAGACCTGATCATGCTTTTCGGCGGATTGTTCCTGCTGTTCAAAGCCACGGTTGAGCTTAATGAGCGGCTGGAAGGAAAAGACAGTGAAAACCCCACCCAGCGGCGCGGCGCTAAATTCTGGCCGGTGGTCGCGCAGATAGTGGTGCTGGATGCCGTCTTTTCTCTCGACTCCGTGATTACTGCCGTCGGGATGGTTGACCATCTGGCGGTGATGATGGCCGCCGTGATCATTGCCATCACCCTGATGGTGCTCGCCAGTAAAGCCCTGACGCGCTTCGTGAACAGTCACCCGACTATCGTCATTCTGTGTCTGAGCTTCCTGCTGATGATTGGCTTTAGCCTGGTGGCGGATGGTTTTGGCTTCCATATCCCGAAAGGATATCTGTACGCTGCCATTGGTTTCTCGGTGCTTATTGAGTTTCTTAACCAGCTGGCCATTTTCAACCGCCGCCGTTTTCTTTCCGCGAACCAGACATTACGACAGCGCACCGCAGATACGGTGATGCGCCTGCTGAGCGGCAAAAAAGAGGATGCCGAGCTGGATGCTGAATCCGCTGCGATGCTAGCCGACCACAGCGACGGGCAGATCTTCAACCCGCAGGAACGCCGGATGATAGAGCGCGTGCTTAACCTCAACCAGCGCTCGGTCAGCAGTATCATGACCTCCCGCCACGACATTGAGCATATTGACCTGACGGCACCGGAAGAGCAGATCCGTGCCCTGCTGGATAAAAACCAGCACACCCGCGTGGTGGTGACCGGCGGAGAAGAGGAAGAAGAGCTGCTGGGCGTGGTACACGTGATTGACCTGCTGCAACAGCAGCTTCACGGTGAGCCGCTCAACCTGCGCGCGCTGGTGCGCCAGCCGCTGGTCTTCCCGGAAGCGCTGCCGCTGCTCTCCGCGCTGGAGCAGTTCCGCAACGCGCGTACCCACTTCGCGTTTGTCGTTGATGAGTTTGGTTCTGTGGAAGGGCTGGTGACGCTCAGCGACGTGATGGAAACCATCGCCGGTAATCTGCCTAATGAGGTGGATGAGATCGATGCGCGTCACGATATTCAGAAAAACGCCGACGGCAGCTGGACCGCCAACGGCCACATGCCGCTTGAAGATCTGGTGCAGTTCGTTCCGCTTCCGCTGGACGAGAAGCGCGAATACCACACCATCGCCGGTTTGCTGATGGAATATCTGCAACGTATTCCGCAGCCGGGCGAAGAGGTCCAGGTGGGGGATTACATGATCAAAACCTTGCAGGTAGAGAGCCATCGCGTGCAGAAGGTGCAGCTGATACCGCTGCGCGGTGAGGATGAGATGGATTTTGAGGTGTAAAAAAGCCGGGTGGCGCTTCGGTATGAACCGGAAACATGGGTAACACTTTAGACCGGATACATGGGTAACAGTTATAACTGGCATAGAAGAGGAGACTCGCTATGCCCTGGACTGAGACCCGACCT
>NZ_JBMKJI010000030.1:0-48948 GCF_049237025.1 Enterobacter cloacae complex sp. SYL001 | reverse complement strand
GCCTCAGCGATTTACAGCCGGACCAGGGCATCGCTGACAGCCCTCAGTCATTTAGAAAGCAACTTTATTGCTTCTGCATAAAAAAATTACTGGGGAACCCTCAGCCCTGTGGGAGAGGGTTAGGGTGAAGGCACCAGACCGCACGGAATCAATTAAACGGCGCCTTCCCCTCCAGCACCATATCAATCACGTCCAGCACCCCTTCGTCATTATTGTTCGGCGCTTCATAGCGGGCCACAGCCTTTATATGCGGTCTGGCGTTGGCCATCGCGAAGCCAAACCCAGCCTGGCGCAGCATCTCCACGTCGTTACCGCTGTCGCCAAAGGCCACCACTTCACTGTCCTCAATGCCCCAGCGCGCTTGCAGGATCCGCAGGCCGTTAGCTTTGTGAACGCCAGGGATTATCAGGTCGATACTGCCGTGACCCGTGGTCACCGGCACCATGATGTCGCCAAGCTTCTCATGCAGCAGCGCCTGAATGCGCGGTATTTCGTCGTCAGAGACGTTAAGCCCGAACTTGAAGAAAATATCGTTGAGGTTGTCAAAGCTGCTGACGCTTTCAAGGCGGTGATAGTATTTCGCCGCAATCTCTTTGAAGAGGTCGTTATACGTTTTCAGCGTGTAGGCGCTGTTTTTTCCGCAGGCAATTATCTCAATGCCGGGCACGTCGTTTAACAGGGTGGCGACGGTCAGAAAATGCTCTTTCGACAGTTCGCCGTTAAACACGTCTTCGCCCGCATCCACCACCCAGCCGCCGTTTTCGGCGACGAAGGCGATTTCATGGGCGATCTCGGGGAAAAATGAGATCAACTGGTAGTACTGGTTTCCGCTGGCGACCACAAAACGGATGCCTTGCGCTTTCATGCGCGCGTACTGCGCCAGAAAACGCGCGCGATTATAGGTTTTCGCATCGCTCAGGAAGGAGCCATCCATGTCGACTGCAATCAGTTTAACGCTCATATCCCTTCTCCATTGTCGTTTGTTCTGCTTCCGGTTTTGCCACCGCACGCGCCACCAGGGCGGCAATAATCACTAACCCTAACACCACCAGCATGGCGCTGCGCAACCCGTAGTGCTCACCGAGGAATCCAAGCAGCGGCGGCCCCACCAGGAAAGCGAGGTAGCCCGTGGTCGCCACAACGCTCACGCGCGTCGGCGCATCGGGACCGGTATCGCTGGCAGCGGAAATGGTCAGCGGGAAGCCAAGGGAGGCGCCCAGCCCCCACAGGATCACCGACACACCGGCAATCCAGTCCACATCCACAAAGATGATCATCGCGATGCCCAGCCCACCCAGCAGGGCGCTGGCACGGACGACCGCCACGCGGCTGTAACGGTCGATAAACCAGCCGCCGGTAAAGCGTCCGACGGTCATGCCGAGCGTAAATCCAGCGTAGATCAGCGAGCCGGAGGTGGGGCTAAATCCGTGCCCGTCCACCATCAGCAACGGTAGCCAGTCGTTGGCGGAGCCTTCAGCAAATGCCATCGCCAGCACCACCACGCCAATCAGCATTAGCTGGAAATCACGATAGAAGGGCAACCCTTTTGCCGCAGACTTCTGTTCGTCCGAGGCGTGTTGTCCTGTGCCTGCGGGAATAGCCCTGATGCCGGTGAGGATCGGGATAATACAGACCAGCGCCGCCAGCAAAATGTGCACATTGGCCGCAATGCCCAGCGCCGTCAGCGCCATCCCCACGCCCGCGCCCGCCAGCGTGCCGAGACTGTAAAAGCCATGCATCATGGGCAGCACCGTTTTGTTCATCGCCTGTTCGACGGCGGCCCCCTCGACGTTAATGGCCACTTCAGCCGCACCAAAGCTGCCGCCAAATACCATCAGCCCAAGGGCAAACATCAGCGGCGAGGCGAACCACAGCGCCACGCTCAAAGCGAACATTCCCACCACGGCGCAGCACATGGTGGTGCGGATCACCGCGCGCGTGCCAAAGCGCTTCACCAGCCAGGCCGAGCAGAGGATGCCGCTCATCGAGCCAATCGACAGGCCAAACAGTACGATCCCCATCTCCGCCGTCGAGACGGACAGCGTATCGCGGATTGCCGGGGTGCGCGTTGCCCAGGAAGCCATCAGCAGCCCGGGGATGAAGAAGAACATAAACAGCGCCCACATGCGTAGATGCAGGGCTTTGCGAGGAGAAGTTAGCGTCATTGGGATCAGCACCAGAAGTACAACAATAGCGACAACACTAGCAACTTTGTGTACATTTGTACACAAACTGGATGAGGATTTTATGAGCAGACCACCGAACGACCCTAACCGCCGCGAGAAGATACTCCAGGCGACGCTGGACACCATTGCTGAGCACGGTATTCATGCCGTCACGCACCGCAAAATTGCCACCTGCGCAGGCGTGCCGCTGGGGTCGATGACCTACTATTTCGACGGGATGGAGTCGCTTCTGGAGGAGGCGTTCACGTGGTTTACGCAGCAGATGTCTCAGCAGTACCGGGATTTCTTCGCGGGGGTGACCGGGCGGGAGAGGGCGTGCGAGGCCATTACCACGCTGATCCACAGTTCAGCCGTGACCACGCCACACAATATGGCGCTGATGTATCAGCTGTACGCTTTTATGCACCGCAGCGCCGCGCTGAAAACGGTGATGCAGGACTGGATGAAGATGAGCCAGACTACGCTTGAGCAGTGGTTTGATCCGGCTACCGCCCGTGCGCTGGATGCGTTTATCGAGGGGATGACGCTGCATTTTGTAACCGACCGGTCGCCGTTAACCCGGGAGGAGATCCGGGCGATAGTGGGACGGATTGCAGGCGAGGATACCGTCTGATAGCGCTCGCCCCGGCCACGCCTGATGTCAGGAGATTTTTTTCCCGCTGGCGTCAACGACGACTTCGCCATCTTCCTTTGTAAATGCCCCTTTTTGCGCGTCCGGAAGGATGTCGAGAACGACTTCAGAAGGGCGGCACAGACGTGTACCCAGCGGCGTCACCACAATCGGACGGTTAATCAGAATGGGGTATAGCAGCATGAAATCAATAAGCTGGTCATCGGTGAAATTTCCCCCGGCAAGGCCCAGTTGTTCGTAAGGCTCGACGTTTTTGCGCAGCAGATCGCACACGGGAATCCTCATGTCTGCAATCAGCCTGGTCAGTTCATCACGCGACGGTGGGTTCTCAAGATAGAGAATAATTTCGGGTTCCGTACCGCTGTTGCGGATCATCTCCAGCGTATTGCGCGACGTGCCGCAGGCCGGGTTGTGGTAGATAGTGATGTTGCTCATATCCGTTACTCATTACAGTGTGAAGGAGAGACGTAGCGCCAGCGCGGCGAGCGTCACAAACAGAACCGGCAGCGTCATTATGATGCCCGTCCTGAAATAGTAGCCCCAGGTAATGGTCATGTTTTTCTGTGCCAGCACATGAAGCCATAGCAGGGTAGCCAGGCTACCGATGGGGGTGATTTTCGGCCCCAGATCGCAGCCAATCACGTTAGCGTAAATCATCGCCTCCTTAATCAAGCCTGTTGCCGCACTGCCCTCAATGGAGAGCGCGCCGATCAATACCGTTGGCATATTGTTCATTATGGATGACAGAAAGGCGGTGATAAATCCGGTTCCCAGCGTAGTGGCCCAGAGTCCGTGTCCGGCTAAGCGATCAAGAACGCCTGAAAGAGACTCCGTCAGCCCGGCATTACGCAGGCCATACACCACCAGATACATCCCCAGCGAAAAGATAACGATCTGCCAGGGTGCGCCGCGCAGCACTTTCCCGGTGTTAATGGCGTGCCCGTGTTTCGCAACGGCAAATAAAATCAGCGCGCCAGTTGTTGCGATAGCGCTGACCGGGATACCCAGAGGTTCAAGCACAAAGAAACCGACGAGCAGTAGCAGCAGCACGATCCAGCCCGTTCTGAACGTCGGCAGGTCGTGAATGGCCCGTGCGGGCTCGCGGAGTTTTGCCAGGTCATATTCCGGCGGTATTTCCTTGCGGAAGAACAGATGCAGCATCACCAGCGTCGCGGCAATTGCGGCGATATCAACCGGGATCATCACCGAGGCGTATTCGCTAAAGCCCAGCTTAAAGAAGTCCGCTGAGACGATGTTGACCAGGTTGGAGACAATCAGCGGCAGGCTGGCGGTATCGGCGATAAATCCCGCCGCCATCACGAACGCCAGCGTGGCCTGCTTGCTGAACCCCAGCGCCAGCAGCATGGCGATAACGATAGGTGTCAGGATCAATGCCGCACCGTCATTGGCGAACAGCGCCGCCACGGCCGCACCCAGCAGCACGATCCAGGTAAACAGCAACCGCCCGCGACCGTTTCCCCAGTGAGCAACGTGCAGCGCCGCCCACTCGAAAAAACCGGACTCATCCAGCAGCAAACTGATAACGATTACCGCGATAAACGTGGCCGTCGCATTCCAGACGATGTTCCAGACCACCGGAATATCGTTAACGTGGATCACACCGCTCGCCAGCGCCAGCGCGGCGCCAATGGTGGCACTCCAGCCGATACTGAGCCCTTTGGGCTGCCAGATAACCAGTACCAGCGTAAACAGAAAAATAGCCCCTGCCAGAAACATCTTTTACTCCGTTATATCTGTTTTTGTGAATGTGTTGTGGTCAGCACGAGCCCGGGAGGCGGTTTTTCAGCTTCATACGTGTCTCTTCTCGCAGGCAGTTCCAGCTGGTGTCGATTACGGTTGCCGCCCATGCAGGCATGTTGGGAGAGAGACGGTAGTAGATCCATTTACCCTCACGACGATCGATGACCAGCCCGGCCTCACGCAGCAATGCCATATGGCGGGAGACTTTCGGCTGCGGCTCGTTGGTAGCGGAGCAGAGATCGCAGACGCACAATTCTCCTGCTTCACGGAGCAGCATGACGATGGAGAGCCGCGTTTCGTCGGAGAGGGTTTTGAAGAGCTGGAGCGGGTGGAGCATTCTGTCATCCTGAATGTTTTGTGTCATATGCATTAAATCATATGTGATTGTAGTAAAGGAGAGAAGAAGGAGATAGCAGGAAGGATAAAAAAGCGACTGGAGGACTCGCTAAGGTCAAAATAGTCTTTATGGCTTGTCCGGACTACTCCTGATAGTCATGGGAAAGAAACCGCCCCAGGGGGACGGTTTCTTTATATCTGCTCACTTTGAACGCTCTTCTGTGCTCAGGCGCAGCAGCGATCGTTCCAGGTGTCACGGTAAATGATATTCCCCTCCGTGTACTTCCATGAGATTGCTTCGTAACGCAATTCGAGCGTTTCAAGATGGGTGCTGCTCATCCCGTTAGGGGTCATGAAGGGTGCCACTGTCGTGAACTTAACGTTTTCCATCACGATATTGAAATATTCGGCCTCGATCCCGGACTCCAGAATGCGGTACATCTTAATGATCCCCTTCTTCATAACTCTCCCTTCGCACACGGCGCGGTAAAGAAGCGGGGTAGTCTGATCAAATTCTTTAACTATCGTAATAGGGCGATGGACGCGCGTGCCGGTGAGTTTACCCCAGCTTGGATCAACCGGAATGGTTACACCGTGGGAGAACGATTTTAGCTCTATGGAACCAAGACGCGTGGGCATCATGCAGCTACCGATAATCGGCGAACCGTTCTCGTCTTCTAGCCATAGGTGTGCGGGTGTAGACATGTAATTTCCTTATTAGTAAGCGTAACGCATTGATGTTCCTCAATGCCATATCCAGTAAGCCAGTCCCAGTGTTACCAGGTAAAACAGGAGGATGAATCCCTGGCTAACCTCAGGGAAGTAAACGTCAAGGACATAGCCAAAAATGAACGTGAGGATGATCGGGACATAGGTCCAGAAGAAAAACTGAGCCTGAGATTTGAACCAGCGTCTTAAAAAGCCCATCAGTGTCTACCCATTAGCTTCAGGATCGTGTCAGCAGCATCATAAGGGCTTTGACTGTCAGTCCATTGCTGGGTTAGCACGCCCGCGCGCATAAAAGCAGGCTCCACCAGGAAATACATCATCTCCAGTTCTCGCAGGTATAACGCTTGATAGTAGGCGGGATGCATCACTTGCAGGCGATGAGCGCTGTCAGCAGCTTTTTGCACAACCCCGTATATCCCCAGCCCTCCAATAGCCGCGCCCGTTAATCCTGAAACGACCTTTAACCCTGAAGGTGGAAGGGTCACATAGAGGCAAACAGTCGATGCGACGCCTGCAGAGAATGAATACGAGGTTAGCGTGCTGGTGGATATATAAACGTTAGCGCGCATTAGAGCATGCTGTATCGCTGATAATTCTGCCGGGGAATAATCCTTAACCAGCTCCTCTACGTACGTGTTGATTAGGTCAAAGACGATGTTCCAGCGAGAAACGAGATGGAATATGCCCTTTCGGAATCGAGCGTCCTCCAGGTTTTGTCGGGTGCATACATCGTAATATTCATCAGTAAAGCAGGAGGTGTAGTACAGCAGGCGTTGGGCACCGGCACCTATATTATTCAGGTGGCTCTTTACCTCTTCACCTACATCACGTACCGCCCGGTCCAGCTTCATTGCCAGTATCTTTTGGCTCTGAAGCTGGCGGATGATCTCTTCAGAATGGTACATGCTTACTGACCTCGCACTTCAGCTCAATTGAGCGATTTTTTGCTGCATCCCCTAAGACCGGCATTGCTATTACTGAACTTGAAAACTGCATTCCTGTCCCCTCCATAGTGTTTCTATCCGCTCCAGCGTATATCTGTAACTAATATGGAAGTTCAAAGCAGATCATGTTTATGAAAAGCAGGGTATTTTTAGGATAATGACTTGATGTTTTTTAACCAATATGCGATTTATCGGCGAGCTTTTAGTGCGAATAGATAAGTTCAACATTGAGTGACTCGTTCCAAAATCCAACAGAAATATCATCACATACAGACTTTGCCACGCGCAACTAGTAGCGCTCTGGCGTGTTCCAGCCTTTCAGGCAGTTAGCGCCACCCTTAAAGCAGATCGAGCCCCCAGCAGGGCGCTGGCGCGTCACAGCATGGCCAAAAAATCTTTCGCAGACCAAAATCGCACTACACCGCACCCACCTGCGGTTTTTGGATCATAAAAATTTTTCAGTTTTATTTTTCTCCAAATCAGACCGCCATACCGCGCCAGTGCTGGCGGCTCAACAGAAACCCAGAACTGAAAAGATTGAAAAGAATTTCAGTGTTTTTCATTTTTCTGGATTTATATCTTTGCCCCTGCCTTGGCTAATAATCTGATTTATATGATTTTTTCTGTTTTTTTGCGTGAGTGTAAATGACTGATAAAGTAATCATGTGTTATGATCTTTTGCGATGAAATCAAGGATGACGTGGCCTTCAGATTGATACCAATTTACAATTGACTGAAATTCTTGAAATGCGCACATTTTGAATGTGCTTGTTTATTGAATAATGGTGGCATAATGAAAATCAAAGATGGATTATTGGTTTTAATAATTACTGCATGTTCATACTTATATACATACGTATATTTTTTAGGATATTTCAGAGCAAAAAACATTCCTGAGCAGTTTATTGATATCCAGTTGATTTCAATGATAAAGGTTGGTGTTTTTTTGTTAGGGGTCTTAGGGTTAATGTCATTTTTTATTGACATGTTGACTTCGATAGGTGAGCGTGAAATAAATGAAGGCCAGACTGATGCTGTGACACTGAGTGAACCATGGAGGCTTTTCTTTAAACGAAATAGTCTAATTATCATTACAATGCTTTTGGCTATAATGGATTTTTTTCATGATCCGACAATATCAAAACTATCATTTATTGTGTTTGTATTTTGTTTTGTTTTTCTGGCTGAGTTTTCTGTTGTGCCAAAGAATGTAAATACAAAATGGTAAATGCGGAGGTTTAATATTTATTTGAAATCACCTAGAGTTACTGGATCAATAAAAGCTGCTCATAAGTTTAATGTATTAACACAATTTGTATATTTAACTTGGGGCATGTCGGCATTGTTATTGATGTATTTTATTGGTGTGACCGTGGCTAATGGTGAAAAGGATACCCTCATGTGTAATGGGAAATATCATGCTTTACAAATAAACTCAGATGCAGTGCTTGTCACACGAGATTATCGGGAATTTAAGTTTATAGAGAAAACTGAATGTAGTTTTACGAATTTAAAATGAAAGTTTATACTCTCAAAAGGGGAGCTGTAATTGGAATTATGTTAGTAATGTTGAAGGCTTCGCATGGAAGCCACTTCATAACAATCTGCAACGAGTTTCACTTTAACAATTGTGGATATCCCCATACCTAATTGAAATTAATTCAACTCAACAAATTTGTAGCTATCGAATGCCATACCAAGTTCAATAAATTTGCATCGTGAATTTATCTCTTTATTCATATCAGCGATTGCGCCTCTTATCTTGGCTTTATTCTCTTTACCAGCTCTTACTCCGGCAAAAACCTTAGTAATTTGAAATCTGGAAAATTCATGGATACCCTCACGGTTACTTAATGCTCTTACTTCCTGTTCATAAGCCCATTGTTTGCTTTTAGATAGTGCAATATTCAACCCGTTCATATTACCGTCTTTGTCATATAAGGCAGGTCGCATGTCGGTATAATTAACATCGAAAGGAACTATTATTATTGGATTTTCAGTTTTTGAAATTCGTGCAATCATTTCGGATGTATATTCAAACTCAATTGCAAAGCCTTGATGTTCGTCGGCATAATGTGCCCACATAGGAGCGGATAAATGGTCTAAACTAAAACATGTGACTGTTAAGTTATTTGACACTAAACGATGAGTTATTCCACCTACGCCTGTTTGACTCATTAAATTAAAATTTCTTTGCAATAATTTATTAGATGCCTTTTGTTCGAGTTTATAGATGCTTTTAAGTCTTTTAAAAAGTTTTTGTTTGCCTTGGGATGGAAAATATGGGTAGCAGTCAAAAGGATCGTTGAATTTTTCTGGTCTTGAATACCATAATGTACCGTTACTCAGGGTTTTTAAGCAATTTTCCATATTAAGATATTTATAGAATTTCCTATTGACTGGTCGTGTCAGGGAATGGTTGATGCCAACATTTAACATTAGATATCTCCTCTATTAAATATTCAAAGATGCTGTGAAACTGTGCATCCTAAATGCAATTTCGGTGATAATGATTGATTGCAAGTTTTTTTGATGTCAATATCATTATTCTTTTGAATTTTTGAATCCAGATGTGTCGCTTTGTTCTTCGATACTCTCTATATGAGAAACTTTAATTGCATTTGAGGCCTTGATAATTTCAAGAGCATCCTCAGTTGAAACACCTTTTAAATCAATGATTCTTCGATCTGAGCAAATTTCTATTTTAATGCTATTTTTTCTCTGTAACATTTCAAGTGCCTTCAGTACTAATGGTGCATAGGTTTTACCACGTTCATATAGTACGCTAAGAAATTCTTTTACGGTTGATGGCTTGGCGGAGAAACAACGTACCACTCCAGCATGCAAACCCACTTCATCAAAACCATCTATGAATTTTTGCCTTAGGTCTTCTGGAACGTAAAGTTCGATAGAATCGTACCTGGCTTTTCTATCTGATGCCATAGCTGTAGCCTTACATAGTTAATGAGCTTTCTCTGTCGCCACTTTGCCGCCATTGGCATGAAATGGAGTGAGTAAGTCAGTGATTTGGAAGGGATAAAATAGCAGGCAACAAAAAACCCATCAACCTTGAACCAAAAATGGCGGGGTTGATGGGCTCCACAAATTGGGGACATCAAAGAAAAGCAGTGGCACTAGTTATGACTGCACCCTGCGTAAAAAGTTCTGCGCGTAACGAAAATTTTTTCAGCCACACGCAATCTTGAGATTTATCCGAGTCCTGGCCAAATAATGATGATCAGCGTACCTGCCAGCGTCAGCAGCACGTTTGCGATGGCGTAGGTGCCTGCATAGCCCAGCGCCGGGATGTTGCTGCGCGCGGTGTCGCTGATGATCTCCATTGCCGGTGCGCAGGTGCGCGCGCCCATCATCGCGCCGAAGAGCAGGGCGCGGTTCATGCGGAGCACGTAGGCGCCGAACAGGAAGCAGATGACTACCGGTACCAGGCTGACGATAAGTCCGGAAACCAACATTTGCCAGCCGACCGCACCCAGGCCATTGCCAATGCCGCTCCCGGCGCTTAAGCCGACACCCGCCATAAAGACCATCAGACCGAACTCTTTCACCATGTTCAGCGCTCCCTGAGGGATGTAGCCGAAGGTGGGATGGTTCGCTCGCAGGAAGCCCAGCATGATCCCGGCGAACAGCAGACCGGCAGCGTTACCGATGCCGAAGCTAAAGTTACTGAACTGGAAGGTGATCATCCCGATCATCAGGCCAACAATGAAGAAGGCGCAGAAGGCTAACAGGTCCGTCACTTGACTGTGAATCGAGATAAAGCCGATACGGTCGGCAACGGTTTTAACACGTCGGGCATCGCCGCTGACCTGCAACACATCGCCTTTATTAAGCACCACGTTATCGTCGATAGGCATTTCAATCTGGCTGCGGATCACGCGATTGAGGAAACAGCCGTGGTCGGTCAGCTTCAGCTGCGCCAGACGGCGGCCCACGGCGTTGTGGTTCTTCACCACAATCTCTTCGGTGACGATACGCATGTCCAGCAGGTCGCGGTCGAACACTTCTTTCCCGTTGCGGAAGCTCGGATCGAGACGCGCGTGGGCGTCCGGGTAACCAACCAGAGCGATGTCATCGCCCATCTGGAGTACTGCGTCACCGTCCGGGTTTGCCAGAATGCCGTTACGACGGATACGTTCGATGTAGCAGCCGGTCTGACGGTAGATCCCCAGCTCGCGCAGGTTTTTCCCGTCGGTCCAGGCAACCAGCTCTGGCCCGACGCGGTAGGCGCGGATCACCGGCAGGTAAACTTTACGTTTGGAGTCCGTATCCAGACCACGCTCTCGGGCAATGGTTTGGGCGCTGGTCTGGAGATCCTGATGCTGAAGTTTTGGCAGATAGCG
Source organism: Enterobacter cloacae complex sp. SYL001 (assembly GCF_049237025.1). Classification (NCBI taxonomy): domain Bacteria; kingdom Pseudomonadati; phylum Pseudomonadota; class Gammaproteobacteria; order Enterobacterales; family Enterobacteriaceae; genus Enterobacter; species Enterobacter cloacae complex sp. SYL001. The sequence goes on along the minus strand of NZ_JBMKJI010000030.1, from coordinate 38,000 downwards.
CGCGCCAACAATCAGGCTCACCAGACCAATCAGATAGGTCAGGGCATAGCCCAGGCTCAGGTTATCCAGCGCGGCGGAAAGCTGCGTGCCTGCCATGCCAGAATGACGAAGCGTATCCCCCGCGCCAACAAGCACCGGCGTGGAGGTCATCGAGCCTGCCAGCATACCGGCCGTTAAGCCGATGTCCCAGCCAAACAGTTTGCCCAGCCCTAACGCAATCAGCAGGGCGCTGCCGACCATCACCAGCGCCAGCATCAGATAATTTTTGCCGTCTCGGAAGAAAATGGAAAAAAAGTTCGGACCGGCTTCCACGCCTACGCAAAAAATAAACAGCATGAAACCTAAGTTAAGCGCGTCCGTGTTAATACTGAAATGTTGCTGACCTAATAACAGGGAGACGACTAAAACGCCAATGGAATTACCAAGTTGAACTGAACCCAGGCGCAATTTACCCAGACAAAGGCCCAGTGCCAGTACCACAAATAATAACAGGATGTAATTCCCATTTAACAAGTCTGCGACGTTTATATTCACGGAGGCTAACTTCTTGTTTACCAGTAAGTTGTTGAATGAAAGGACTATTTGGGCTACTGTTTTCAGAGTCAGGGAATCACTTTGCACCTCCCTGCTTCCTGATAAATACCCTAAACACTAGCAGGCGGTTAGTTTAATCGTAATAGCTACCGACAGCCACCTATTATCGCACGACTTGTGTGCGTGCTTTGGCAAGGATTGCCGCAATGCTTTATCTGACTGGGCGTCCACCGGACGATTTTTGTATTTGATAGAGATAAGTCAGGAGGATAGTTTGAACTTTAAACGAAACTGGGTTGGCGTAATCAGCTGCTTTTTGCTGTTTACGGTCGTTTGCATGTCGCTTGCTTTTAATGTGAAGGGCGCCTTCAGAGCGTCCGGTCATCCCGAGCTGGGCCTGTTGTTCTTCATCCTGCCGGGGGTAGTGGCCAGTTTTCTCTCGCGCAAAGGCGAGGTGGTAATGCCGCTGCTGGGGGCCATCCTTGCGGCGCCCCTCTGCCTGCTTCTGATGCGCGTGCTGTTTCTCTCGTCGAGAAGCGTCTGGCAGGAAGTGGCGTGGCTACTAAGTGGCGTTTTCTGGTGTGCGCTGGGGGCGCTCTGTTTCTTATTTATGCGCAGCCTGCTGCAACAGCGGAAGCATCATAAATAAAAACGCCCTCAGGGTGAGGGCGTCTTAGCATTACTGAGCGGCAAACAGGCCCAGGTGCTCTTTGGCGTACGCTTCGAAATCGGTGCAGCCGCCGATGTGTTTCTGATCGAGGAAGATTTGCGGCACGGTTTCAACCGGTTTACCCACGGTTTTTTCCAGATCGGCTTTGCTGATGCCTTCCGCGTGGATATCCACGTAACGGAAGTTGAAATCATCACGTTCTTCAGTCAGTTTCTCAGCCAGCTCTTTCGCGCGCACACAGTAAGGGCATCCTGGACGACCAAAAATTACTGCAAACATTTCTCTCTCCTCAAAAAACAAGCCTGACGGCGAATAATCCCTATAGTGCACGATAACCTGCCGTCATGGAAAGAAGGTTTCACCTGTCACTTTGATACAGTCAGGCTATGTTTCGCCAATTACATCAGGTGGATCATTGCCTATACTGGCTGCCATACGTTTTACGCAATACAAAGAGAGACAAAATGACGCCAACCATTGACCTGCTTCGTTCCCACCGTTCCATTCGCCATTTCACCGATGAGCCGATCACCCAGGCGCAGCGGGACGCGATCATCGACAGCGCAAGAGGCACCTCCAGCTCCAGCTTTTTGCAGTGCAGCTCCATTATCCGCATCACCGATCCGGCGATGCGTGAACAGCTGGTAACGCTGACGGGCGGACAAAAGCACGTTGCCCAGGCGGCTGAGTTCTGGGTGTTCTGCGCCGATTTTAACCGTCACCTGCAAATCTGTCCTGAGGCGGAGCTGGGGCTGGCGGAACAGCTGCTGCTGGGCGTGGTGGATACGGCATTGATGGCGCAAAACGCGTTCACGGCGGCGGAATCGCTGGGGCTTGGCGGCGTCTATATCGGCGGGCTGCGTAATAACATCGAAAGCGTGACGCAACTGCTGAAGCTGCCGAAACACGTGTTGCCGCTGTTTGGTCTGTGCCTCGGCTGGCCGGCGGATAACCCGGATCTGAAGCCGCGTATTCCTGCTGCGATGCTGGTGCATGAAAACCACTACCAGCCGGTCGATCAGGACGTTCTGCATCAATACGATGAAGAGCTGGCGAACTACTATCTGACGCGCGACAGCAACAACCGCCGCGATACCTGGAGCGACCATATTCGTCGCACCATCATTAAAGAAAACCGCCCGTTCATTCTTGATTACCTGCACAAACAGGGCTGGGCAACGCGATAGTCCCTTCCTCCTGCGCCTCGTGTATGATAGGTAGGCTTTTCCCATGTCTTTAGAGAGGTGCAGGGTGAAAATTGCCATATTGTCCCGGGATGGAACGCTCTATTCATGTAAACGCCTGCGAGAAGCGGCGGCGAAACGCGGACATCAGGTTGAGATCCTCGATCCGATGTCCTGCTATATGAACATCGACCCTGCGGCGTCGTCGATTCATTACAAAGGCCGCAAACTCCCGCATTTTGATGCGGTAATTCCCCGCATTGGCTCCCAGATCACCTATTACGGCACGGCCGCGCTGCGCCAGTTTGAAATGCTGGGAAGCTATCCGCTCAATGAATCCGTGGCGATCTCACGCGCCCGCGATAAGCTGCGCTCGCTGCAGCTGCTGGCGCGCCAGGGGATCGATTTGCCCGTCACCGGGATTGCTCACTCCCCGGACGACACCAGCGATTTAATCGACATGGTGGGCGGTGCGCCGCTGGTCATTAAGCTGGTGGAAGGCACGCAGGGTATTGGGGTGGTACTGGCGGAGACGCGTCAGGCGGCGGAAAGCGTGATTGACGCCTTTCGCGGTCTGAATGCCCATATTCTGGTGCAGGAGTATATTAAAGAGGCCAAAGGGTGCGACATCCGCTGCTTTGTGGTGGGCGATGAAGTGGTGGCCGCCATAGAGCGGCAGGCGAAAGAGGGCGACTTCCGCTCTAACCTGCACCGCGGCGGTATCGCGCGGGTGGCCCTTATCAGCGAGCGCGAGCGCGAGATTGCGGTGAAAGCGGCGCAGACGCTGGGCCTGGACGTGGCGGGGGTCGATCTGCTGCGTGCCGACCGCGGGCCGCTGGTGATGGAAGTTAACGCCTCGCCGGGGCTGGAAGGGGTGGAAAAAACCACAGGCGTCGATATTGCAGGTAAAATGATCGCATGGATTGAACGCCATGCGACGCCGGGATTTTGCCTGAAAACGGGCGGTTAAATGGATCGGCGCGCACTTTTTGCGTAAGCTGGACAACGTTTTTATTTAAGAGGCTGCACAGCGATGGATTTACAGGTCGTACCTACACTGGATACGTTACGTCAATGGCTCGATGATGCCGGTATTACTTTTTTCGAATGCGACTCCTGCCAGGCGCTGCATCTGCCTCACATGCAAAATTTCGATGGTATTTTTGATGCCAAAATTGATCTGATTAACGACGTGATCTTGTTCTCGGCGCTGGCTGAAGTGAAGCCTTCAGCGCTGCTTGCACTGGCATCCGATCTGTCAGCGATTAACGCCAGTTCTTTGACCGTGAAAGCGTTTCTCGACATACAGGATGATAATCTGCCGAAGCTGGTGGTTTGCCAGTCTTTATTCTCCGGCGCGGGGCTCTCCTTCAAACAGTTCGCCTGGTTTATGCGCCTGAGCGAAGAGCAAATTTCCATGGTAATGATGGAAGCCAACGCACATCACCTGCTGTATAGCGCGGAAGATGATGCCGAGAATAATGATGCATCTTCCAATTTTCTCCACTAAGCCTGTCTGACTTTTGCGCAGTCGCTACCAGAGCGGCTGCATAACACCGCTTTTTCTGCTGCTTTTAACCTTTCTTTAAAGAATTTTTCACCTCCTCTCGGGCCGTTTCGGCTTATCACGTAGACATAATCTGCATAAAAAATTGATAAAAGGCGTTTTTTCGTCTGGGCTATAGCCGGAGACACGGGCTACAGTTATTCTTGCGGTGCTTAAAAAAGCGAGCGGAACCTGCCGGGAAGAGGGGTGTATTTTATTTCGGGCAGAGCGACAAACTATGCATGAATATTGCATATCTTCAGGCTGCACAGTTTTGGTTCGTTTGTTAACGAGCTTTCAGAAGGAATAACAATATGATCGCCTTGAATAAAAAATGGTTATCGGGTCTGGTTGCGGGTGCTCTGATGGCCGTCTCTGCCGGCACGCTCGCTGCGGAACAAAAAACGCTGCACGTCTATAACTGGTCTGACTATATTGCGCCGGACACCGTCGCGAATTTTGAAAAAGAGACCGGCATTAAGGTTGTCTACGACGTATTCGATTCCAACGAAGTACTGGAAGGCAAACTGATGGCGGGCAGTACCGGTTTCGACCTGGTGGTGCCCTCTGCAAGCTTCCTGGAGCGTCAGCTGACCGCCGGTGTCTTCCAGCCGCTGGACAAGAACAAGTTATCGAACTGGAAAAACCTCGATCCGGAAGTGCTGAAGCTGGTGGCGAAGCATGATCCGGACAACAAATACGCCATGCCTTACCTGTGGGCGACCACCGGTATTGGCTATAACGTGGATAAAGTCAAAGCGGCGCTGGGCCCGGACGTCAAGCTGGACAGCTGGGACGTGGTGCTGAAGCCGGAAAATCTCGAGAAGCTGAAAAGCTGCGGCGTCTCTTTCCTCGATGCGCCGGAAGAGATTTTCGCCACCGTGCTTAACTATCTCGGCAAAGATCCAAACAGCAGCAAGGCCGACGACTACACCGGTCCGGCGACCGACCTGCTATTAAAGCTGCGTCCGAATATTCGCTACTTCCACTCCTCTCAGTACATCAACGACCTGGCTAACGGGGATATCTGCGTGGCCATCGGCTGGGCGGGTGACGTCTGGCAGGCAGCGAACCGTGCGAAAGAGGCGAAAAACGGCGTGAATGTTTCCTACTTCATTCCGAAGGAGGGGGCGCTGGCGTTCTTCGACGTCTTCGCGATGCCGGCTGATGCGAAAAACAAAGAGGAAGCGTATCAGTTCCTCAACTACCTGATGCGTCCGGAAGTGATTGCCCACATCAGCGACCACGTCTACTACGCCAACGGTAACAAGGCCTCCGTGCCGCTGGTGAGCGAAGAAATCCGCAATAATCCGGCGATCTACCCGCCAGCCGATGTGTTTGCCAAGCTCTTCACCCTGAAAGTGCAGGAACCGAAAATTGACCGTGTGCGTACCCGCGCGTGGACGAAGGTGAAAAGCGGTAAGTAACGGCGTTTGATATCGTTGCCCGGTGGCGCTGTCGCTTACCGGGCCGACAAATCCCGTAGGCCGGGCAAGCGTTAGCGCCGCCCGGCGATACGCACCCTGACGGTGCGTTTGCACCAGTGTTGATCTATGCCGGAGAGCACCCCGTGAATGACGCGATCCCCCGCCCGCAGGCGAAAGTCCGTAAAGCGCTGACCCCGCTTCTTGAAATTCGAAACCTCACCAAATCCTTCGACGGCCAGCATGCCGTGGACGATGTCAGCCTGACGATTTACAAAGGTGAAATATTTGCTTTGCTCGGCGCATCCGGCTGCGGTAAATCGACCCTGCTGCGCATGCTGGCCGGGTTTGAACAACCTACCGCCGGGCAGATCGTGCTGGATGGGGTAGACCTCTCCAGCGTGCCGCCGTACCAGCGGCCCATTAACATGATGTTCCAGTCCTATGCCCTGTTCCCGCACATGACCGTCGAGCAGAACATCGCCTTCGGCCTGAAGCAGGACAAACTGCCGAAAGCCGAAATCACCGCGCGCGTGGCGGAGATGCTGAGCCTGGTGCACATGCAGGAGTTCGCGAAGCGTAAGCCGCATCAGCTTTCCGGCGGCCAGCGTCAGCGCGTGGCGCTGGCAAGAAGTCTGGCCAAACGGCCGAAATTACTCCTGCTCGACGAGCCGATGGGCGCGCTGGATAAAAAGCTGCGCGACCGGATGCAGCTGGAAGTGGTGGATATCCTTGAGCGCGTAGGGGTGACCTGCGTGATGGTGACGCACGACCAGGAAGAGGCGATGACCATGGCCGGGCGCATTGCGATCATGAATCGCGGTAAGTTCGTGCAGATAGGCGAGCCGGAGGAGATTTACGAACACCCGACAACCCGCTACAGCGCGGAGTTCATCGGCTCGGTAAACGTCTTCGAAGGGCTGCTGAAGGAACGCCAGGAAGACGGTCTGGTGATTGAATCGCCGGGGCTGGTGCACCCGCTTAAGGTTGATTCTGATAATTCCGTGGTGGACAACGTGCCGGTTTACGTTGCCCTGCGCCCGGAAAAAATCATGCTTTGCGATGAGCCGCCCGCCGATGGCTATAACTTTGCCGTGGGCGAAGTGGTACACATCGCCTATCTCGGCGATCTGTCGATTTACCATGTCCGCCTGAAAAGCGGGCAGATGCTCAGCGCCCAGTTACAGAACGAACACCGGTATCGCAAGGGACAGCCAACCTGGGGCGACGAAGTGAGCCTGTGCTGGGATGCGGACAGTTGCGTAGTCCTGACGGTATAAGGAGCGGTCATGAGCACACTTGAACCTCCAGCCCGCGTCAAAAAACCGGGCGGTTTCTCGCACTGGCTGGCGCGCGTGCAGATGGCGCATGGCCGCAAGCTGGTCATCGCCATGCCCTATATCTGGCTGATCCTGCTGTTTCTGCTGCCGTTCCTGATCGTCTTTAAGATCAGCCTGGCGGAGATGGCGCGGGCGATCCCACCGTATACCGATCTGTGGGAGTGGGCCGACGGGCAGCTGACGCTGACCTTAAACCTCGGGAATTTCCTGCAACTGACTGAGGATCCGCTCTATTTCGAAGCCTATTTACAGTCGTTACAGGTTGCGGCGATCTCAACGATCTGCTGCTTGTTGATGGGCTACCCGCTGGCGTGGGCAGTGGCGCACAGCAAGCCGTCGACGCGAAATATTTTACTGTTGTTGGTCATTTTACCGTCGTGGACATCGTTCCTGATCCGCGTGTACGCGTGGATGGGGATCCTGAAGAATAACGGCATACTGAATAACTTCCTGCTGTGGCTTGGGGTGATCGACCAGCCGCTGACGATCCTGCATACCAACCTTGCGGTGTATATCGGGATTGTCTATGCCTATCTGCCGTTTATGGTGCTGCCAATCTATACGGCGCTGACGCGAATCGATTACTCGCTGGTGGAAGCCTCGCTGGATCTCGGCGCACGCCCGTTGAAGACGTTCTTCAGCGTCATTGTGCCGCTCACCAAAGGCGGGATCATCGCCGGATCGATGCTGGTGTTTATCCCGGCGGTCGGGGAGTTTGTGATCCCCGAACTGCTCGGCGGGCCGGACAGCATCATGATTGGCCGCGTGCTGTGGCAGGAGTTTTTCAATAACCGCGACTGGCCGGTGGCCTCGGCGGTGGCGATTGTCATGTTACTGCTGCTGATCGTGCCGATCATGTGGTTCCACAAACATCAGCAGAAACAGATGGGAGACCACGGATGAACAACTTACCGGTAGTACGCTCCCCGTGGCGAATTCTGATCCTGATTATCGGCTTTACCTTCCTGTATGCGCCGATGCTGATGCTGGTGATCTACTCGTTCAACAGCTCTAAGCTGGTCACCGTCTGGGCGGGCTGGTCGACGCGCTGGTACAGCGAGCTGTTCCACGATGATGCGATGATGAGTGCGGTGGGGCTGAGCCTGACCATTGCGGCGCTGGCGGCGACGATGGCCTGCGTGCTGGGCACGATTGCCGCGCTGGTGATGGTGCGCTTCGGCCGTTTTCGCGGAGCAAATGGTTTTGCGTTTATGATCACCGCCCCGCTGGTGATGCCGGACGTCATCACCGGTCTGTCGCTGCTCCTGCTGTTTGTCGCGCTGGCGCACGCCATCGGCTGGCCAGCGGATCGCGGGATGCTCACCATCTGGCTGGCGCACGTCACCTTCTGTACGGCGTATGTGGCGGTGGTCATCTCCTCGCGGCTGCGCGAGCTGGATCGCTCCATTGAAGAGGCGGCGATGGATCTTGGCGCCACGCCGCTGAAGGTCTTTTTTATCATTACGCTGCCGATGATTATGCCGGCGGTGATCTCCGGCTGGCTGCTGGCGTTCACGCTCTCGCTCGACGATCTGGTTATTGCCAGTTTTGTCTCGGGCCCAGGCGCGACGACGCTGCCGATGCTGGTCTTCTCCAGCGTGCGCATGGGGGTGAATCCGGAGATTAATGCCCTGGCCTCCATCATCCTCGGCGTGGTCGGAATTGTCGGATTTATCGCCTGGTATTTGATGGCGCGCGCGGAAAAGCAGCGCGTGCGCGATATCCAGCGTGCAAGACGCGGCTGAAGGAATTATTATTTCCAGTGATGTGCCGCGTATGACGCGGCACTGTTTTTCAGGGAAGTAAAAACATTGGGATTCTTGCAAAAAACACGTCATTCGCACGCCCGTCCGAACGTCCCTGCGCTGGTGCAGGTGGCGGCGCTCGCCATTATTATGATCCGCTGCCTGGATGTGCTGATGATTATGAACACGCTGGGCCCGCGAGGCATGGGGGAGTTCATTCACCGCAGCGCGCAGACGTGGAATCTGACGCTGGTGTTTCTCAGCAGCCTGATGCTGGTGTTTATTGAGATCTACTGTGCGTTCTCGCTGGTAAAGGGGCGCAACTGGGCGCGCTGGGTATATTTTCTTACGCAGATCACCGCCGCCAGCTATCTGTGGGCCGCCTCGCTGGGCTATGGCTATCCGGAGCTATTCAGCATTCCCGGCGGCTCCCGCCGCGAGATTTTCCATTCCTTAGTGATGCAAAAATTGCCGGACATGCTGGTGCTCTGCCTGCTCTATGTTCCCGCCTCCAGTCGGCGGTTCTTCCGCCTGCAATAATGTGTATAATCGCAGCCCTCGTGATTCTTAAGGTTTTCATATGCAGTGCGCACTCTATGACGCCGGACGCTGCCGCTCCTGTCAGTGGATAGAACAGCCGGTCCCTCAACAACTCACCGCCAAAATGGCCGACCTGCAACAGCTGCTGGCAGCACACGCGGTGGGCGAGTGGTGCGCACCCGTCAGCGGGCCGGAGCAGGGCTTTCGTAATAAAGCCAAAATGGTGGTCAGCGGCAGCGTCGAAAAGCCGCTGCTGGGCATGCTGCACCGTGACGGCACGCCCGTCGATCTCACCGGCTGTCCGCTGTATCCCGCCTCGTTTGAGCCGGTGTTTACCGCCCTGAAACCCTTTATCGCCCGCGCGGGGTTAACGCCCTATAATGTTGCCCGCAGGCGCGGCGAGCTTAAGTACCTTCTGCTGACCGAAAGCCAAATCGACGGCGGGATGATGCTGCGCTTTGTGCTGCGTTCGGAAACCAAACTGGAGCAGCTTCGCGCGGTGTTGCCGTGGCTGCAGGAACAGCTTCCGCAGCTCAAGGTCATTACCGCTAATATTCAGCCGGTGCATATGGCGATCATGGAAGGAGAGAAAGAGATTTTCTTCACCGAACAGCATGCGCTGGCGGAGAATTTCAACGGCGTGCCGCTGTGGATCCGTCCGCAAAGCTTCTTCCAGACTAACCCCACCGTCGCCAGCGCGCTGTACGCGACCGCGCGCGACTGGGTGCGTGCGTTACAGGTTCATCACATGTGGGATCTGTTCTGTGGCGTCGGCGGCTTTGGCCTGCACTGTGCCACGCCAGACATGCAGCTCACCGGGATTGAAATTTCTGCGGAGGCCATCGCCTGCGCGAAACAGTCCGCCGCGGAGCTGGGGCTGACGAATCTGCACTTCCAGGCGCTGGACTCGACCCGGTTCGCCACCGGCCAGGGCAACGTGCCGGAGCTGGTGCTGGTGAACCCGCCGCGCCGGGGTATCGGCCAGGCGCTCTGCGACTACCTGAGCCAGATGGCGCCGGAGTACATTGTCTACTCCAGCTGTAACGCGCAGACCATGGCGAAGGATATCGCCAGCCTGCCGGGCTACCGCATTGCGCGCGTTCAGCTCTTTGATATGTTCCCGCACACTGCGCATTACGAAGTGCTGACGTTGCTCGTGAAATCTTAAACAAAATGTGAACTCTTCCCCCGCTCGAAATCAGGTAAGCTTACGTCATAACAAATGATTGAAGGCTTACCCATGAAGCAGATCCTGCTGGTAGAAGACGACCACGATATCGCTGCACTCCTGCGTCTTAACCTGGAAGATGAAGGCTACGCCATTACCCACGAGCCGGACGGGGGAAAGGCGTTACCGCTTCTGGAAAAACAGCCGTGGGACGCGGTGATCCTCGATCTGATGCTGCCGAATGTTGATGGTCTGGAGATTTGCCGCCGTATCCGCCAGATGACCCGCTACCTGCCCACTATCATCATTAGCGCCCGCAGCAGTGAAACTGACCGTATTACCGGCCTGGAAACCGGGGCGGATGATTATCTGGCAAAACCTTTCTCGGTGCAGGAGCTGATTGCCCGCATTAAGGCGCTGTTCCGCCGACAGCAGGCGATGGGCCAGGCGCAGACGGACGGCATTATTCAGGCGCACGGTCTGACTATCGATCCGCTGGCGCGCACCGTGCGTCTTAACGGTCAACACGTCGATCTCACCCCGCGTGAATTTGAACTGCTCTATTTTTTTGCCCGCCATCCCGGAGAGGTCTTTTCACGGCTGGCATTGCTGGAGCAGGTGTGGGGGTATCAGCACGAAGGCTACGAACACACCGTCAACACCCATATTAACCGCCTGCGCATCAAAATAGAGAAAGATGCCGCCGAGCCGGAGATCGTTCGCACCGTCTGGGGTAAAGGCTACAAATTTGCGGAGCAGAAACATGATGTGTCGCTTTAGCCTGAGCCAGCGCCTGACGCTGCTGTTTACGGTGTTACTTTTGCTCTGCGCCACCGTCGCCTGTGCGGTGCAGCTCTACGTTAGCATGCAGTACGGCAATGCGATGGTGCAGCGTCTCTCCGGCGGGCTGGCGCAGCAGATTGCGCAGCGGGAAGCGATTCTGGATACGCAGGGCAGGGTGGATCGCAGCGCCTTAAAGCCGCTGTTCGACCGGCTGATGACCTTTAATCCGAGCGTCGAGCTGTATGTTGTCTCGCCTGATGGCGATATCCTGGCCGATGCCGCCCCGCCGGGGCACATTCAGCGGCAAAAAATTGACCTCGCGCCGATACAGAATTTCCTGAGCGGGACGGTGATGCCGGTGTTTGGCGACGATCCCCGAAGCCAGAATAAGAAAGTCTTCAGCGCCACCCCGCTGCGGCAGGACGGTGAGCTGAAGGGGTATCTGTACATTATTCTGCAGGGGGAGGAGTCCAACGCGCTGGCGGAGATGGCCTGGCACAAAGCGCTCTGGAGTACGGCGCTGTGGTCGATGCTGCTGGTGGCGCTGTTTGGTCTGCTGGCCGGGTTGCTGCTCTGGTACTGGGTGACGCGCCCGGTTAAACAGCTCACGCTGGACGTGGCCGGGCTGGAGCAGGACAGCATCAGCGCGATTAAGCAGCTGGCGGCCCAGCCGCTCCAGCCTGCCGGCCAGGATGAAGTGGCGATCCTGCGCAATACCTTTATCGAGCTGGCGCGCAAAATCACCTCTCAGTGGGATCGGCTGGCCGACAGCGACCGCCAGCGGCGGGAGTTTATCGCCAACATTTCGCACGACTTACGCACCCCGTTGACGTCGCTGCTGGGTTATCTGGAAACGCTGTCGCTGAAATCCGCCACGCTGTCGCCGCAGGAGCATCAGCAGTACCTCGCTACCGCGCTGCGTCAGGGGCAAAAGGTACGCCATCTGTCGCAGCAGCTGTTCGAGCTGGCGCGTCTTGAGCACGGCGGCATCAAGCCCCAGCGCGAGCGTTTTGCCATGGCTGAACTGATTTCCGACGTGGCGCAGAAGTTTGAACTTACCGCCCGCACGCGCGAGGTGAACCTGCGTATTGATGTGCCGGGGCGATTGCCGCTGGTGAACGCCGACGTGTCGATGATCGAGCGCGTGGTCACTAATCTTCTGGATAACGCCATCCGTCATACGCCGAGCGGCGGAGAAATTCGTCTGGCGGTCTGGCAGGAGAATGAACGACTTCAGGTCGAAGTGGCAGACAATGGTACGGGCGTAGATGCCTCGCTGCGCGACGATTTGTTCCAGCGGCCTTCAGCGTTAAATCCTCAGGCGTCGCGGGAGAACCGTGGGGGATTAGGGCTGTTAATCGTGAAGAGAATGCTGGAGCTGCACGGTGGCGGGATCAGGCTGATGGAGTCCGTGAGCGGGGCGCGGTTCAGGTTCTTTGTGCCGCTATGAGAAATTGCCGGGTGGCGCTGCGCTTTCCCGGCCTACAGACCACCCCCGTAGGCCAGACCACCCGGCAAAAAGAGATTACTGCGGGAACCACTGCTCGCTGATTTTCTGGTATGTGCCGTCAGCTTTGATCGCTTTTAGCGCGCCGTTCAGTTTTTCCAGCAGGGCTTTGTTATCCGGACGTACCGCGATGCCGAGGCCGGTACCAAAGTACTGCGGATCGGTCACTTTCTCCGTCGCTGTACCCAGCTGCGGGTTGGTTTTCAGCCACTCATTCACGACCGCGGTGTCGCCAAATACGCCATCGATACGGCCATTTTTCAGGTCGATAATTGCGTTCTGGTAGCTGTCATAGGCCACGGTTTTCACTTCAGGATGCTTGTCCTGGAGATATTTCTGGTGCGTGGTGCCGTTTTCCATGCCGATGCGCTTGCCTTTCAGTTCGTCGAAAGACTTATAAGCTCCTTTCTTCGCAATCACTACCGCAGAGTTCGCGTAGTACGGGTCGGTAAACGCGACCTGCTTGCTGCGCTCTGGGGTGATATCCATGCCGGAGATCACCGCATCGTATTTTTTAAATTTCAGGGACGGGATCAGGCTGTCAAACGCGTGGTTAGTAAAGGTGCAGTCGGCCTGCATCTGCTTGCACAGCGCTTTCGCCAGGTCAATGTCAAAGCCGACGATCTGGTTGCTGGCATCCAGCGATTCAAACGGCGGATAGGTGGCAGAAACGCCAAAATTGATTTTATCTGCGGCGGATGCGCCTGCGGCGAAGGTTGCGAGTAATGCGGCCAGAACTAACTTTTTCATTGTAATGCTCCCGTCTGTCTTATTTATGCGCCGTGTCTGCGGCCTGGATATACAGTGCCATCTAATGAATTTATATGCAATAAAAATGATTAAATATTACCTTTGTTGCAAAAAAAAGCGGATAACCCATCAGGTTACCCGCTCAATGAATACCGTTTTATGCATTGGCGTGATTAATTCCTGCGCTCAAACGCCAGCGCCTTACGCTCGATAAGACGCATCATCAGCGTCAGCAGACCGTTGACCACCAGATAGACCAGACCCGCCGCACCGAACACCATCACGTCGTAGGTACGTCCGTACAGCAGCTGCCCGTGGCCCATCACTTCCATCAGGGTGATGGTGTAGGCCAGAGAGGTGCTTTTGAACACCAGAACGACTTCGTTGGAATAGGAAGAGAGCGCACGCTTAAAGGCGTATGGCAGCAGGATCGCCAGCGTGTCCTTCTTGCTCATGCCCAGCGCACCGCAGGATTGCCACTGGCCTTCCGGGATCGCGCGGATCGCGCCGTAAAACAGCTGCGTGGTATAGGCCGCGCTGTTCAGTGAGAGAGCTATCAGGGCGCAGAGCCATGGCTCAGAGAGCAAATGCCAGATAACCGGATATTCCTGTAACGACGGGAACTGCCCTGGACCGTAGTAAATCAGGAAGATCTGCACCAGCAGCGGCGTACCGGTAAAGAGCGTAATGTAGCCACGGACAATCCACACCAGCACCGGCGTTTTCAGCGTCAGGACGATGGTGAAGAACAGCGCCAGGATCAGCGCTACGATGATAGACGCAACGGTCAGCGTCAGGCTGGTGTGCAGCCCTTTCATCAGTTCGGGTAAATAATCCAGCATCAGCCTGGTCTCCGTTCAAAACGCGTTGCGCGCAGATCAATACGCTTCAGAACGTACTGGCTCAGCAACGTGATCACCAGGTAGATAGCCGCCGCGACGATGTACCAGGTAAATGGCTCCTGCGTACGGGTGGCGATACTTTTGGTTTGCAGCATTAAATCGTTCACGCTGATCAGGCTCACCAGCGCGGTATCTTTCAGCAGTACCAGCCACTGGTTGCCCAGCCCTGGCAGGGCATGACGCCACATCTGCGGCATCACCAGGCGGAAGAAGATCGCCGCTTTCGACAGGCCCAGCGCCTGACCGGATTCCCACTGTCCCTGCGGTACCGCTTTCAGCGCGCCGCGCAGCGTTTGTGACGCATAGGCCGAATAGAGCAGGGAGAGCGCAATTACGCCGCACAGGAACGGGCTGACGTCGAAGTTCTCAATCTGCATTTGCACCGGGATCTGCGCAAAGCCGAGATTAATCGTAAAGCCGTCCGACAGCGTTAACAGCAGCTGTGAGGAGCCGAAATAGATAAACAGGACCACCAGAATTTCCGGCAGTCCACGCAGCACAGTCACCAGCGCTGAACCGAGCCATGCGACAGGGCGCCACTTAACGGACTCCCACACCGCAAAGAACATCGCCAGTACGAGGCCGATAATCAGTGCACAAACGGCAAGGCCGACGGTCATCCCGGCGGCGCTTGCTAAAGGAAAAATTTCATTCATCAGGAATTACTTCTGGAACCATTTTTTGTAGATGGTTTCGTAGGTGCCGTCTTTCTTCACTTTTTCCAGCGCAGCGTTGAATTTCTGCTGCAGCTCGGTGTTGCCCTGACGTACGGCAATACCCAGACCTGTACCGAAGTAGTCTTTATCTGTCACCTTGTCACCCACGGCGGCCAGCTTGTCGTTCGCTTTCAGCCATTCAGTCACGACAGCCGTGTCCCCGAACACCGCATCGATACGGCCGTTTTGCAGGTCCAGCTTCGCATTCTGGTAGCTGTCATACGGCACGGTGGTGATTTCCGGGTGCTTATCCATGATGAATTTCTGGTGCGTGGTGCCGTTCTGCACGCCGACTTTCTTGCCTTTCAGCAGGTCAACGGAGGCGTATTTACCTTTCTGACCAATGAACAGCGCCGAGTTGTCGTAGTAAGGGGTGGTGAACAGAACCTGCTTTTCACGCTCCGGAGTGATGTCCATACCGGCCATCACGGCGTCGATACGGCGGAACTTCAGGCTGGGGATCAGGCTGTCGAACGCCTGGTTGCTGAAGGTACAGGTCGCGTCGATCTCTTTACACAGGGCATTTGCCAGATCCACGTCGAAGCCAACAATCTTGTTGTTCGCATCAATGGATTCAAACGGAGGGTAGGACGCTTCAGTGGCGAAACGGATGGTCTGGGCTGCGGTAGCGGAAAGGCTGACGCTAGCAAGCAGCGCGGCAATCAATACTTTTTTCATTATAATTTCCCTAACACATCAGTGTGATAAGTAGTTTTTGAAGGCATCGGTTTGCGGGTTGGTGAAGCAGCTCGCATCACCTTGCTCAACGATATACCCGTTTTCCATGTAGACCACGCGGCTGGCGGTTTTGCGCGCCACTTCCACCTCGTGGGTCACGATGACCTGGGTAATGTTGGTTTCCGCCAGTTCACGAATGATACTCACGATCTGGGCAGTAATTTCCGGGTCCAGCGCTGCGGTTGGTTCGTCGAACAGCAGCACCGCTGGCTCCATCATCAGCGCACGGGCGATCGCCACACGCTGTTGCTGACCACCAGAGAGATGCAGAGGATAACGGTCGCTGTACGGTTTCAGACGCAGACGTTCCAGCAGCTTTTCAGCTCGCGCCATCGCCTGGTCTTTGCTTAAGCCAAGCACGCGGCACGGGGCTTCAATCAGGTTTTGCACCACCGTCAGATGCGGCCAGAGATTATATTGCTGGAAAACCATGCCCACGTTTTGACGCAGTTCACGAATCGCTTTATCAGAAGGGGTTTTCGCGAAGTCAAAATGGTTACCGGCGATGGCCAGCGTTCCCGAACGGGGCATTTCAAGCAGATTTAAAACACGCAGAAGGGAGCTTTTTCCCGCGCCGCTTGGGCCGAGCAAAACCAGCGTTTCGCCCTCCGGGCAGCTCAGCGTAATGTCGAACAGCGCCTGGTGTGCGCCGTAGAAGCAGTTAATGCCGTTTAGTTTAATACTCATCGGGGCAGTCTTTACTCATCCAGGCAATCTATAGCAATTGAGGCCGCAGATAGTACCGTTGACAGAATAGTTATGCAATATTTCTGCGTTAAAAGTTAAATATAACCCGTGTTTCCTCTTAAACATAGCACAAAATAGCGACGGGAAAGGGGGGCGAGAATAAATGTCGGCATTCCGCATGAAATGCCGGACATTTTACGGGGTTAACGTTTATTTAACGTATGCGTTAGCGGTTCTCAATCGACTGGCGAAGGGTGCCCGCCGGAGCATGAACGCTGCCGCCAATGTAGCGCACATCATCTATTGCCCAGCACTGGCCTTCACGGATCATCAGCACCTCATCCTGCCAGGTTTGCGTTCCCTGGGTTAGCTTCACGCGCAGAGGAATATTCCGTGCGTCGGTATTCGGAATGGTGGACGCGCTGGCGACGTCGGCGCTGTCCGGCAGCGTGGCGCGGCTGGAGAACGGATCGGATGAAAGCAGCGCGTTTTGCTGCGGATCGCGCGAGGCGTCATTAAGCAGTTTCGCCAGATTATCGCTCAGGTACGGGCGCAGGGCGGTGAGGTCATTACCGCGATGCTGAATGCGATAATCATAGAACTGTTGCGCCACGGCGTCCGGGCCGCCCTCAATGCAGGGGCCGCTGCGGGAACCGATATCCTTAAAGGCTGGCGTGACCGGCGTAGTGCAGGCGCTGAGCACCAGCGCGCAGGGCACTAAAAGCGTTAAAGCAGAGTAGCGCATGTTGATTTCCTTATTTATTAACTATCCTTTCAATCATAGCGTAACGAACCGATAATGCAGTTGCTAACGCATTGAACGCTAAAGACGGAGAGGAAGTATGCAATTTTCAACAACACCAACCCTGGAAGGTCAACCCATTACCGAGTACTGCGGCGTGGTCACCGGTGAGGCGATTCTGGGCGCCAACATCTTCCGGGACTTCTTTGCCGGCATTCGGGATATCGTCGGCGGGCGCTCCGGTGCCTACGAGAAAGAACTGCGTAAAGCGCGTGACATTGCGTTTAAGGAGCTGGGCGAGCAGGCCAAAGCGCTGGGCGCGGATGCGGTGGTGGGCATTGATATCGACTACGAAACGGTCGGGAAAGATGCCAGCATGCTGATGGTGAGCGTAAGCGGCACGGCGGTGAAAACCCGTCGATGAAGCGTTCGCTCTCAACCCTCCTGCTGGCATTGTTGCTGGCAGGATGCGCCTCGGAAGAGGGCGTTGTTGATAAAGGCGCGTACGAACTTGATACGCGCCATCAGGCGCAGGCGGCCTACCCGCGCATAAAGGTGCTGGTGATCCATTACACCGCCGATGATTTCGACACCTCTCTTGCGACCTTAACCGATAAAAACGTCAGCTCTCACTATCTCATCCCCGCAAAGCCCCCAGCTCCGCAGGGCAAACCGCGTATCTGGCAGCTGGTGCCGGAGAGCGAGCTGGCCTGGCATGCAGGTATTAGCTTTTGGCGTGGGACCAACCGCATAAATGATACCTCCGTCGGCATTGAGCTGGAAAACCGCGGCTGGCGGAAAACCGATGGCGTGAAAATCTTTACCCCCTTCGAACCGGGGCAAATTGCGGCGCTGATCCCGCTTGCCAGAGACATCATCGCCCGCTACGACATTAAACCGCAGAACGTTGTGGCCCATTCGGATATCGCCCCGCAGCGTAAAGACGACCCTGGCCCGCTGTTTCCGTGGCGCGAGCTGGCGCAGCAGGGCATCGGAGCCTGGCCCGAACCGGCGCGGGTAAATTTTTATATCAACGGGCGACCGCATTATCAGCAGGTTGATACCGCAGCACTGCTCGATCTGCTGGCGCGCTACGGTTACGAGGTGCCAGAAAACAGCACGCCTGCACAGCAAAAACGCATCATCATGGTGTTCCAGATGCATTTCCGTCCGCAGTTATGGAATGGCGTAGCGGATGTTGAAACCATGGCGATTGCCGAAGCACTTTTAGAGAAATACGGGCAGGGGTAAACCTTTGGCTTACCCCCAAATGAGTATATTTCCGCAAGTTTCTATTAGATTAATCCTAAGTACAATCTCATTTCATTTTTAGTTAATTGACTTAAAATTATTCGGATTTAAGATGGACACATAGCACGCTAAGCAATTTAGCGAATAAAAAACTTTACTCTTTTTTTTATTCTTGAGTTTTTCATCAGGAAAATATTTATGGTTCGGTATGAATGCCGTTGCCATGTTTTTTTAAAATCACATCTTAAAACGGGTATAACAATGTTAAGCATCTATGGAAAAAAATTACGTCCGCAACATGAAATGGAAAAGATTATTTCTGCAACCTCATGCGTTGAAGAAAGAACGTTGAAAAAATGGCAGAAGATTTCCACTGCTGATTCCGGTTTAATTCATATTATTGTCAGCGGCGAAGTCGAATTTCGACGTGACTCTGACGAACTGTGCTTGTTCACCGTTACCGGGCAATGCATTTTCGGCCTGTCGTCGATGTATTACAACGCCACCCATATGTACGGCCTTGTTCGGTCGAATACGGTTGTTCGCTCGATCAAGAAAGAGGTCTTCGCCCAGCTGATGACCGAGAAAAACCTGTGGCCTGAACTGACAAAAGTGCTTTCCTGGTACATATGCCTGATGAGCAAGCGCGATGATATTCTGGTCGCTCGCAGCGCATATTCTGTTGTTCGCGAATTTTTATATGAGATCAACGACCTGATTGTACAGCATCAGCGTGATATTAACGTTTATGATTACATTCAGGAATACACTAACCTGGCACGTAGCACCATTATTAAAATCCTCTCCGATCTGAAAAAAGGTCAATATATTGTGGTGGAAAAAGGTCGACTGCTTAACCTCACCGCACTGCCTGAAAAATATTAATGCCTACTCCCGCCGATCTCCTTTATCACTGAAAGGGGAACGGCTGTTTTCACTGTTTTTAACACTTGCTTGTGAATTATCCTGCGTTTCGTCAACCGGCGGTGCGGGAATTTTTCCTTGAGAATAATCCTGCTCCTGCTCTTTTAATGCCTGTTTAAATAATTCCGTTAATGATGACTCTTCACTGCTCGTGCTGGCGGGGGCGGTATCGTGCTCATGCGCCTCAGTTCCGGGTAGGGTATCCCGCGAGGGGTCTTGCGGCACCGCGCCGTCGGGCGCCTGCTGCCAGTCGGCATCATCACTGATGATCGGCAGATCCTGCATCGGTGGAACATCAACAGGCACTGGCGCAGCTTTAGGCTGCGGATGCGGGAACGGTTTACTCACGTACACGTAGTGCATCTCCGAAAGCTGGGTTTCCGGTTTGGCAACGCTGGCGTTGACCGGTTCAGGTGCCGGGTGGCGCATGTTCCAGTAGACATGCATATACAGGCCGACAACCAGCATGGCGCAAAGGCCGACCATCCATAATGCTGTTTTGCCGAAAACGTTTTTCAGGCTGGGGAGGCGGTACGAAAACCAGACCGCTTCCCCGGTTGTATAGCTGCGCTGGGCCGCAAGGCAGATGGTCGACATTAGGCTTTCTTCTCCTGCATTTTTGCGTCCGGGGTAGTGCGGGTGGCCTGAATCAGTACGCTCGGCGTGCTGTTAGTTACGCGCATCAGCTGCATCAGCGTTTCTTCGCCGGGGATGCCATCCACGTGCAGATGCATTTTTTGCTGAAACTCACGGGTGCGTTTCATCATCTCTGCGGTCCAGATCCGGGCATGCGTTTCGGGCTGGTTCAGCGCGATGCTTAACTGCTGATCGAGCCAGGCCATGTCTTTGCTGTCGCTGGCCGCGCCGATCGCGTCTTTTCCTTCCGGTGTCAGGCGGTGCAACTGGGTGAAGTTGCCGGTCGCATGCCGGTTAAACCAGCTGCGGCTCACCTGCCAGGTCCGGTTATTCATTAACAGGTCAATTGATGTATCTCCGACCCTGGCGACCACCGCATAGTTAAGGTGACCGCTGGTTTTCAGTTCACTGACCCACGGATACCCTTCCTGCGCCAGCGTCTCCGGCGACGCGTTCCCCTGTTTACACATCAGGTTCACTTTAGCGGCGTTCTGGCACAGCGCATCTTCGGCCGAGGCATCATATCCCCACATCAGATAGAGCTGGTGCATCGCATCCGGCTGATTAACCATTTCATTGTCGATAACCGGCACCACGGGCGCCTCCGTTTTTCGCGTCGGCTGTTTCCAGCTGACGGGGACCGGCAGCTGGATGGGAAGGTGCCCGCTGATGGACGAGGTTAAATACCAGCCGCAGGCGGCAAACAGCACCGAAGCGAACAGCCCCACGGTTGCCAGACGCTTACCGTGTTTTTTCGCGGGCAGGATCTCTCCCGCCGCCAGGCGTAAATGACGCGGGCTGACCTGCGACGCGCGTTCCGTCCAGGCAGCGAGCATTGACAGGTGCGCCAGTTCGTTAAGTTTGCTGATGTTGCCTTTGGTCAACGTGTGCATTTTGCGCACGCGGGCCGGCGTTAACGGCGAATTTTCACAGCCGTGTTCTTCGCATTGCGCCTGCACATAGCCCAGGAATTCGCGGCAGGTCAGGGGGCGCAGGACATGACGAGTGTGTGTATATTCGCGCAGTTCAGGTTGCTTAAGCAGGATTTCCTGATCCGCAGTGCCCGTCAGCACCACGGAGAGCCGGAAGTTCAGCTCCTGGGCTCGCGTGAGCAGCGTACCCAGGACTTCACGGCAGCTCTCTTTCATGGCTTCGGCGTGTGAAATCACCAGCACTCTGGTTTTCGCTTTTCCCTCGTGCCACTGGCGCAGGATGGCATCCACCGCCTGCAGGCGATTCTTGCTCTCTTTCGTTACCGGATTGAGCTTGTACAGCAGGCTACTGGCACTCAGTTTGGGAAACGCATTGATAACAAGGACGTTACTGTGGCGGGTTTTTAGCGCATCGCTGAAGTGACCCAGAAGCGGGGCGTCGTCGCAAAAGAGCCCGATAATTCCCGCCTGCTGGGTTTTCTCTTTCAACAGGTTGAACACATCCTGATGATAAGGCACCAGAAAACCCCCGGATAAACGGGCGATCGATCTGAATGGCGGATTTTTAAAATTAAAGTGGCTCTGATACATAACGACTTACCGTCTCTGATTAGGAATAGCAACAGCATCAGAAAGTAAGGTAACGCCCCTGAACGGTCAATTTGCAAACAGGGTAAAAATATCCTGCTGGCAGCGTCTAACATTTGGATTTTATACGGTCAATATTTTTCTTTATGAAAGTTAGCGGCGAAGTCAGTGGTCGCATTTGCATCAGCTTATTACTATTTTCATCCATATTGGCGCAGTATGATGCTGCTTATTTTTGCTTTGCTATAGGCCGGATAAAAAATGAGGTTCTCATTTCTTTCACGGTGGATAACGCCTTGTATTATGTTTGTGCTGCTGATCTTTTGCGGCCAGCAAGGGTATCTCACCTTTAAAGATTATAAAAAAGTTATGAATAAGTTGGCTAATGCCGATCAACAGCCGCTGAAAAAAACGCGCGAAGAGAAATCCTTTTCGCTTTTTACGGCAGCCGTGCGTCAGGAAATCTTACCGGGTGCGGTGAAAGCCCCGCTGGCAGCTGAAATCGAAGGTATTGTGAACAGCGATGACGCCTGGCTCTCCTTTGCTGTCATCAAAACGCCAGGCGGTCAGAGAAGCTACCGTGAGGGTGAACCTCTCTCTGGATTTAACGACGCATTTATTCAGGAAATAAACAAAGATAATGTGGTGGTTAATTATGAAGGTACTACGCAGGTTCTGGCATTAAATAAACCGGACTATTTTAAGGGTGGCGTGGATAGCGGCCCGGTAACGAAATCGACAAAAGATGTTGGCGCAGAGAGTGTGCATCTTGATGATTATCTGGTGTTAAAACCCATAATTGAAAAGGGCCGACTGGAAGGCTACAGGATAAACGCAAGGAATGCCTCCGCCTTTTACAGCCAGTCAGGTCTGGAAAAAGGCGATGTGGCGGTTCAGGTTAACTCTGTCGATATGACCGATGAAGCAAAAGCGAAAAGCATTATTGCCAACTGGTCAAAAATGAAAGAAGCGGAGGTCATCGTACGACGTCACGCTCACCTTGAAAATATTCGGATTAATGTTCTAAACAATTAAAAAGTGTGCAGACATGAAAAAAATTCCCTGGGCGTGCGTGGCGCTGACCGCATTGTCGTTATATTCCAGTTCGCTGCTTGCAGCTAACTTTAGCGCGAGTTTTAAAAATACTGATATTCGCGAGTTTATCGATACGGTAGGCCGCAATCTCAATAAAACCATTCTGGTCGATCCGTCCGTCCAGGGAACCGTCTCGGTCCGAACCTACAACGTGCTGACGGAAGATGAGTACTATCAATTCTTTCTGAGCGTGCTGGATCTCTACGGCCTGTCGGTGATCCCGATGGACAACGGCATGGTCAAAGTGGTGCGCTCAAGCGTAGCGCGTACCGCCGGTGCGCCGCTGGCAGACAGCAAAAATCCGGGCAAAGGTGACGAGATCATCACCCGCGTGGTGCGCATGGAAAACGTGCCTGTTCGTGAGCTGGCCCCGCTGCTGCGTCAGCTCAACGATGCCACCGGTATCGGGAATGTGGTCCACTTTGAGCCGTCCAACGTCCTGCTGTTAACCGGTAAAGCCTCGGTGGTGAACCGGCTGGTGGATCTGGTGCAGCGCGTCGATAAAGACGGCATCCAGCGTCGCGAAATCATCCCGCTGCGCTTTGCGTCCGCCAAAGAACTCTCGGAGATGTTGAATAACCTCAACAATGAAGAACAGAAAGGGCAGAACGCGCCGCAGCTGGCGACTAAAGTCGTCGCGGATGACGAAACCAACAGCCTGGTGATCAGCGGCGCGGAAGATGCGCGGGCGCGCACCCGTTCCCTTATTCATCAGCTGGATCGTGAGCAGAATAACGAGGGCAATACCCGCGTCTTCTACCTCAAATATGCCAGCGCCACCAAAGTGGTGCCGGTTCTCACCGGGATTGGTGAGCAGTTGAAAGACAAGCCGGGTGCGGCCAAAGCGAAATCCGCGAGCGCCTCAACCGATCTGAATATTACCGCCGACGAGTCAACCAACTCCCTGGTGATCACCGCACAGCCTAACGTGATGAACTCCCTCGAGAAAGTGATCGACAAGCTGGATATTCGCCGTCCGCAGGTGCTGGTGGAAGCGATCATTGCCGAAGTGCAGGACGGTAACGGCCTGGATCTTGGCGTGCAGTGGACCAGCAAGCACGGCGGGGTGCAGTTTGGCTCCACCGGCCTGCCAATCAGCCAGATTAAAAATGGCACCATGAAAGGGGCAAGTTTCACTGGCCTTGCGACCGGTTTCTTTAACGGTGACTTCGGTGCGCTGGTGACCGCGCTTTCCACTGACGGCAAAAATGACATCCTCTCCACGCCAAGCGTGGTCACGCTGGATAACAAAGAAGCGTCGTTCAACGTCGGTCAGGATGTGCCGGTGCTTTCCGGTTCGCAAACCACCAGCGGCGACAACGTCTTTAACTCGGTTGAGCGTAAAACCGTAGGGACCAAGCTGAAGATTGTGCCGCAGATTAACGATGGCGACATGATCCATCTGAAGATTGAGCAGGAAGTGTCGAGTGTCGACAACAGCGCGACGGAAGACTCCAGCCTCGGCCCAACCTTCAACACGCGCACGATTAATAACGAAGTGATGGTCCACAGTGGTCAGACGGTGGTGCTCGGCGGTTTGATGGAAAATGTGACCAAACAGTCCGTGTCCAAAGTGCCCCTGCTCGGCGATATCCCGCTGGTCGGTCAGCTGTTCCGCTACACCTCGCAGGATACTTCCAAACGCAACCTGATGGTGTTTATTCATACCACCGTCCTGCGTGACGACGACAACTACAGCGCGGCCTCGAAAGAGAAATATGACCAGATCCGGGTGCGCCAGATGCAGCGAGTGGAGGAGAAAAAGCTCGGTATTGTTGAGCCGACTGACAACGCCGTCCTGCCCGCGTTTCCCTCTGCAAGCACTGGCGCCGCACCGGTGAAAACCAGCGCCACGCGCAATCCGTTTAAAGAATAGCGCGGAGGGGTAACGTGGACGAACTGAGTAAAACACTGTGTAGCAGCAGCTACGCAAAAGATAACGGCGTTCTGTTTTACAACAATGATGTCTATATCCGGGACGACACTCCTGCGCATGCTCTGCTGGAGGTGCGCCGGGTGCTGGGCCGTGCTTTCATCCCCGTCACTGTGACGCCGGAAGCGTTTGACGAGATGCTGGCCAAAATCTGGCAGCAGAGCAGCGGCGTGTCGCAGCAGCTGGTGGACGACATGGACGCGGATATCGATCTGATGGCCTTAACCGAGGAGATCCCGGATAACGAAGATCTGCTCGATAACGACGAAAACTCACCGGTGATCCGCCTGATCAACGCCATTCTCGGCGAGGCGGTGAAGGACGGCGCGTCGGATATTCATATCGAAACCTTCGAGCGCACGCTGAGCATCCGCTTTCGTGTTGACGGCGTGCTGCGCCCGGTGTTGCAACCGGCGCGTAAGCTCGCGCCGCTGCTGGTGTCGCGTATTAAGGTGATGTCGAAACTCGACATCGCCGAGAAACGTCTCCCCCAGGATGGACGTATCTCCCTGCGCATTGGCCGTAAGGCCATCGACGTGCGTGTGTCGACCATTCCATCTCAGTACGGCGAGCGCGTGGTCATGCGCCTGCTCGATAAAAGCAATCTCAAGCCCGACATCAACAAGCTTGGGCTGATTGATGAAGAGCTGGAGAAGCTGAAAGGGCTGATTGACCGCCCGCACGGGATCATCCTCGTTACCGGCCCGACGGGTTCCGGTAAAAGTACCACGCTGTACGCCATTCTTTCGGCGCTGAACGGTCACGAGCGCAACATTCTGACCGTGGAAGACCCGATCGAATACGAGCTGGAAGGCGTGGGGCAGACGCAGGTTAACCCGCGCGTGGACATGACCTTTGCCCGTGGGCTGCGCGCGATTCTGCGTCAGGACCCGGACGTGGTGATGATCGGGGAAATTCGCGACGGTGAGACCGCCCAGATCGCGGTGCAGGCGTCGCTGACCGGTCACCTGGTGATGTCGACGCTGCACACCAACAGTGCCCCAGGGGCGATAACCCGTCTGCGGGATATGGGGCTGGAGTCGTTTTTAATCGGTTCATCGCTGCTCGGTGTCATTGCCCAGCGTCTGGTGCGTCGGCTGTGTACGCACTGCCGGACCACCAGTCCGCTGGATGCCAATGAAAAAGCGTTGTTCAGCTTTATGGACGCGCCGCCAAAAGCGATTTATCGCGCGGTGGGGTGTGAACACTGCCGTCAGAGCGGCTATCAGGGCCGCGCCGGTATTCATGAGTTTCTGGTGGTGGACAGTACCATGCGCCGCGCCATCCATGAAGATAAGGACGAAATGTCCATAGAAACGCAGCTCTTTAAGCAGGCCTACAGCCTGCGTGAAAACGGGCTGCTGAAGGTGATTAGCGGCGTGACGTCTCTGGAAGAAGTCATGCGCGTCACCGCCGAGCGTGGGGGGGATGCGTAATGGCTTTCTACGCCTGGACGGCGACGAGTGCCGCGGGAAAAACCCAGCGCGGGACGTTACAGGCCGAGGGACAGAAGCAGGTTCGCCAGTGGCTTCGCGAGCAAAAGCTGATGCCCGTGAGTATCACCGAAACCCGCGAAACGGCGACAGGCGGGAAAGCGAAAACCGGGGGGAAGCTCTCTACCCCGGTGCTGTCGATGTTTACCCGTCAGCTTTCGACGCTGGTGAACGCCGCGCTGCCGCTGGAAAGTGCGCTGAAGGCGATCTCTAAGCAGACGGAAGATAAAAAGCTGGCGGCGATGGTGATGGAGATCCGCGAGAAGGTGGTCGAGGGGCATACGCTGTTCGACGCCTTTAGTCAGTTTCCACGCACCTTCGACAAACTTTACTGCACGCTGGTGATGGCCGGTGAAAAGACCGGCCACCTGGGCGACGTGCTGGAGAAGCTGGCGGAGTACAACGAACAGCGCCAGAAGATGAAAAGCAAGCTGACGCAGGCGATGGTCTACCCGATTACCCTCACCGTGGTCGCTATCGCGGTGATCGGCATTCTGCTGGTGGCGGTGGTGCCGCAGGTGATTGAGCAGTTTACCCACATGAAACAGCAACTGCCGATCACCACCCGGACGCTGATTGCGGTAAGTGATTTCCTGCAAGCCTGGGGTATCTATATTATCGGCAGCCTGGCGGGGGCGTTCGTCGGCTTCAAAACCTGGGTGCGAAACGTGAAAAACCGTTTTCGCTGGCACAGCTGGCTGGTGAACGGCTCGCCGATTAAAAAGCTGGTGTGCGCCATCAACAGCGCCCGCTATATCCGTACCCTGAGCATTTTGCAGGCCAGCAGCGTGCCGCTGCTGGAGGGGATGTATATCGCGATGGACGGTATTGAAAATCTCTATGCCCGGCAGGTGCTGGAGCAGGCCGCCGATACCGTACGTCAGGGGGCGTCGCTGTATGCGGCGCTGGAACAGGCGAAATTATTCCCGCCAACCATGCTGTATATGATTGCCTCCGGTGAAGAGAGCGGGGAATTAGGTAATTTAATGGATCGCGCTGCAGAAAATCAGGAATCGGCATTACAGCATCGAATTACATTAACGCTGTCGGTATTTGAACCGGCGCTGGTGGTATCCATGGCGACGATTGTTTTATTCATCGTTCTTTCAATATTACAACCGCTTCTGCAACTTAATAATATGGTAGGTTAAATCATGGCTCTAAAACGTAAAAACCTGGCTCGCCAGGCGGGCTTCACATTGCTCGAATTAATGGTGGTGATTGTTATTCTCGGCGTTCTGGCGAGTATGGTAGTGCCAAACTTAATGGGTAATAAAGAAAAAGCGGATACGCAAAAGGCGACCAGCGATATTGTCGCGCTCGAAGGCTCGCTGGATATGTATAAGCTGGACAACCACCGCTACCCGACCACAGAGCAGGGTTTGCAGGCGCTGGTGACGAAGCCGGAAATCGCACCAATCCCGAACGGCTATCGCGCGGATGGCTATATTCGCCGCCTGCCGCAGGATCCATGGGGCAGCGATTATATTCTGGTCAGCCCAGGTGAACACGGTGCGGTGGACATTTTCTCTGCGGGTCCGGACGGCGAAGCGAATACTGCCGATGACATTACCAACTGGTCTCTGGATAAGAACGAGAAGTAATGAAAAATCAACGCGGCTTTACGTTGCTGGAAATTATTCTGGCGCTGGTGATATTTGCCAGCTGCGCCATGATGGTGGTGTCCACCATTCCTTCGCGCAGCGGCGCGGATATATTTGGCCAGCAATTAAAAGCGCTCGTTGATTATGGTTCAGACCGTGCGGTGATGGACGGAAATATTGTCGGGCTGGTGATCGCCACTGATAAATATCAGCTGGTGACGATCGCGGATAAAAATGGCGAGCGTCACTGGGTGCCATTATCTGCCGGACGTATTACCACCAAAGGTGATTTTCCGGAAGAGATGCACGTGTCGCTCTCGCCGCAGCGCCTGGCCGCGACGGTGGCGTCCGAGCCACAGGTGATCTTTTTACCGGACGGTGAAATCAGCCGCTTTACGCTGACGCTGCAAAGTTACGACAAACAGCACCATTTCCGCGTGGTGTCGCAGGGTGCGGCGCCGGTATCGGTAGAAAACGATGGCTAACGACAACACAAAGCAAAAGGGGATGACGCTGCTGGAGGTGATGGTCGCGCTGGTGATTTTCTCCACCTCCGCGCTGGCGCTAATGAACTCGGTCTCCCTGAACGTGCGTTTTACCCATGGTCTGGCCGATACCTTGCAGGCCAGTTGGGTGGCGGAAAATCAGCTGGCGGAAGCGCAGCTCACCAAAACCGACTTCCCGGATGCTGAGCAGCAGGGGACGGAAATCATGGGCGGGCGCAGCTGGAACTGGCGTAAGCAGCGAGTGAAAACCGCCGACAACGGCTGGGCGAACTCCATTCGCGTCTATGCGGAAGGCGATGAGAGCCAGCCGGTTATTTCCCTGCACATCATTCCGCCGGGAGAGAGCAAGTGAAGAAAACGCGACGCCAGCGCGGATTTACCCTGCTGGAGATCATGATTGCGCTGACTATTTTCGCGGTAATCAGCACCCTGGCCTGGCAAATTCTGGACGGCGCGATGCGTACCAGCTCGGCCACCGATGCCAGCGCCGCTAAGCTCAACCAGCTTCAGCGCGGCTGGAGTCTGATGGAGCGCGACTTTTTCCAGCTACAGGCGCGAGCGCCGCGTAATGAGCCAGAGCGGTTCCGTCAGGAGGGCGATGCCCTTGAACTGACCACCCTGAATGGCGTGAGCGGAACGGTCCAGCTGGAGCGCGTGCGCTGGCGGCTGGAAGAGGGGCGTTTGTACCGCGACGTCTGGCCGGTCATTGACGGCCCGGTGGACGTTAAGCCTGACGAAGTGCCGATTGTCAGCGGCGTAAAAGCATTGCAGTGGCGGTTTTATCGTCAGGGCTGGCAGACAGCCTGGCACGACGCCGCCCATCTGCCGGACGGCGTGGAGGTTACGTTGACGATGGAAAACGGGGATACCTGGCGCTGGGTGTTCACCACGCCGGGGGATATGCCGGAGGTGGCCGCTGCCGCTGCCCCAGAGAAAGCCGCCGACGCGCCTGCGACGACTCCGGACGCAACCCCTGCGCCTTCGCCGGAGACCAGACCATGAACCGAATCCGTCAACAAAAGGGCGTCGCTCTGCTGGTGGTGCTGATTTTGCTGGTGATGATGTCGGCGCTGGCCGCCAAAATCAGCCAGCAGTTCTGCCGTAATTTGCAGAAAACGCATTATCAGATAAGCCAGCAGCAGCTGCGCTGGGCGATGCAGGCCCAGGAAAAAGTGGTGAAGGACAGGTTACAGACCGATGCCAGCGGCGAGAGCAAGCCGCTGGCACTGGACGGCGACTGGCATCAGCCGCTGGAGACGCAGGGAGAAGACTACACGGTCGTGAGCCAGGTGGAAGACGCTCAGGACTGCTTTAACGTCAATAACCTGTTGACCGCCGACGTCGCGCCCCAGGGGCAAAGCGCTCCCGCGGTGGCGGAAAAACCGCGTAAAGAGCGGATTGTTGAACAACTCCTGACGGAAAGCGGGCTCAGTCCGGGCACGGCGGAGGCGGTCTATTTCCAGCTGGTGGATTATCTCGATGGTGACAGCACCACGGCGAAAGAGGGTGCCGAAAGCGATGCGTGGGCTGGCGTCGTGCCCGCCCGGCAACCGGCAAACCAGATGATGCGCAGCATCGCGGAGATCAAACTGCTGCCAGCGTTCCCGGTTACGGCATATCCGAAGGTGAGCAAGCTGTTATGCGTGCTGCCGGACGCCGCCAGCAAGGTGGACGTTAACACCCTGCAACCGGAACAGGCCGCTGTGCTGGCGGCCATGTTTCCGGGAAAATTCACGCAGGATGACGCGGTTCGTCTGCTGGATACACGTCCGGAATCGGGCTGGGAAAATATGGACGCGTTCAGCAAAGCGCTGGAGCAGACCTTCCCGCAGTTAAAAGACGATCTCCCGCAGGTGGCAGATCAATTTTCTATAAACAGCCGGTACTTCCGCGTGAATTACAGCGGCAATACCGATGAATTAACGCTTCGCGTGGTCAGCCAGCTTCAGATGAATAACGAAGCCGGTGAGATCGTGACGTGGCAGCGTCGTTACCGAATGATTGAATAAGAAAAGTAGAACGTTATGAAACAGGTACTTTTTGTTCGCCCCGACAGCCGCGAGGGCGGGAAAATAATGTGCTGTGAGTCCGGCAGCGAGCGCGTCGAGGTGCTCGACAGCCTGGAGATGCTGGCCGAACACCCGCTGGCTACACGCGTTTGTCTCCTGCTGCCCGCCAGCGACATGATTTTCCGCCATTTCACGCTGCCGAAAAAGGTGGCTTCTCAGGCGATGGCCTTCTCGTGGATGGCGGAAGAGACGCTGATTGGCGACGTGGACAACCTCCACTGGACAGTGCTCTACAAAAAAGGCGCTGACGTCGACGCCGTTGCCATTGACGCCGACCGCCTGCGTACGGCATTGACCCGCTGTCACGAGGCCGGATTAAACGTGATTCAGGCCCTGCCTGATGCCTGGCTGCTGCCCGTGGCGGCAGGGGGCAGCACGCTGGTCGCACAGGATAAAGGCTACTGGCTGCGTTTATCTCCCCACGTGGCGGGTGAAATGGAGGGAACCCTGCTGCCGCTGTTGATGCAGAAAGCCGGAGACGGGGAAGTGTGTTGCTACGGCGACGCGCCTGCGGACGTTCACGTTGACGTACAGCATGCCTGGCAGCATCCGCTGGTGCTGATCCAGCCGCAGTGGAAAACCTGTCGTGTGAATCTGCTTCACGGTGAATTCAGCCTTAAGGCCGGTCATGGCCAGGCCGCAAAAAGCATGAAAGCAGCGATGATAGCGGCGGGCCTGCTGTCCGTTGGTCTGCTGCTGGGGCCGCGCATTGCGATGGCCTGGATGCTTGTGCAGCAGGAAAATCGGGTTCAGCAGGAGATCGTTCAGGTTTATCAGCACCATTTCCCCAGCATGCGCCAGCAGACCAATATCAAATATCACTTTGGCCAAAGCCTGAAAAAACAGAGCAAGGGGTTCTTTCTTCAGCTTGAGGAGCTGGAGAAAGCCCGGCAGTCAGTCCCTGCGATGGAGATCGATCTGCTGGAATACGATGCGCAGCAAAACACCCTGACGCTGAGCGTTAGCGCGCAAAGCCAGCCCGCGTTGCAGGCGTTTGTGAACCAGACCAGTGAGAATTTTGATTTTACCTTACAACCTGTTTCAACAACCGAACCGTATACCGCCATGATCGCAGGGAAACATAAATGAAAGAGCGAATCGCGCAGCTGAAATCACGCTATCAGAATTACAGCGCCCGGGAAAAAATCATTTTAAAAATATGTGCCGTTGCCATTGTGGCGGCTGCGGTGTATTACACAGGAGTAATTCCCCTGGATAATATGATTCAAAATAGTAAATCGACGCTTAAAAGACAAAAAGAGACGCTTAACTGGATGCGCAGTGAAATTGATAAAAATCATCTTCAGGTCCAGTTAGTTAAAACGAATAATCCGCGTACGGTGGTCGAGAACAGCGCTCATGAAATTAATCTTTCACTGACGGATGTGCGCCAGGAGGGGCAAACTTTATCGTTCGTGGTGAATCGGGTAAATGTATATGAATTAAAAAGCTGGCTGCGTGAAATTAATCAGACCTCCGGCGTGACATTGCAAAAAATAAACCTCACGCCGGTTGACCACCTCAGCGATGTGAAAGCACAGGTGCAGCTTACCTGGTCAAAAAGCGCATGAATACCTTCACGCTGATGCGGGAGGCCTGTCCGCTCGGTTTCCCGATGATGAGTGCTATCCTGGGCGGGATTATGGGCAGTTTTCTTGGCGTTGTTGCCGAGCGCGTACCGGGAATGGTGATGGATGAGGAGGGGAGCGGCAATCTGCTCTTTCCTGCCTCGCACTGCCCGGTGTGTCAGCACACGCTTGCTGCATGGGAAAATATCCCGCTGCTCAGTTGGCTGTTATTACGGGGGCGCTGCCACCAGTGCGGCAGCGCGATCCCACTGCGACTCTTTTTGGTGGAACTGTTCTCCGCGCTGTTTTTTGGCATCACGGCCTGGTGCATGCCGGACGTTCAGGCGCTGTTCTCTTTGTGGTTACTGGCGGCTTTTTTACTGCCGCTGGCCATGATCGACTGGCAGCATCAGTTGTTGCCGGACTGCCTGACCCAGCCGCTGCTGTGGGCGGGGTTAGTGCTCCATGCTATTGACCACACATTGCCGCTACGTGATGCGCTGTTTGGCGCGGTGGCGGGCTATCTGTCGCTCTGGCTGCTCTACTGGGCTTTTCGTCTGATCGCCGGACGAGAAGGGCTGGGTTACGGGGATTTTAAGCTACTGGCGGCGCTGGGCGCCTGGTGCGGCTGGCAGGGATTACCCTCCATTGAACTGGCGGCAGCGTTAAGCGGTATTGTCGGTTATTTCGCCGTCAATAATTTAAATAAAAATAACCTCACTATTTCTTTTGGTCCTTACCTCGCCTTTTCTGGAATCGTGGTGTTTATTAGTCAGCAGTTTGCTTTCACATTTTAAATATACTGGTCAAGGTTTTTTATAAATCTTTTTGATGCTGGGAGAGAAGGACGACTCTTTACGCTCGGTGTATCGTAGGAGATATAAGCTACACGGGATTTGGCTTGTATCTTTTTATGGAGGAATACAGCGCAGCAACAATTTTTTGTTTACGGCACTCACGTTGGTTAAATACGCATTACGCGAAACGCATCCATGATCTCACGGAAGGCATGGGTTATTACGTTATAAATAAATTTATCAGGAAATAAAAATGAAATTTATGAAACCAAAATATCTGGCGCTCTTTATTGCGGCGGCCACCAGCTCCGCATTTGCAGCTGCGCCGGGTACGCCTTCTATTACATCGGGCAATGATAAATTTGCGCTGGTAGAAGTGGATCAGGCGGCACAGGATTACAACAACCTCATCAAAGTGCATAAAGAGGGTGTTGATGTAAAAGTGGAATGGAACGTCTGGAGCGGTGACGCCCCAACGTCTGCAAAAGTGCTGCTGGACGGCAAGACCGTCTGGACCGGCGCGGGCAGCGCGGCGGGTTCTGCGACCTTCAAAGTCAAAAAAGGGGGCCGCTATCAGGAACAGGTCGAACTGTGTAACGACAGCGGCTGTACCAAAAGCGCAAGCAAACTGATTATCGTTGCGGATACCGACGGAAGCCATTTGCTGCCGCTGAATACGCCGCTGCTGGAAAATAACAAAGCTTTCGCTCAGCATACCGATAAAGTCGTCGGTGCCTATTTCCCTGAGTGGGGCGTTTACGATCGAAACTTCTCTGCGGATAAGATCCCGGTCGCGAACATTAACCACCTGCTGTACGGCTTTATTCCAATTTGCGGCGGCGACGGTATTAACGACAGCGCCAAATCTTCAGGTGCACTGGAATCCCTGAAACGCGCCTGTGCTGGCCGTCAGGACTACACCGTGGCCATTCACGATCCATGGGCTGCATTGCAGAAACCGCAGAAAGGCGTAAGCAACTGGGACGATCCCTACAAAGGTAACTATGGGCAGCTGATGGCGATGAAAAAAGCCCATCCTGACCTGAAAATTCTGCCATCCATTGGTGGCTGGACCCTGTCCGATCCGTTCTATCAGATGGATAACAAAGTACTGCGTGACCGTTTCGTGGCGTCGGTAAAAGACTTCCTGACCACCTGGAAAGTGTTTGACGGCGTGGATATTGACTGGGAATTCCCGGGCGGCGGCGGTGAAAACGCCAAACTCGGCAATCCTCAGACCGATAAAGCCACCTACACCGCGCTGATGCACGACCTGCGTCAGATGCTGAATGAACTGTCTGCGGAAACCGGTCGTACCTACGAGCTGACTACTGCAATCGGTGCCGGTAAAGATAAGATCGAAGACGTGGACTATAACACCACGCAGCAGTACCTCGACCATATCTTCCTGATGAGCTACGACTTCTACGGTGCCTGGAGCAATACCGATCTGGGCCACCAGACCGCCCTGTACGGTGCTTCCTGGAAACCAGACACTAACTACACCACCGATAACGCGGTAAAAGCGATGCTGGAGCAGGGCGTTAAGCCAGGCAAGATCGTGGTAGGCGCAGGTATGTATGGCCGCGGCTGGACCGGCGTTCATGGTTATACTGGCGATAATCCATTTACCGGCACCGCAACCGGACCAATTAAAGGGACATGGGAAAGCGGTATCGTTGACTATCGTCAAATCGTCAACCAGATGCTGGGCAAACCGGGCTGGGAATACAAATATGACGAAGCGGCTGAAGCGCCGTACGTGTTCAACAAGTCCACCGGTGAGCTGGTGACGTACGATAACGCCCGTTCCGTTATGGCGAAAGGCAAATACGTACTGAACAAAAACCTGGGCGGACTGTTCGCATGGTCTATCGAGTCTGATAACGGCGATATCCTGAACGCCATGAACGAAAGCCTGCTGGGCGGAAGTTCCATCCCGGATCTGCCTGTTGAGACTAACCATGCGCCAGTGGCTTCAGCTGCCGATCAAAATGTCACCGGTCCTGCAACCGTGACCCTGGATGGCTCTGCTTCCAGCGACCAGGACGACGATGCGCTGACCTATAAATGGACGCAGGTTTCAGGCCCTTCTGTGACCATCGCCAATAGCACCAAAGCAAAAGCCAGCTTTAGCGTTCCGGCTGTGACAAGCGACCAGAACCTGGTCTTCCGTTTGACCGTAACCGACGCTAAAGGGCTGAGCAATGCTGTTGACGTCCAGGTTGTGAATAAAGCGCCTAAAGCCAACCAGGCGCCGGTAATCAATGCTATGGAAGCCGTTACCGTTCAGTCCGGTGAAGCAATTTCTCTGCACGCACAGGCATCCGATCCTGATGGTGACGCGCTGACCTACAGCTGGAGCGTACCGGCTGATATGAACGCGACCGGCACTGATTCGGCCAACGTTCGCATCACTGCGCCAGAAGTGCACAATACTTCTTCCTACACCCTGAGCGTTATTGTGACGGACGGTAAAACCAGCGTGCAGTCTGACGTGCAGGTGACGGTGGAGCCTAAGCCGGCTGACGAGGTAACGCCTCCTGCCGATGACGTAACCCCACCGGTTGACGACGTAACGCCTCCTGCCGATGACGTCACACCACCGGCTGACGACGTAACCCCGCCAGCTGACGATACCACCGGCAGCTGCGATGCACCTGTCGATGCCAACGCCAGCAAATACGCTGCGTGGGACGCGAGCAAAATCTATAACAACGGCGATACCGTAAGCTTCGACCACCTCGTGTGGAAAGCGAAATACTGGACTCAGGGCAATCAGCCTGGCTTCGGTATGGACGCGTGGGAGCTGGTAAGCAACGTGAAGATGAACTGGCGTTCTGACCTGGTCTACAACGGCGGCGACACCACCACCTATGAAGGTAACGTTTACCGTGCGAAATGGTGGACCCGTGGTGATAACCCAGCAAATAGCGACGTATGGGTAAAAGAAGGCGCATCAACAGATTGCAAATAATCTAACCCATTAATTACTCCCCCCTTCTGAGGGGGAGTAATTAAAAATTCATTTTACAGGATGTTTCTAAGGAGAAATAACCAATAAAGTCAGCAGGTAAAAATGAAAAAGCTCATTTTGTTGTTATTAATAATAAGCCAGGGCGCTCTGGCAAACTGTTGGGATAAAGCGGCGCGTTATTATCATGTCGACCCTTATTTACTGTACGCGATAGCGAATGTGGAATCCGGTATGAATCCGTACGCGGTTGGGCAAAACCGCGATGGCACGCGGGATGTCGGGCTGATGCAAATCAACAGCTCGCATTTTACCGCGCTGGAAAGCAGAGGCATCGATGAGTATCGCTTAATGACCGAGCCGTGTACCTCCATCATGGTGGGTGCCTCCATTCTCTCCGGAATGATAAGAGTATATGGCTATAACTGGGAAGCGGTAGGCGCTTATAACGCCGGGTTGAAGAAAGAGAATTATCCGCAGCGGATGAAATATGCCCATAAGGTCTGGGCTAAATATCAGCAATTAAAATTAGCAGCACGCGATTAACGTTTTTTATTTTTGAAGAATTCCTGAAGGTGTTCTTCGAAAAGTGAAAACAGCTGAATGTGGTTTATGTATTAACGGAATAATACCTAAGCCGGGATATTAACATTTAATTTGAAACGAACAGGAAAACTGAAATGAACAAAAGGACGTTACTGAGTGTACTTGTTGCTGGTGCTTGCGTTGCACCTTTTATGGCGCAGGCCGCCTCTTTGCAGGCGACCACCGGCGAGCCGTACACCATGAAAGCCAGCGATCTGGCGAAGAAAGAGCATGAGCTCACTAACTTCCCGCTGATGGCCTCCGTTAAAGAGACTATTCAGACCCTGGACAACGCGCAGGTCGAACTGATTGAGCCAGGCCGCGCGGCGAACCCGGACAACGTCAAACGCGTTGAAGGGATTGTGAAAGCCAGCGACTGGGAATATCTCTTCCCGCTGCGTGCACAGGCTTATACCTACAGCAACTTCCTGAAAGCCGTGGGTAAATTCCCGGCGCTGTGTAAGACCTACAACGACGGTCGTGACAGCGACGCTATCTGCCGCAAAGAGCTGGCGACCATGTTTGCCCACTTTGCCCAGGAAACCGGCGGCCACGAAAGCTGGCGTCCGGAAGCCGAATGGCGTCAGGCGCTGGTCCACGTGCGTGAAATGGGCTGGAGCGAAGGGCAGAAGGGCGGCTATAACGGCGAATGTAACCCGGACGTCTGGCAGGGACAGACCTGGCCTTGCGGTAAAGACAAAGACGGCGATTTCCTGAGCTATTTCGGACGCGGTGCGAAACAGTTGTCCTACAACTACAACTACGGTCCATTCTCTGAAGCGATGTACGGCGACGTGCGTACCCTGCTCGATAAACCTGAGCTGGTGGCGGACACCTGGCTGAACCTGGCCAGTGCTATCTTCTTCTTCGCCTATCCACAGCCGCCAAAACCAAGCATGTTGCAGGTGATCGACGGTACATGGCAGCCGAACGATCACGATAAAGCCAACGGCCTGGTCCCGGGCTTCGGTGTAACAACCCAGATCATCAACGGTGGCGTTGAGTGCGGCGGCCCGACTGAAATTGCGCAGTCTCAGAACCGTATCAAGTATTACAAAGAATTTGCGAACTACCTGAAAGTCCCTGTTCCGGCGAACGAAGTGTTGGGTTGCGCCAACATGAAGCAGTTTGACGAAGGTGGCGCAGGCGCCCTGAAGATTTACTGGGAACAGGACTGGGGATGGAGCGCGGATACCCCGGACGGCAAGACTTACTCTTGCCAGCTGGTGGGTTATCAGACACCGTTCAGCGCGTTCAAAGAGGGCGACTACAGCAAGTGCGTGCAGAAGTTCTATAACGTGAATATCGTGAATGACGACGGTTCCTCGGTGACGCCGGACGAAACCCCGGTCACGCCAACGCCAACACCTTCTGAAGATGTTACGCCGGCCCCAACGCCAGCGCCAGTTCCGGATGAAACTCCGGTTGAACCTGTCGCGGTGAACCACGCGCCGGTTGCGCAGATTGCGGGCCCAATCGGTGCCGTTGAAGCGGGCGCGCAGGTTTCTCTGAGCGCGGAAGGCTCTACCGACGCAGACGGCAACAAGCTGACCTACACCTGGCGTTCTCAGGATGGCCAGACCGTGACCGGCGAAGATAAAGCGGTGGTGACCTTTAAGGCGCCTGAGTCTGCAACGGCGCAGCAGTATGAAGTGAGCCTGACCGTCAGCGATGGCGAGCTGAGCAGCACCACGTCTTACCTGCTGAACGTGAAAGCGAAAGCGGCAACGCCATCCGGAGAAGATACGTCTTACCCGGCATGGAGCGCGAACAGCAAGTACAACGCCGGTGATATCGTGAACAACCACGGTAAATTGTTCCAGTGCAAACCGTTCCCGTACAGCGGCTGGTGTAACAGTGCGCCGACGTACTATGAGCCGGGTGCAGGCCTGGCATGGGCTGAAGCCTGGACGGCTCTGTAAAAGCAAACGGCAACCCTCGGGTTGCCGTTTTAATGTTTGCACCCTCTCCCTGTGGGCTGAGGGTTCCCCACAAATTAATGCGAGCACTGAGCAATCCCCTCGCCCCTCCGGGGAGAGGGTTAGGGTGAGGGGAACATACGGCGGTGG